>JBEBXD010000007.1:0-69408 GCA_040391845.1 Tsukamurella paurometabola | reverse complement strand
TCCCGCCCGCACACACCGGCGAGACCCGGGGGAATCAATTCCCCAGGTACAGCCTTCAATACCGCCGGTAGTGTCATGCCTCCACAATACGCCGCCGTGTGCGATAGCGCTAGATAGAATCGAACATCGAGTGTATTCGCGGTGCGGCGGAACCCGACCCGTCAGGGGTACTGCAACGCGCGTGGTGCCGGCCAGTACGGTTGATCCATGCCGCGCACGCTGCTGGTCACCAACGACTTCCCGCCCCGTCCCGGGGGCATCCAGACATATCTGCAGGCGTTCGTCCGGCAGCTGCCGGCGGACGAGCTCGTGGTGTACGCCTCGCGCTGGCGGGGGAGCGAGGAGTACGACGCCGCGCAGCCGTTCGAGGTGGTCCGGCACCCCACAACGCTGCTACTGCCGAGCCCCGATGCGTTGCGCCGAGCGCGGAACCTGGTGCGGGAGCGCGATATCGAGACCGTGTGGTTCGGTGCCGCCGCGCCGCTCGCCCTCCTCGGCGCGCCCCTGAAGGACGCGGGCGCACTGCGCACCGTCGCCTCCACACACGGCCACGAGGTCGGCTGGTCCATGCTGCCGCCGGCCCGAGCGTGCCTGCGCCGCATCGGGGAAACCACCGACGTGGTCACCTACGTCAGCAAGTACACGCGCGGGCGCTTCTCCGCCGCGTTCGGCCCCCGGGCCGCCCTCGAGCACCTTCCGCCCGGCGTCGACACGGACGTCTTCAAGCCCGACGGTGCCGCCCGCTCCGAACTGCGCCGCCGGTACGGCCTGGGCGACGACGAGCCCGTCGTGCTGTGCCTCTCGCGTCTGGTGCCGCGCAAAGGGCAGGACATGCTGATCCGGGCGCTGCCGCGCATCCGGGCGCGGGTTCCCGGCGCGAAGCTGGTCATCGTCGGCGGCGGACCGTACGCGGACACCCTGCACGCGCTCGTGCGGGACACCGGCGTCGAGGACGCCGTGATCTTCACCGGAGGGGTGGCGGCCGACGAGCTCGCCGCGCACCACAACCTGGGCGACGTCTTCGCCATGCCGTGCCGGACCCGCGGCGCGGGCCTCGACGTGGAGGGCCTCGGCATCGTCTTCCTCGAGGCCTCCGCGACCGGAAAGCCCGTCGTGGCAGGGGATTCCGGTGGCGCACCCGAGACGGTGTGGGAGGGCGAGTCCGGTCACGTGGTGCCCGGCCGCGATGTGGAGGCGATCGCCGATGCCGTCGCCGGCCTCCTCGCCGATCCGGATCGTGCCGCGACGATGGGCGCCCGCGGCCGCGAACTGGTGTCCGAGCACTTCAACTGGCGCCACCTCGGCCACCGCCTGCAGACCCTGCTCAACCCGTACTGACCACCCGCGCGTATTCCTGATACAGGATTGCGAGTTCGGTATCATGTGTCAATGCGACGCGTGCTCTCCGTTCCCGCGATGACCCTTGCGGTGTACCTCGCGGCGGCCTGTGTGGGGGACACCGCGGTGACACCGGCCCCGGAGCCGATCGGCGCCCAGCGAATCGGCGCGTGCTCGGTGAAACCGGCCTCGGCCGCCGTCGATTGGTCGAACGGGCCGGTACGTGTGAGCGGAATCTTCCGCGCAACCGGGTGGGTCGGCGCGGGAGCAGTCAGGCGTGCCCTCGTACCGCATTCCGTTCCCGAACGAATCGTCATACCCGAGAACGACGACCTCGACCACCTGGCGGGCGAGGTGGCCGAGGTGGTCGTCCGGACATATCCGGCACGTGAGTCCAAGTACGAATACGACGTTCCGGTGCGCGCGTTCCGCGGCATCTTCGAGCCGAAATGCCGGTACCGCGTGGCGTTCCGTGTGGGCACGCGGGACTTCGGGGTGGAACTGGAGGCCGGAGAAGGCCGATGGGTGCTCGGCGTCGCGAATTCGAGCGGCGGCTACGTCGGACCGGTGTCGAGTTGAGGGCGATGCCCGGGTCCGGCGAAGTGTGGCGAGTCCGGGCAATCCCAAATTGATCCGCCCGATAGGAGAACAGAACCGCCGCACCGGGATCCGGTGCGGCGGTTCTACGTCTGAGAGCTACTTCGCGTAGAGCTGGGCGATGTCGTCGGCGTACTTCTCCGACACCACGTTCCGCTTGACCTTCATGGTGGGGGTCATCTCGCCGGTCTCCTCGGAGAAGTCCTCCGGCAGGATCCGCACCTTCTTGATCGCCTCGGCGTGCGAGACGGTCTCGTTGGCGGCCGCCACGGCCTTGTTGATCTCGGCCACCAGGTCCGGGTCGTCACGCAGGTCTGCGACGGTGGCGGACTCGGGTTTGCCGTGCGCGGACTTCCACTGCGGGAACGCCTCCGGGTCGATGGTGACCAGCGCGGCGATGAACGGCTGCGCATCGCCCACGACCATCGCCTGCGAGATCAGCGGGTTGCCGCGCAGCGCATCCTCGAGGCCGGCGGGCGAGACGTTCTTGCCGCCCGCGGTCACGATCAACTCCTTCTTGCGACCGGTGATCGAGAGGAAGCCGTCGTCGTCGATCGAACCGAGATCGCCCGTGTGGAACCAGCCGTCCTCGAGGGCCGCCTTGGTGGCCTCCTCGTTGTGCCAGTACCCGCGGAACACGACGGAGCCCTTCAGCAGGATCTCGCCGTCCTCGCCGATCTTCGCGGCCTGCCCGGCCAGGGGCCGCCCGACGGTGCCGATCTTCTGCGCGCCCGCCACGTTCACGGTGATCGCGGCCGTCGACTCGGTGAGCCCGTAACCCTCCATCACCGTGACGCCCACGCCCCGGAAGAAGTGCCCGAGGCGCGCGCCCAGCGGGGCGCCGCCCGAGATGGCGACCTTGCAGTTCCCGCCGAGGGCGGACTTGAGCTTGCCGTAGACCAGCTTGTCGAACAGGGTGTGCTTGGCCTTGAGGAGCAGGCCGGGCCCACCGTTGTCGAGCGACTCGCTGTACTCGATCGCGGTCTGCACCGCCGCGTCGAAGATCTTGCCCTTGCCGCCGTCCACGGCGCTCTGCTGCGCGGACGCGAACACCTTCTCGAACACGCGGGGCACCGAGAGGATGAGGGTGGGCTTGAACACGGAGAACTGCGGCACCAGGTTCCTGGTGTCGTTGAAGTGGCCCACGAGCGCGCCGCCCTTGAAGCAGGCGATGTTCACGGCGCGGGCGAGGACGTGCGCCAGCGGTAGGAACATCACGTTGGACCCGCCGCGGATCGCCTCGCCGAACGGCGACGCGAGGATCGCCTCCGCCTCGCTCATGAGGTTCGAGTGCGTCAGCTCGCAGCCCTTGGGCCGCCCCGTGGTTCCCGACGTGTAGATCAGCGTCGCGAGGTCCTCCGCCCGCACCCCCGCCCGGCCGGCGTGCACCTGCTCCTCGGTGACGCCCTCGCCCTCGGCGGTCAGGGTCGCGACCGCCCCCGGGTCCCCGTCGGACGGATCGATCTGCAGGACCCGCTTCACGTTGTGCAGTCCCTTGAGCTCGGCCACCTCGGCGGCCTGCTTCTCGCCCTCGATGATCATCAGCACCGCGTCCGAGTCCTCGAGGATCCAGTCGATCTGCCCGGAGGAACTGGTCTCGTACACCGGCACGGTGACCGCGCCCACCGCCCAGATCGCGAAGTCGATCACCGGCCACTCGTAGCGGGTGGAGGAGACCAGCGCGACGCGGTCGCCGGGCTGCACGCCCTGCGCGACGAGCCCCTTCGCGACGCTGAGGATCTCCTGCTCGTACTGCTTGGTGGTGACCGGCTCCCAGTTCCCGTCGACGAGCCGTTTGACCCGCACGCTGTCCGGGTCCGTGCGGGCCGCGTCGAAGACCACATCGACCGTGGAGGCCGACGGGTCGATGGTGTAATTGGCGGGGACGCTGATCTCGCGCACGAATCCTCCGGGTCGCAAACGACGGTTCGTGGTGAACCTTACACCGCTGCTCGCGGCCCGTTCCGGGCCCGAACCGACCCGGCACCGTCCACCCGGTGGCCCGATGTGTGAAGCTTAGGAGGTGAGCACCATCCAAGTGGCCGACGTCGCCTTCGTCGCCGCCCACCCGAGTGCCGTGGCCGCCGCGATGGCGGGCGCGCAGCGGTGGCGCGGCTGGTTCCCGGACCTGCGGCTGACCGTCACCGAGGACCGGGGTGATCTGGGCATTCGGTGGAAGGTCGACGGTGCCGTCACCGGGACCTCGGAGTTCTGGATCGAGCCGCATCTCGACGGGAGCCTGCTGCACTACTTCCTGCACGCCGAGCCCACCGGCCCGACGACGCCCGAACGGGTCGTCGCCGACGTGCGTGCGCGCCGGATCCGCGGGCACGACGCCATGTTCGACGTGAAGTTCACCGCCGAGGACGGCCGCGTGCTCGGCGGCCCGGCGACGCCCGCAGCGGGGGAGGTGGAGCGTGTCTGACGCGGACCGCACTCGCGAATCCATCGTCATCGCCGCGCCGCCGGAGCGGATCATGGCGACGATCTCCGCCTTCGACCGGTACCCGGAGTGGGTCTCCGCCGCCCGCGAGGTCACCGTCCTGGAGACCACCGAGAACGGCGCGCCGCGACGGGTGCGGTTCGTGCTCGAGGAGGGCTTCCTCCGCGACACCTACGAGCTCGAGTACCGGTGGGCGCCCGGCGGCCGCTCCGTCGAGTGGGACCTCGCGGCGAGCACGCTGCAGAGCACCCAGCACGGCCGGTACGACCTGACGCCCAGCGCCGACGGGTCCGGCACCACGGTCACGTACACGCTCGAGGTCACCCTGCAGATCCCGATGCTCGGGATGCTCCGCCGCAAGGCGGAGAAGGCGATCACCGACACCGCGCTCAAGGAGCTCAAGCGCCACGTCGAGGGCGAGTCGGCGGCGCCATCCTGATGTCCGGCGACGCCGCCGCGACCCGACTGCTGCTGGTGACCGGGGCCGGAGGATCGGGCCGGACCACGGTGGCCGCGGCCCTCGCCGCGCGCGCCGCGGCCCGCGACCGCACCCTGCTGGTCACGGTCGGCCGGGTCGTCGACCCGCTCCTTGCCGAGGGGACGGGCGGGTTCGACCACGTGCACCTCAACCCCGTGGAGTTGCTCGCGCAGTGGTGGGGGAGCCTCTCCGCCACGGTCCGGGCCGGTCGGGGCGTCCCCGAGTCCGATGGTGCCGTGTCGGGGTTCGATCCCTTCGCCCTCGAGCCGCCCGAGCTGACCGGGCTCGCCGACGCGGAGCACCTCCTCGTGCTCCGCGCGGTCCGGGGCCACGGGGAGTCCGGCGTGTACCGCACCGTCGTCGTCGACGGGCCGGCCTTCGACGGCCTCGTCGCCCTGCTCACCGCCCCCGCCTCGCTCGCGGCGTACCTGGAGCGGGTGTGGCCGCGGCACATCCGGCTGTCCGGGCCCGCCGCCGGGCCCGCGGCCGGAGGCCTCGCCGCGGTCCTGCTCGCCGAGCCCCTCGCAGGCCTCGCCGACCAGCTGGCCCGGTTCGTCGCCGACCGGTCCGTCCTGCAGCTGGTGCACGTGCTGACCGGCGACGCCGGCCGCGCCGCGCTCGCACAGGCGCAGCTCGCCGCGCTGGAGGTGCTGGGCCTGCGCCCCGTGGCCCTCGTGCTCAACCGGCTGCTGGAGGTGGACGACCGGTTCGCGCTGGACCTGGCCCACCCCGCCGTGCGGATGGTGCGGGCGCGGGTCGCGGCCCAGGACGATGCCCGGGAGGCGATCGCCGAGGTGGCGACGGTGCTCGACCGTCCCGTGATCGAGACGGTCGAGGCCGCGGAGCCGGTCCTCACCCCGCACGACGCGGCCGCGCTGGCCCGGGACGCGGACGCGATCCTCGACGCGACCCCGGCGCTCGTCCCCGAACCCGAGGTCCGCCCGACGGGCGGCACGGGCCTCGACGCGCGGTACGAGTGGGCCGTCGCGCTGCCGCTGGTGGACCCCACCACGATCGGGCTCGGCCGGGTCGAGGAGGATGTCGTGGTCGAAGCCCAGGGCGTACGGCGCCGCATCCGGTTACCGTCGGTGCTGCGCCGCTGCATCGTCGCGGGCGCCAGGTACGAGGAGGGGGAGTTGCGCGTGACCTTCGTCCCCGACCCCCAGGTGTGGCCCCGTGGCTGAAACCACCCCGGATTCGGCCGAGGAGTTCCTCGCCTCCGCGACCCGCTTGTTCGAGACGGCGCGGCCGTGGATCGCGGCGGCCCTCGCCGAACACTCCGCGCATCCCGAGGGCGAACCCGGCGCGTGCCGGCTGTGCGCGCTCGGCGGCGCCGTCGCCAGGCACGTCGAGCCGTTCGCCACCGAGGCGTCGAAGTCCTTGGGCCGGTTCGCCGACGAGGTGCTCGCGGACCTGCTGCGGCTCGCGGAGGACCTACTGGGCAGCGCCCGGATCGCGGCCGCCGCGGTGGCCGCCGACTACCTCGCGACCGTGGCCGGGGCGGCGCCGCCCCCGGATCGGCCCGGCGGCGCCGAACCCGCCGACCCGCCCGCGCAGCAGGGGGGGTACGAGCGCATCGACGTCCGGCTGACCGGCACCGAGGAGGGGCCCGACGAATGACGCTGACGATCGGCATCGACATCGGCGGCACGTCCGTGCGGGCGGGCGTCGTGACGGAGGACGGCACCGTGGTCGACACGGCGCGGGCGGAGACCCCGCGCAGCGGCGCCGCGCTCGAACGGTGCCTGGACCGCGTGGTGCAGGAACTGTGCGTGGAGCACGACGCGCGGGCCGTTGGCCTCGCCGTCGCCGGGTTCCTCGACCCCGCGCGGCAGCGGGTCGCGTTCGCGCCGCACCTGCCCTGGCGGGACACCGCCGTGCCCGCGGAGATGGCGCAGCGCATCGGCCTGCCCGTGGTGATGGAGCACGACGCCAACTCCGCCGCGTGGGCCGAGTACGTGCACGGCTCGGCGCGCCGGTCCCGGGTGACGTGCGTGGTCGCCCTCGGCACGGGCATCGGGGCCGGCCTGCTGATCGACGGCGAGATCTACCGTGGCGCGTTCGGCGTGGCCCCGGAGCTCGGCCACCTGCAGGTGGTGCCCGACGGCCGGCCCTGCGACTGCGGCAAGCGCGGCTGCTGGGAGCGGTACTGCAGCGGGACCGCACTGGTGGAGACCGCGATCGACCTGATGGGGCCCAAGGGATCGCGCGGCGTGCTGCTCGCGCGGGAGCTGGCCGAGGACCCGGGATCGCTGACGGGCCGCAAGGTGGCGGCCGCGGCGGAGGCCGGCGATCCCGTCGCGCAGGAGGCCGTCGGCGAACTGGCGCGCTGGCTCGGGGTGGGCCTCGCGATGGTCAGCGACGTCTTCGACCCGGACCTGATGGTGCTGGCGGGGGGGGTCGGCGCCTCGTCGCGGGCGGCCCTCGCCGCCGCCCGCGACCACAACGCCCGGCCGCGGACGGGCGGCCGGTACCGGCGCAAGGCCCGCATCCGCGCCACCGAGCTCGGCGAGCGCGCCGGCATGCTCGGCGCCGCGGCCCTCGCCCGGGACGCGCTCGCGGCGAGCTCGACGCAGGCGAGTACGAACCACCGGTGAGCGTATATCTCGTCTCCCGGGGACCGCGCCCGTAGGCTTCCCACGCGTGACTGCACACAGAACGGCCCGCCGCGCCGCGCTCCTGGCCGTGATCCCGCTGCTCGGCATGCTCCTGGCACTCCTGTCTCCCATGGGCTCCGCCGCCGCGGCCCCCGACAAGGGCAAGTGCTCGCCGCCCGGCGTGGAGGCGGCCTCGGCCGCGCCGCTGAACCTCGCCGCCGCCGGCGATCAGGACGTCGACAAGTACACGACCCCGGACGTGGTGCCGCTCGACAGGATCGACGTGGGCGCCCTCGGGCTGATCAACCCGGGCACGATCACCGTCGGCACCCTCGGCGACGCCCCGCCGAGCATCTGCCTCGACCGGGCCACCGGCACCTACACCGGCTTCGACAACGAACTGCTCAAGGCCGTCGCGGCGAAGCTCGGGCTCAAGGTCGAGTTCTCCGGGACGGAGTTCTCCGGCCTGCTCGCCTCGGTGGCCACGAAGCGCTACGACGTGGGCTCCTCGTCGATCACCGCGACGGACGCGCGCCGCGCCACCGTCGACTTCACCAACGGCTACGACTTCGGCTACTTCTCCCTGGTGGTCGCGAGCGGCTCCCCGATCAAGGGATTCGGGGACCTGAACGCGGGCACCAGGATCGGCGTGGTCCAGGGCACGGTGCAGGAGGAGTACGTGGTCAACGTCCTCAAGCTGCAGCCGGTGAAGTTCCCCGACTACGCCACCGCCTACGCGAACCTGCGCTCGGGGCAGATCGGCGCGTGGATCGCGCCCTCGCAGCAGGCCGACGGACAGGTCAAGCCCGGCGACGGTACGCAGATCGTGGAGAACACCTTCTCCGTGAACAACTACGTGGGGTGGGCCGTCGCGCGGGGCAACAAGCCGCTCGTCGACGCCCTCAATTCGGGCCTGGACGCGATCATCGAGGACGGCACCTACGCCAAGCTCTACTCCGACTGGGTCCCGCGCGAACTGCCGGAGGGCTGGAAGCCCGGCTCGAAGGCGGCGCCCGCGCCGCAGCTGCCCGACTTCGCGCAGCTCGCCAAGGAGCACGCGGCGACCAAGCCGGCCGAGGCCGCGCAGGAGCAGAAGGGCACCCTCGCGCAGCTCCGCGACACCTTCTTCAACTGGCGCCTCTACAAGGAGGCCTTCCCGTACCTGCTCAAGACGGGCCTGCCCAACACGCTGATCCTGGCGATCGTCTCGGGGCTGATCGGCACCGTGCTCGGCCTGCTGCTCGCGGTGGCGGGGATCTCCCGGACCCGCTGGCTGCGCTGGCCCGCGCGGGTGTACACGGACATCTTCCGCGGCCTGCCCGCGGTGGTGGTGATCCTGCTGTTCGGCCTCGGCATCGGGCCGGTGGTCAAGGACCTCACCGGCAACAACCCGTACTGGCTGGGCGCCATCGCGCTCGGCCTGCTCGCCGCGGCGTACATCGGCGAGATCTTCCGGTCCGGCATCCAGTCGGTGGAGGCCGGGCAGATGGAGGCGGCGCGCGCGATCGGGTTCAGCTACCGGCAGTCGATGTCGCTGGTGATCATCCCGCAGGGCGTCCGTCGCGTGCTGCCCGCGCTGATGAACCAGTTCATCTCGCTGATCAAGGACAGCTCGCTGATCTACTTCCTGGGGCTGCTCGCCACCCAGCGCGAACTGTTCGCCGTGGGCCGAGATCTCAACGCCGACACCGGCAATCTCTCGCCGCTCGTCGCGGCGGGCCTGTTCTACCTGGTCCTGACGATCCCGCTGACCCACCTCGTGAACCACATCGACGCACGACTGCGCTCGGGCAAGCGGGACGTACCCCGCGAACTCGACGTCGCCGTGGAGAAGGGCTGACCGCCATGACCGAGACCGAGAAGACCGACCCGACCGAGCCGCTCGCGATCGAACCCGTCTCCCTGACGGGCACGGACCTGCACCTGTCCTTCGGCAACAACCACGTGCTGCGCGGCGTCGACATCGACGTCCCCGCGGGGACCACGACCACCGTCATCGGGCCGTCCGGCTCGGGCAAGTCGACGCTGCTGCGGGTGCTCAACCGGCTGCACGAGCCCCAGAAGGGCGACATCCTGCTCGACGGGCGCTCCGTGCTCAAGGACGATCCGGACGAGCTGCGCCGCCGGATCGGCATGGTGTTCCAGCAGTTCAACCTGTTCCCGCACAAGTCGGTGGTCGACAACATCGCCCTCGGCCCGCGCAAGCTGCGCGGGCTCAGCGCCGACGAGGCCCGCGAGCTCGCCCTCCGCGAGCTGGACGTGGTGGGCCTGCGGGAGAAGGCCGATCAGCGCCCCTCGAACCTGTCCGGCGGCCAGCAGCAGCGCGTCGCGATCGCGCGTGCGCTGGCCATGCGGCCGCAGGTCATGTTCTTCGACGAGGCCACCTCGGCCCTGGACCCGGAGCTGGTCAAGGGCGTGCTCGCGCTCATGGCCGACCTCGCGACCCAGGGGATGACGATGATCGTGGTCACCCACGAGATGGGCTACGCCCGGACGGTCTCCGACAACGTCGTGTTCATGGACGAGGGCCGCGTCGTCGAGACCGGGGCCCCCGAGAAGGTGTTCGAGAGCGCGGAGAGCGAGCGGCTGCGCACGTTCCTGGCGCAGGTGCTGTGAGCGGCGATCGAGGGGCGGCCCGGGCGCACCGTCGGTAGAGTGATCACCGACACGTCAGGCGGAATCGGGGAGCTGGGCGACATGTGGTGGTTGGTGTTCAAGTGGATCCTCATCGGGCCGGTGCTGCGGCTGCTCGGTAGGCCCCGCGTCACGGGACTGGAGAACCTGCCGAAGGACGGGCCGGCGATCCTCGCGAGCAACCATCTGGCGGTCATGGATTCGTTCTTCCTGCCGCTCATGGTGCCGCGCCCCATCAAGTTCCTGGCCAAGAGCGAGTACTTCACCGGCAAGGGGCCCAAGGGCGCCTTCAAGAAGTGGTTCTTCAGCTCGGTGGGTTGCATCCCGATCGTCCGCGGCAGCGCGGACGCGGCGCAGGACGCGCTCAACGCGGGCATCGGCGCCCTGGAGCAGGGGCAGCTGCTCGGCCTGTACCCGGAGGGCACCCGCAGCCCCGACGGCCGGCTGTTCAAGGGCAAGACCGGCATGGCCCGCATGGCGCTGGAGACCGGCGCGCCGATCATCCCGGTCGCCATGGTGGACACGGAGAAGTTCAACCCGCCCGGATCCACCCTGCCCCGCCCGACCAGGGTGCGGGTCCGGATCGGCGCGCCCCTCGACTTCTCCCGGTTCGAGGGAATGGCCGGCAACCGGTTCATCGAGCGCGCCATCACCGACGAGGTGATGTACGAGCTGATGAAGCTGTCCGGACAGGCCTACGTGGACGTCTACGCGCAGGACGTCAAGGATGGTGTGGTCGTCCCGGCCGGGGGGCGCACGGCCGGGGCCGCGTAGCGTCGACCCCCGTGAAGTACTTCTACGACCTGGAGTTCATCGAGGACGGAAGCACCATCGACCTGGTCTCGATCGGGGTCGTCGGCGAGGATGGGCGCGAGTTCTACGCGGTCTCCACGGAATTCGATCCGGAACGGGCGGGGCCGTGGGTGCGCGCGAACGTGCTGCCGAAGCTGCCGCCGCCCGCGAGCCGCGCGTGGCGGTCCAGGGCTGCCATCCGCGACGGCGTGTTCGACTTCCTCACCGCAGGCCCGGGCGACATCGAGCTGTGGGCCTGGGTGGCCGCGTACGACCACGTGGCGCTGTGCCAGCTGTGGGGACCGATGACGGCGCTGCCGCGCCAGATGCCCCGGTTCACCCGCGAGCTCAAGCAGCTGTGGGACGAGCGCGGCCGCCCCGCTCTGCCCCCGGCACCGTCGGACGCCCACGACGCGCTCGCCGACGCACGCCACAACCTGGCCAAGTACCGAGCGATCACCCGGGGTTAGGGTCGGCGTAATCTTGCACGCGTGGCAGTGAACTGGACCGTCGACGTCCCCATCGAAACCCTCCCCAAGCTCCCGGCTCTCCCGGGAGACCTGCGTGAGCGCCTCGACGACGCCCTGGCCAAGCCCGCGCTGCAGCAGCCGAGCTGGCCGCGGGAGCAGGCGGACGCGATGCGCACCGTGCTCGAATCGGTGCCGCCCATCACCGTGCCGCCCGAGATCCAGTCGCTGCAGGACCAGCTCGCCGAGGTCGCGCTGGGACGCGCGTTCCTGCTGCAGGGCGGCGACTGCGCGGAGACCTTCGTCGACAACACGGAGCCGCACATCGCCGCCAACATCCGCACCCTGCTGCAGATGGCGGTGGCGCTGACCTACGGCGCGTCGATGCCGGTGGTGAAGGTCGCCCGGATCGCCGGCCAGTACGCCAAGCCGCGCTCCTCGGACACCGACGCCCTCGGCCTCACCAGCTACCGGGGCGACATGGTCAACGGCTTCCCGCCGGAGGAGGCCGTCCGCAAGCACGACCCGTCACGCCTGATCCGTGCGTACGCGAACGCCAGCGCCGCCATGAACCTGGTGCGCGCGGTGACCGGCTCCGGGATGGCGGACCTGCACAAGGTGCACGAATGGAACCGCGAGTTCGTCGCGAACTCGCCCGCCGGCGCGCGGTACGAGGCGCTCGCGGCCGAGATCGACGGCGGCCTGCGGTTCATGGCCGCGTGCGGCGTGGAGGACCGGAACCTCAAGTCCGCCACCATCTACTCCAGCCACGAGGCGCTGGTGCTGGACTACGAGCGCGGGCTGCTGCGCCTGGCCGACGATCCGGACGATCCCGAGGCGCAACAGATCCTCTACAACCTCTCGGCGCACTTCCTCTGGGTGGGGGAGCGCACCCGGCAGCTGGACGGCGCGCACATCGCCCTGATGGAGCTGATCAACAACCCGATCGGCGTCAAGATCGGCCCGAGCACCACCCCGGAGCAGGCGGTGGAGTACGTGGAGCGGCTGGACCCGCACCGCAAGCCCGGCCGCCTCACCCTGATCTCCCGCATGGGCAACGGCAACGTGCGCACCGCGCTGCCGCCGATCGTGGAGGCGGTGGAGGCCACCGGCCACAAGGTGATCTGGCAGTGCGACCCCATGCACGGCAACACCCACGAGTCCTCGACCGGCTACAAGACCCGCCACTTCGACCGCATCGTGGACGAGGTGCAGGGCTTCTTCGAGGTGCATCGCGCCCTCGGATCGCACCCGGGCGGCGTGCACGTGGAGCTCACCGGCGAGAACGTCACCGAGTGCCTCGGCGGCGCGCAGGACATCTCCGACGCCGACCTCGCCGGCCGCTACGAGACCGCGTGCGACCCGCGCCTGAACACCCAGCAGAGCCTGGAACTGGCCTTCCTCGTGGCGGAGATGCTGCGCGGATAGGCGCGTGGGATCGAACCTATGCCGGTCGAGCCCGGCAGTTCCACCGTCCCGGTGCCCGGGTACGGGGTGGCCTGCCGCCCGGGACCTGTCCACCCTGTGGGGCGACGACGAGCGCTACGTCTCGTCGTACCCGAACACCTCCCCCGGAACTACCTCACCGGTGATGGCGGCTACCTCGAGCAGGACGGTTACCTGTTCCGCTCCGGAAAGATCCTGCGGCGCAGCATGCGCGCCATCGCCGAGGGGCGCGACGAGGCCGTCCCGTCGACCATCGAGAACCCGGCCGTCCTCGACGACCTGCGCGGCGTGCTGCGGGGCTGAGTCAGCGCTGCAGCATCGGGGCGCTGCGGTAGCTCCACAGCCCGATCGTGCTGAGGGCGTCGCGGTAGATGCTGCGCAGCTCGTCGGTCGACGGGACGGCGAGCTCGGCGAGCGGCTTGTCCACGGCCGCCACGGAACTCACGGTGAAGGTCGCGGGCAGGTTCTCCCGCGCGGCCAGCACCAGGTCGACGGTGCCGCGGCGCACGTGGCTCGCGGAGCTCACCAGGATCGCGCGGTCGACCCGCTTGGTCGCGAGCACGTACGAGCTGTACAGCGCGTTCTCGACGGTGGTGCGCGCGAAGTTCTCGTCCGTGATCCGCGCCGCGTCGACGCCGTGCTCGACCAGCCACGTCTTCATCAGCGCGCCCTCGGTGCGGCCGGCCTGCTCCACTCCGCCGGTCACCACGATCGGCGCCGCCGGCAGCGCCCGGGCCACCTCCACCGTCTTCTCCAACCGGCTGATGAGCGGCGCGTCCATCGTGCCGTCCTTCTTCAGCGCGTAGCCCAGCACCACGATGCCGGTGTCCGGGGCGGCATCGGCCGGAACCGCGTCCGTGAGCGGGGAACCCACGGCGCCGTCGATCGCCGCGAACAGCGCCTCGACCTCCGGCACCCGGTCGGGTGCGATCCGCCGCAGTTGCTCGACCTCCGCGGCGGAGCCGGCCGGATCGCCCTGGAAGCGGTTCCAGACGGCGAGGTAGGTGTGCGCATCGTCGTCGTCCGGGGCGAAGGAGAGGACCTTCCGGTACAGCTCGAGCGCGCCCGGCACGTTCTTCTGCGCGATCCGCGCCGACGCCGCGCTGAACAGCAGGTCGGCGCGGTACGGGGCGAGGGCGGAGGCCTCGAGCAGCTTCTGCTCGACCACCGCCATGTTGTCGACGGTCTTGTCGGTGTTGCCCGCGTTCGAGACCCGGGTGGGGGAGTCGAAGGCCTCCTTCGCCTCCGCGAGCAGCGCGGCCACCCGGCTCGCGACCCCGCCCGCTGCGGAGGAGGACGCCGAGGCGGGCGAGGAGGACGAGGAGGGCGCACCGTCGGACGGGGTCGAGGTACACCCGGCGAGCGCGACGGATCCGATCGCGGCGAGGGTCACGAGGCGGGTGAGGACGGACGACCGGTGCATGGGGTCACGGTAGCCCGTGGGGGTTCGAGGGAGGGCGGGTTCAGGGGAGGGCGGTGATCGTCACCGTCGACCCCGCCTGCACGCGGGTGCCGCCGCCCGGATCCTGCCAGATCACCTGGGACTTGTCGGAGGCGAAGATGCCGTTGACCTTCACCTTCAGGCCGGCGTCCTCCAGCAGGGAGCGGGCCTGGCCCACGTTCATCCCCGTCACCGAGGGCACCGTGACCCGGGCTGCCAGGGTCACTGTGACGCGCTTGTTCGCCGGGTCCACGCGGCCACCCGCCGACGGGCTGGTCGAGGTGACCACCGACCCCGAACCGGTCTCGCCGGTGAGCTCGGCGACGAGGCCCGCGCGCTCGAGCATCTCCTGCGCCTCGGAGGCGCTCCTGCCGGTCACGTCGGGCACCGTCAGCGCGTTCGAGACGAGCAGCGTCACGCTGCCGCCCTTGTTGACCTGGCCGGACGGATCGGTGCCGAACACCTTGCCCGCCTCGGTCCCGGAGTCGAACTGCTGCTTGGTCTCCGTGACGGTGAGCCCCGCCGCGCGCAGCAGCTGCGTCGCCTCCTCGGGCGTGCGGCCCCGCACGTCCGGGATGTCGACGGGGTGGTTGCCGGCGGAGGCGACCACCGTCACCGTCGCCCCGACCGAGACGCGGGTCCCCGGCGTCGGGGAGAGGCCGATGACGCCGCCCTGCGCGATGTCGCGGCTGAACTGCGCGGGGCCCCGCTTGGGGACGAGCCCGTTGTCGCGCAATAGTTTCTCGACGCTCTCCGGGCTGTCCCCGGGGCGGAACTGCGGGACCGTGGGCCGGCCCCGCGAGTACACGATCGTCACGGTCCCGAAGCGACTGATCCGGCTGCCCGCCGACGGGTCGAGGCCCGTCACGGTGCCCTCGGTGATGTCGTTGCTGAAGGTGCCGTCCAGGTCCACGTCGAGCCCCGCGGCCCGGATCGCCTTCTCGGCGGTGGGGCGGTCCATGCCCGTCACGTTGGGGACGGTCGTGTACTGGCCGGACGCGAACCACCAGCCGCCGAACGCCAGTAGCAGCGCGACGACGGCGATGAGCGCCACCACGATCCACGACCGCAGCCGTCGGCGGCCCGTCGGCCCCGGGCCCGTCGCCCCGGCCTCGGGCGGGAGCGGCTCGTGCATGGTCTCGGCGCGCGTGTGCTGCACCGGGGTGGGCCCGCCGGGTTGGGCGGGAGTGGGCGCGGGGACCTGGGCCTGGGCGAGCGTGGGCGCGGGCGATCCCGCCACGGGCGGCACGAGCTGGCCGGGCATCAGCGCGCCCGTGGGCTCGGCCGCTGCGGGGATCAGCGGCTCGCCGCGCTGCGCGTACATCGCGGCGGCGGCCCGCTGCTCCGCGCTCGACTGCGGGGCGGGCACCGTGAACGGGGGCAGGTCGAGGTCGTCGGCGATCGCGCTGAGCGCCTCCGCCATCGCGAAGCCGTCCGCGTACCGGCGCGCCGGGTCGCGGTGCGTCGCGCGGGCCACGAACTCGTCGAACTCCGGCGGTACCCCGGCGATCGCGGCGCTGGGCCGTGGGACGTCGTTGTGCAGCCGCTGGTAGGCCAGCGAGATGGCGGTGTCGCCGGTGAACGGCACCTGCCCCGTGAGCAACTCGTAGACGAGGATGCCGCTGGAGTAGACGTCCGAGCGGGGATCGGCGTTGCCGGACTCGACCTGCTCCGGCGAGAGGTACGCGGCGGTGCCGAGGATCACCGACGAGCTGGTGACAGAGGCCGCGGCGATCGCCCGCACCAGGCCGAAGTCGGCGACCTTCACCTCGCCGCCGTCCGAGATGAGCACGTTCTCCGGCTTCACGTCCCGGTGCACCAGGCCCGCGCGGTGCGCCGTGCCCAGCGCCGAGAGCACCGGGCCCATCACCGCGGCCACCGCGTGCGGCGGCATCGGGCCGCGCTCGCCCAGCAACTCGCGCAGCGTGCCGCCGGTGACCAACTCCATCACCAGGAACGCGAGCTCACCGTCGACGCCCTGGTCGTAGACGGCCACCAGCCCGGGGTCCTTGAGCTTGGCGACGGCACGCGCCTCGAACTCGAACCGGGAGACGAACTGCGCATCCGCCGCGTACTTCGGGTCCATCACCTTGATCGCGATCGGCCGGTCCAGCCGCAGGTCGAGGCCCATGTAGACGGTGGACATGCCGCCGCGCGCGATCACCGCATCGATGCGGTAGCGGCCCTCGATGCGGGCGCCGATCAGGCGGTCGCGCGGGATGTTCACCTTCTCCGGTTCCTCTCGACGTGGGCGGTATCGACAGTTCAGCCTAGCGACCGCACGGGTGAATGGGCCGAATCCACGCGCTCGGTACAGTGTGACGGTGAGCTCCGTCCCGCATCTCAGCGACGATCTGCTGCCCGAGGGCACGTCCACCTACAACATCGCCACGGTCTCCAAGGGCCTCGGCGTGTCGCAGTCCAAGGTGCTGCAGCTGCTGCGCGACCACCAGCTGATCGCGGTGCGGCGCGGCGGCGATTACCACATCCCGCGGCTCTTCTTCGGAGAGGTCGACGGGCGGTTCTCCATCGCCAAGCACTTCACCGGCCTGCTCAGCGTGCTGCGCGACGGCGGCTTCCGCGACGACGAGATCCTGCGCTGGCTGTTCGAGCCGCAGGACGACCTGGGCGCCCCGCCCGCGGAGTTGCTGCACACCGATTCCGCGCGCGAGGTCATCCGCCGCGCGCAGTCGATGGGTTTCTGAGTCCCGGCTCTCAGACCGTGGCGGGCGCCAGCCCGAGCCTCGGCCGCACCTGCAGCGGGTCCGGGCGCAGCAGGGACCGCCCGGCCAGTGCGCCCAGCGCGATCGCGAGCGCGACGTTCCACAGCGAGTACAGGCCGATGGAACCCGTGGGCATGAAGACCGCCATCAGCCACACGCACAGCCCGGCGATGATCGCGAGCGTGCGCCGCGACCACGCGAACGCGCCCGCCACCGCGAGCGGCCACGTGTAGTACCAGGGCAGCGACGCGGGGGAGAGCACGCACACCGCGAGCAGGCCCAGCAGGATGCCCATCACGTTGCGCCGTTCGTCCTGCCGGAACCGCCACCACAGCACCACCAGGGTGATCGCGAGCGCCGCGATGCCCAGGGCACGGGTCACCACCAGGATCGGGGCCAGGTGCAGGTCCGTGAAGGGCGCGGCGACGAACGCGGTGATCTGCGCGAGCGCGGTCGGCAGGGTGATGTAGTTGATGATCTTGATCGACCCCGCCAGCGCCGTGGTCCACCCGAGGCCCACGCCCGCGACGAGGGAGAACGCCGCGAACAGCGCGACGAACGCCGCCACCGAGGCGGCGAGCACCGTGGCGAAGGCCCTCGCCGCCGACTCCTGCGGATCCCGCGCCCGCCGGTGGTGGAACCAGATCCACACCACGAACGGCAGCGCGATCGCGGCGGTGCCCTTCACGGCCACCGCCGTCACGATCACGGCGACGCCCAGCAGGTGCCGTCCGTCCAGGACCAGCGCGATACCGGCGACCATGAGCCCCACCATGAGCGCCTCGTTGTGCACGCCGCCCACCAGGTGCACGATCACCAGCGGATTGAGCACCCCCAGCCACAGCGAGACGGCTGGGCGCGCGCCGAAGTGGCGCGCCAGCTTCGCCACGCCCCACACGGACAGGGCGATGCCCGGGAGCATCACCAGGCGCAGCGCGATCACCCCGGCGAGCACCGAGTCGCCGCACAGCTGCGTGATCACCTTCGCGATCAGGATGAACAGCGGGCCGTAGGGCGCGGTGGTGGTGGTCCAAATGCCGCTCACGTCGTCGAGCAGGCCGTTGGGGTTGACCACGGGGCCGTCCACGTACGGGTCGAAACCGTCGCGCAGCAGCGCGCCCTGCGCCAGGTACGAGTACGCATCACGGGAGTACAGGGGCACGGCCACCAGCAGGGGCACGATCCACAGGGCGACGGTGCCGGCGACGTCCCGGGCCCGGAGCGTCCCGGCGAGCGCGGACCGGCCGATCCGGATCCAGGCGATCACGAGCAGCGCGATCCCCGTCCAGAACAGGATCGAGCTGAGCACCAGCCCGTGACCGAACCGCAGCCACGACAGGTGCGTCTGCTCCAGCGTGGTGTCGTGCACGCGGATCGCGCCCGCCCCGAAGCTGCCGAGCGTGGTCAGCACCGCGCCGAGGAACCCGAGCAGCGCCGGCCGCCCGTCCGCGGACCGCAGGTAGTCGCCGTAGCCGCGCACGGCGGGCATGAGTGAACCGGACATCCCCGCAAGTCTAAGCGGCGGTCACCGTCAGGCCAGCCCCGCGTACACCGCCACCGGGCCGGCCTCGAGCACGTGCACCGCCACGGGCGTCTCGAAGATGTCGGTGAGCAGGTCCGCGGTCATGATCTCCGGCGGCGTCCCGGAGGCCACGACGGTGCCGTCCTTGAGCGCCACGATCCGGTCCGAGTAGGCGGCCGCGAAGTTCAGGTCGTGCACCACCAGGATGATGGTCTTGCCCAGCTCGTCGGCGGCGCGCCGCAGCCGCCGCATCATCGACACCTGGTGGCGCATGTCCAGGTTGTTCAGCGGCTCGTCGAGCAGGATCACCTCGGTGTCCTGCGCGAGGGTCATCGCCACGTACGCGCGCTGGCGCTGCCCACCGGAGAGCTCGTCGAGGAACCGGTCGGCGAGCTCCGTGAGGCCCAGGAAGCCCAGCGCCTCGTCCACGTGCCGGACGTCCTCGGCCGTCATCCGGCCGCGGCTGTGCGGGAACCGGCCGAACCCGACGAGGTCGCGCACAGTCAGGCGGGCGTTCACGCCGTTCTCCTGCCGGAGGATGGCGAGCCTGCGCGCCACCTCGACGGGTTTCATCGCGCGCACATCGCGGCCGTCGAGCAGGGCCGTCCCCGAGTCGGGGCTCAGCAGGCGGCCCAGGATGGTGAGCAGCGTGGACTTGCCGGCGCCGTTCGGCCCGACGAGCGCGGTGACGCCGCCGCGGCTGAACTCGCCGGTGACCGGGCCCAGCACCACCGTCTCGGCGTAGCTCTTGGTGAGGTCCGTGAACGCGATCGCGGGTGTCTTCACATCGTCCCCCTTCGGCGGAACAGCATGGCCAGGAACAGGATTCCGCCGATGAACTCGATGATCACCGTGAGCATCCCGTTGGCGTAGAACACGTTGTGCAGGATGAACTGCCCGGCGGCCAGCATGATCACGCCGATCGCGAAGGCCATCGGCAGCGTCGCGCGGTGCCGCCAGTCGCCCGCCAGCTGGTAGGCGAGGGTGGCGATGATGAAGCCGTAGAACATCATCGGGCCCACCAGGGCGGTGCTGATCGACACCAGCACGGCGATCAGCACCAGCGCCAGCGTGAGCTCGCGCCGGTGGTTCACGCCGAGGCCCATCGCCGGGTCCCGCCCCAGCAGCAGCACGTCCAGCACGCGGCGCCGGCGCCAGACGATCACGCCCACCACGAGGCAGGCGACGGCGCAGATCGGCAGCAGGTCGGCGTTGACGGCGGTGAGGCGGCCGTACAGCTTGATCGAGAGCGCGTCGAACTCGGTGGGGGACAGCAGCCGCTGCAGGAACTCGGCCAGGGCCCGGAAGGCGAGCCCCAGGACGACGCCGGCGAGCAGCAGCAGGAACAGGCTGGCGAACCGGCCGGAGAAGAGCCAGCCGTACAGCACCGCCGCGAACAGCACCATCCCGGCGGTCTGGGCGAGGAACTGCGGCACCGAATCCGTGTTCTCCACGAACCGCCCGCCCACGACGAACACGCCCACCGTCTGGATCAGCACGTACAGCGAGTCCAGGCCGATGATCGACGGGGTCAGGATCCGGTTGTGGGTGACGGTGTGGAACAGCACCGTCGAGACCGCCCCGCAGAACGCGGCGATCACGATGGCGGTGGCGGTGCGCATCCGCCGCTCGAACGACAGGCCGAACCGGAGGTCCCAGCGCAGCACGTCGTCCGCTCCGGTCCGCAGCAGCAGGTAGACGGCCAGCGCCGCCGCCGCGAGGGTCCCCGCGACCGCGAGCCGGGCGCGCCAGCCCAGCCGGGTCGCGCGCCCCTCGATGGGCGGTGCGGAGACGGCTTCAGAGAGCGACACGGTTCCTCCTCGACAGCACGATCACGAGGAACGTGACGGCGCCGATCACGCCCAGGATCACCGAGACGGGGATCTCCATCGGCCGCACCACGATCCGGCCGATCAGGTCGCACCCCACGATGAGCACGGTGGCCAGCACGGCCACCCAGGGCAGTCCGCTGCGCACGTCGTCGCCGCGCAGCGCGCTGATGATGTTCGGGACCACCAGGCCCAGGAACGGGATGAATCCGACCACCACGCTGGTGACCCCGGAGGCGAGCGCCACCATCGTGACCCCGACGCCCATCGTGACGCCGTACCGCACGCCGAGCGAGGTCGCCACGTCCTTGCCCAGCCCGGCGATGGTGAAGTAGTTCGCCAGGAGGAACGTGGCCACCGCGATGATCGCGACGGCCCAGAGCGGCTCGTAGAAGCCGCGCACGATGTGCGCGAAACCCCCGGAGCGCCAACTGACCACGGCTTGCAGCAGGTTGGCGCCCATCGCGAGGTAGGTGGTGATGGCGCTCACCACGGCGCCCAGCATGAGCCCGACGAGGGGCACGACCGCCGAGCGCCGGGCGCGGATGCGGGAGACGAAGGCGAGGAACAGCAGTGTCCCGAGGAAGGCGGTGGCCGTGGCGACGATCATCCGCACGATCGGCGTCGCGCCGGGGAGGTGGAGCATGCACAGCAGCACCCCGAGCCCGGCCCACTCGGCCGTGCCCGCGGTGGTGGGCTCGACGAACCGGTTCTGGGTGAGCCGCTGCATGATCACGCCGGAGAAGCTCATCGCGAGCCCGGCGAAGACCAGCGCGGCCGTGCGGGGCACGCGGGAGATGAAGAACATCCGCCACATCTCGGGATCGCCGGAGAGCAGCCCCGCGAGCGTGATGCGGTATTCGCCGGTCATCAGCGAGGCGAGCAGCAGCGCCACGCACGCGGCGGCGAGCAGCGGCAGCACGACGCGGCCCAGGCGGGCCCCCTTCCGGGGACCCGCCTGGGCAGGTGCGTCGGTGCCGGTCGCCGTCACTTCTTGGCGGCGATGGCCTCGGCGAGCTTCGCGTAGTTCTCGCCGTAGTCCTGGATACCCTCGCGGAGGTAGAAGGCGTTGTCCAGGTAGAAGATCCGGTCCTTCTGCATGAACTCCACGCCGGCGAACGCCTCCTGCGCCTTGAAGGTCTCGGCGGCGGTCTTCGGGGTGCTGCCGTCCGTGGGGGCGACGGCCGCGTCGCGGTCCATCACGATGACCCACTGCGGGGCGGCCTGGGCGATCGCCTCGGGGGTCAGGCCCGAGTTCTGGTGGATGTCACCGTTGCTGCCGCCGAAGACGTCCTTCACGTCGAGCGGCTGGACGAACGGCTGCATGCGCTTGGCGCCGTTGTCGATCTTGCCGCCGGCGACGACCGCGAGGAACACGCTCCGGCCGGTCGCCTGGGCCTTGGCGGCCTCGAGCTTCTTGTCGAAGTCGGCGACGATCTGCTTGGCCTGCTCGTCCTTGCCGAAGATCCTGCCGAGGGTGATGGTCGATTCGCGCATGGTCTCGACGCGGCTCTTCGGCGCGCCGTCCTCCGCGGCGATGTCGATGTACGCGGCGCCGGTCTTCTCGGCGATCTTCTTGATTTCGCCCTCGGACTTGGCGAAGCGGTAGCCGCCGATGATCAGGTCGGGCTCGGCGTCCTCGATCACGTCCAGCTTCGGGTCGGCGTGGATGCCGGTGTCCTTGATCTCCGCGTTGTCGATCCAGTCGCCGAGGACGCTCTTGGCGAACAGGCCCTTGGGGACCGCGACGGGCGTGACCCCGAAGGCGTGCACGGTCTCGGCGCTCGTGTTGTCGAGCACCACGACCCGCTTGGGGTTCTTGGGAACCTGCACGTCGCCCTTGTTGGTGCTGACGGTGATCTTCTCGCCGGCGGCGGGGGTCTCGTCATCGGCGCCGGTGGTGGAACAGCCGGCTAACACGAGGCCGGCCGCCAGCAGCGCCGCCGCGGCGGGCGCGGCCTTGCGGAAGCGGATGATCATGCGTGGTGACTCCATTCTCGTTCTTGCTTCAAGACGGGCACCGTAAGCCATTGGTAAAGAGGCTTAGGTAAACGGAACCATACCCAGAGGTGGCTAGGTTCGCCTAACTTCTGCGCCGGAGATCACGCCGAACGATCGACCAGGACCTCCGCGAGCCGGGCCAGGACGGGCCGCGCACCGTCGGCGATCGGGGCCCGCGCCAGTGCGGACGTGGCCCGGGCCGTGAGCTCCTCCACCCGCGCCTGCATCGCCGACGGTGCCCCCGTGTCCCGCAGCGCGGCCCGGGCGCGCTCCACGCCCGCGCCGTCGAGATCCGTCCCGACCAGACCGCGCAGCTCGGCCGCGGCGGCGCCGCCGGTGGCGAGGGCGTGCGCGAGCATCGGCGTGTGCTTGCCGGAGCGCAGGTCGTCGCCCGAGGGCTTGCCCGTGACGGCCGGATCGCCGAAGGCGCCGAGCAGGTCGTCGCGCAGCTGGAACGCGACGCCCAGGTCGACGCCGATCTCGCGCAGTGCGGCGATCGTCGCGTCGGACGCGCCGGCGAGAGCCGCACCCACGTGCAGCGGCCGCTCGACGGTGTAACCGGCGGTCTTGAACCGGACCACGCGCTCCGCGGCCTCCTCCGATTCGTCGCGGGAGGCCTCGCCGACGATGTCGAGCAGCTGCCCACCCAGTACCTCCGTGCGCATGGCCGCCCACGCGCGCGCGGCCCGCAGATAGCGCTCGGGGGCCAGTCCGGCGCCGAGGAACATGTCGTCGGCCCAGGCCAGGGCCAGGTCGCCGAGCAGGATCGCCGTCGCCTCGCCGAACTTCTCCGACGAGCCCGACCAGCCCCGCTCGGCGTGCAGCTGCGCGAACTCCCGGTGCGTGGTGGGGAAGCCGCGGCGGGTCAGCGAGGCGTCGATGATGTCGTCGTGGATCAGCGCGCACGCCTGCACGAACTCCAGTGAGGCGCACGCCCGCAGCGCCGCACGGGCGACGTCCCCATCGGCCTCGCCGCCGCCGGCCAGCCACCCCGCCCAGGCGAACGCGGGCCGAATACGCTTACCGCCGCGCAAAACGAAGCGCTCGAGTCCCGCGGCGGCCTCGGAGAACACCGGGCCGACCGGTTCCACCAGGTCGCGGCGCTCCTCGAGGAACGATTCGAGGGCCGGCCGCACCGCCGCCGCGATGTCCGTCAGGGCGGTCTGGGGCGGGGCGACGGGCAGCGTCATACCTGGAAATCTATTCTCAAGGGTGTGAGTGGACAAAGCCGGACCGTACTCGACCGCCTCGACGCCGTACGCGCGAGCGGCCGAATGCCGTTCTCGGTGGAGTTCATGCCACCGCGGGACGAGGTGGGCGAGGCTCGGCTGTGGCGCGCCGTCCGCACCTTCGAGCGGATGGACCCCGCGTTCGTCTCCATGACCTACGGCGCGGGCGGCTCCACCCGGGACCGCACCGTGCGCGTCACCGGCGAGATCGCCGAGACCACGACGCTCCTGCCGGTGGCGCATCTGACCGCCGTGAATCACAGCGTCGAGGAGCTGCGCGGCCTCATGGGCGCCTACGCCGACCGGGACGTGCGCAACGTGCTGGTGCTGCGCGGCGACCCGCCGGGCGACCCGCTGGGCGAGTGGGTGCGCCACCCGCAGGGCGTCGAGTACGCGAGCGAGGTGGTGGAGCTGGTGCGCGAGCTGGGCGACTTCCATGTGGGCGTGGCCTCGTTCCCGGAGGGGCACCACCGCTCGCCCGATCGGGAGACCGACGTGCGGCACTTCGTGGAGAAGCTGCGCGCCGGCGCCGACTACTCGATCACGCAGATGTTCTTCGATGTGGACGACTACCTGCGGCTGCGGGACGCAGTAGTTGCGGTGGACCCGGAGCAGGGCGCGAAGCCTCTGATCCCGGGGATCATGCCGATCACCTCGCTGAAGTCGGTCTCGCGCATGGCCGAGCTGTCCAACGCGAAGATCCCCGACGCGATGCGCGCGGAGCTGCGCGCCGCCGCGGGCGACGGCCCCGAGGAGGACCGGGCCGCGGTGCGCGCCGTCGGCATCGAGATCGCCACCCGGATGGGGGAGCGGCTCATCGCCGAGGGCGCGCCGGCGCTGCACTTCTGCACCCTGAACTTCGCGAAGGCCACCTCGGAGGTGTTGGGCAACCTCGGGATGCTTCCGGTGGGCGTGTAGTGGGGGCTACCGGGCGGCGCGTGCCGCGAACTCGGCGACCGCGTCGACCAGGCGATCGAGGCCCGGCTGCTCCAGCGGGTAGTGCCCGGCGTTCTCGAGCAGCACCCTCGTCACCGGCACCCGGGTGATCCGATCGAGGAACGGTTGCGAGAGGCCGATCGGGGTCCAGCGGTCCGCGGCCGGCTGGGTGAGCAGCACGGGGCACGTGTCGAAGTCCTCGGGCTCGACCTCCGGCCGGTGATTGAGGTAGGAGTCGAGGAAGGCCACCGTGACCCGGTTCCCGGCGGAGGTGCGATCCGCGTAGCAGGCCCGCTTGGCTGCGGGATCGTTCACCAGGGCCCGCATCTTGCTCACCAGCTTCATCGGCACTCGCGCGCTGCGCAGAGGCGTGCGGGCGAGTGCCTTCATCACGGGCGCGCCGAGGCTGCCGGTGAGCGGGTCGAACGCGGTGTCGCGGCGGACCCTCGCCGAGCGCTGGTCGAGGAAGGTCATCCCGACGATGCCGCTGACGCCCCGGTTGATCGAGGCGATGTGGTAGGTCTGCATGCCGCCGGCGGAGAGGCCGTAGAGCACGATCGGGCGGTCGTCGCGGGCGAGTTCGGCATCCACCAGTTCGGAGCCGATGCGCACCCAGTCGTCGTAGGTGACCGGTGCGCCCGGCGCGACCTCGGTGACGCCGAAGGTGGGCATGTCGATCGCCAGGGTCTCGAAGCCGCGCTGCGCCAGCGGGTTGCCGAGGATGGTCGACATCTGCCGCCCGTTGGTGCCCACGCCGTGGAGGAGGATCACCTTCACGGCCGCGTCCGGGCGGCGGTAGGCGTCGATGTGGATGCGGTGGCCGCGATGCTCCCACCACTCCTCGGCGGGTTCGGTGCCCGGGGTGAGACGGTAGGCGAGGGGCAGGAACGCCTCGATGTCGCGCCATGCCTGCTGGTGTGCGTAATCCATGAGAACGATCGTTCACTACGGAGAGGCGCGGCGCACGTCGGGTCTGCGGCGTGTCGCGCACGCGCCGATCACCGGCCCAGCTTCTCCCGCAGCCACTGGGGAAGCTCGATGAGCGACTCCGGCTCGTCGGACTCCCGGCCCGGCTTGGGGCTGCGGTCGCGCCGCATGTAGGCGAGCGCGGCGACGACCGCGGCGGCGAGGAAGGTGACGAGGACGGTGATCCACGCCCACGTGGTGAACGAGGCGATCGACGGGTCCGCGTAATCGGCCTCGGCGGTCAGCGCGGCGGAGGTGCCGGCGTTCAGGGTCCAGGTCACCAGGTCGTCCGCCTCCTGCTGGCCGTTGGTGGCGGTGACGGGGCCGGGGAACTGCAGCTGCACCACGATCACCGCGGAGTTCGGGGCGAGCGAGGACAGGTCGGCGGTGCCGGAGAGGATCACCGTGCCGCCCGTGCGCTGGACCCGCATCTTGATCGACGCGGCGGAGGTGTCGAAGGCCTGCGAGACGATGTCGCCGATCTGGTTGAACTGCCCGAACGTGATCCGCTCGAAGATCATCTGCGTGCCGATCTTGCCGTTCGAGTCGTACGGCTTGACCTCGGCGAGTCCGGCCAGCTCGCCCGGCGCGGCGATCTGCGGGCCCTGCGGATTCGATGCCGGCGTCTGCGCGGCGACGATCTTGCCGGACATCCGGTCACCCAGGTCGGGACTCGCGCACGCCGCGGGGGCGGCGATCAGCAGCAGGGCCGCCGTCGCCGCGAGCATCCTTCGGAGAATCACGGTCGCCATCGTGCCAGGTGTCCCAGGTCGCGGGCGAGCAGCCGCGCCGCGATCCGCCCGCTGGATCCGTTCACGCCGCCGCCCGGATGCATCGATGCGCCCGCGAGCGCGAGGCCCGGGGCGCCCGGGACGCGCCCGCCCGCCAGCTCCGGCACCGGCCGGAACAGCAGCATGTTGTGCAGCGCCATCTCCACGTGCATCACGTTGCCGCCGAGCAGGCCGAGCTCCGATTCCAGGTTCGCCGGCGTCTGCACGTACCGGTGCTCGATCGCGTCCGCGAACCCCGGCGCCCAGCGCTGCGTCTCGCCGACGATCCGGTCCGCCTCCGCCTCCGCGATGCCCGCCCAGTCGCGGCGCGCGCCGGACCCGCCCACCGCGTACGGGTACCACTGCGCCCACAGCGTGGTGTTGTGCCGCCCGTCGGGCGCGATGGAGGGGTCCAGGCCGGAGAAGGTCATCGCCAGCACGGCGGGCCGACGGGGCGGGTCCCCGGCCAGCATGTCGCCGCGGGCGCGGGCGAGGTGCCCCCGGTCGGCGACGAGCAGGCCCAGCCCGGACTGGTCCGCCAGCGGCACCCCCGCGAACGCGGGCGGCGCGGTGGTGCCCAGCCGCAGCACCATGCCCACACCGGGGCCGACCTGGATCATCCTGCGCCAGTGGGCGGTTCGGGTGGCGTCGTAGCCGCCCCGCTCGAGCAGGCCGAGGGTGGTGAGCACGTGGCAGCCCGCGAGCACGGTGCGGGCGTGCACGGTCCGCGGACCGTCGGGCCCGGTGACGGCGACCTCCCAGCCCCGGCCGCGCCGGCGCAGGGACGTGACGGGTGAGCCGGGCGTCAGCGTGCCCCCGTCGGACTCCAGGCGGGAGATCAGGGCCCGGGTGAGCGCGCCGCTGCCGCCGACCGCGCGGCCGGGCGGCAGGGTGTGCATGAGCGCGGCGAAGCCGACCATCGGTGCGGTGCCGGGCTCGCTCATCGCGGGGCCGGACTGCGCGCCGAACCAGGCGAGGGCGGCCTTGAGCCGCTCGTCGTCGAAGTACTCGTCGAGCAGCTGGTCGCCGGAGGCCAGGTAGGTGCGCGACATCGCGGTGAGCGAGTCCCGTCCCCGAGTGGGCCAGAAGGCGCGGCCGAGCCGGGCGGGGGTGGGGGAGGCGCCGAACGCCGCCATGGTCGCCCGCGCGCGGGGCGTCCAGTCCGCCACGAACCGGCGGTACGCGGCCGCGTCCCGGTCGCCGCACGCCGCGGCGATCGAGTCGGTGGTGGCGTCCAGGTCGGTGCGGAACACGATCGGCGGGGCGCCGGGCGCCTCGGGCGGCGCCGGCGCGAACGCCCACGGGTCGCACTCGAGGTAGCGCAGCCCGTGCGCCGCGAGGCCGAGCTCCTCGGCGATGCCGGTGTGCCGGAACATCAGGTGCGCCGACGAGCCGCGGTCGACGCGGTAGCCGGGGAACCGTTCGACGGTGCTCACCGCGCCGCCCGGCACCGCGTCGGCCTCGAACACGGCGACGGTGCGGCCCCGCGCCGCGAGGTACGCGGCACCGACGAGGGCGTTGTGGCCGGATCCGACGACGGCGACGTCGATCACGGCGCGGCCGAGCCGAACGGCAGGTCGTGGCCGAGCACGGCGAACGGCCGGGGATCGCCGGAGAAGCGGAAGTCGCGGAGCACGTCGTAGAAGCCGGTGCGGCGGTACAGGCGCCAGGCGCGGTTCTGCTCCGCCGCCACCTCGGGGGTGGAAAGCAGCACCCGCGGCTCGGGCCGCCCGGCGAGCAGGGCGCCGAGCAGTGCGGCTCCCACGCCGTGGCCCTGCGCCACGGGGTGCACGTGCAGCTCGGTGAGTTCGAAGTAGTCCGCGGCCAGGGCGTCGACCTCCGCGGCGGGGAGCCCCCGGCGGCCCAGGCCCACGCGGAGCTGCCGGTTCCACCACTGATCGCCCGCGCCGCTGTAGCCGTAGGCGATGCCCACGAGGTGGTCCGTCATCCGGCCGTCCCCGGTGGGCAGCGCCTGCACCGCGCCGAACGCGGCGTACCCGGGCCGGTTCAGGTGCTCGCGCCACATGGGCAGGCGGTGCGATTCCGTGCCCGCGGGGTACTCCATCGCGGCCACGTAGATCTGCAGTGCCGCGGGCAGCCACAGGGTGGCGTCCTGGGGGGACAGGGGGTGGATCCGTGGTTGCTGCGACGGCACTGCGGTCACGGACTTCCTTCCCTTGACGTCTCGCACACTCACGCTATATTAGAAGTGATCGAATGATTGTTCGATCACGGGCCATCGGATTGGCGCGCATGTTCTGGCGCCGGAACGGGTGTCGATCCCCGGTCCTCCCGGCGGGGCTGGCGCGGAGCGAGGGAAGCGTTACGTGTCAGTCCCGTCCGGTGCAACACGCGGTAACGGATCGCAGGATCCACGGAGAAGGAGGAAGGGTCATGGTCGCATCGAAGACACGGGTCGATCACGTCGTCCCCCGCCGTCGTACGGGCGAGTCGGGCGCGTCGCGCATCCTCGACCGCGCGGATCAGTTCCTCGCCCGCGCCGGCGGCTCGCCGGCGCCGGCGGACCAGTACCGCGAGATCTATCACGCCGCGCTCCGCGGGGCGGCCGCCCTGCTCGCGGAGCGCGAGACCGGCGTGCGGCGCCCCACGCGCAACGCATGGCTGCGCTTGGCCAAGGCCGCGCCCGGCTACGCGGAGTGGGTCGCGTACTTCACGGCGGTGTCCGGCGTGGTGGCCGCGCTCGAGACCACCGCGCGGTCCGTGAGCGCGGAGGAGGTCGCGGTACTGCACGCCCGGGTGCAGACCTTCCTGAATTCCGTCGAGGCGGACCTGAGTCGTGCAGCGTGATTTCTCACAGCGAACACTGATTGTTCGGCGGATGGTGGTCGTCCGGTCACAAGCCTCGTATCATGGGCGGTAGGAGTTGGACCCCATGAGTGCTGAAGGAGGGGATCGTGCCACTCTCCGAGCACGAGCAGCGCATGCTCGACCAGATCGAGAGCGCGCTCTACGCAGAGGATCCGAAGTTCGCGTCGAACGTACGGGGCGGGCGATTCGGCGGCGCGCCGGGTAAGCGCCGCGTCATCGCGGCGATCGGTTTCGCGGTGGGGCTGATGCTGCTCATCGCGGGCATGCTGCTCGGCGGGGGCACCTACACCGTCATCGTCGGGCTGATCGGGTTCCTGCTGATGTTCGGTTCCGTCATCTACGCGCTGTGGTCGGGCCCGAAGGGGCCGCGCGGCACCGTCGAGGAGGACGGTTCGGTCCGCGCACCGTCGGGACGCAGCCGCGGCGCCCGGGCGAGCGGGCCGTCGTTCCTCGCACGTATGGAGGAGCGCTTCCGCCGCCGCTTCCCCTGATCCCCGATACCTGAGAAGAGCCGCCGACCCCGTGGTCGGCGGCTCTTCTCGTTGTTCCCCACCCCTACCCACCGGGATTCCCCACATCTCCCCACCGCCCGCCATGGGGCTATCAATCAAGTCACAGCTGTCACTGCAGTCTCGTGGTTCGGGCGTGCCGGCGGCGGTGTGACGAACTCCGCCGCGCCGGTGCGCGGCGCGTCCCCCACTTTCATCCACGCTTCTGACGTGCGTAATTCCTGAGAATCCGTCGCGAAACGCGGCGTGCGGTGGTTGAAAGTGGAGAACTGTGGGGTAATGTGGGGCGCACTGGAGAGAGACGCGCTACGCTGAAGTCTCGATCCAGTGACAGCCCCATCCGGGGAGGCGGGAGGTGACCGTGATGTTCACGGGTACCTACACGCCGAAGCTCGACGACAAGGGACGGCTCACCCTGCCCGCGAAGTACCGCGAGGAACTGGCGGGAGGGCTGACCATCACGAAAGGACAGGATCGAAGCCTCACGGTGTACCCGAAGGCGGAGTTCGAGCGCATCGCCGAGAAGGCCGATGCCATCGAATGGACCGACCCCGCGGGACGCGCCTTCTACCGCAACTTCTTCGCCAGCAGCGACGATCAACGCCCCGACTCCCAGGGCAGGATCTCGCTCTCGGCCGACCACCGCCGCTACGCGGGCCTGACCAAGGAATGCGTGGTCGTGGGATCACGGAGATTCCTGGAGATCTGGGACGCGGAGGCGTGGGACGCCTACCAGGCACAGCACGAAGACGACTACGCGCAGCCCCAGTCGGAATCGCTCAAGGCGATCTTCTGACATCCGCGCTCGCGCGCGGCCAGGTCGAGGTGGACCGAGGCCTGCGCCCGAACCGGCCCTGACGTACTTCCCCAACGCCAGGTACGGATCGGGCGGGGACCCCGCTCCATCCCGATGAATCCCATCGAAAGCCCCACCGTGCGCCCTGGAGGAGCCATGCCCGTCGACCCGCGGAGTGGTCAGCCGAATGCGGACTTCGGCCACGTCCCCGTCCTCGCGGCGCGGGTCCGGGAGCTCCTCGCGCCGGCCCTGCAGCACGACGGCGCCGTCTATGTGGACGCGACACTCGGAGCCGGCGGGCACTCCGAACTCATCCTCGAGTCCTTCCCGCACGCCCGCGTGATCGGCCTCGACCGCGACACCGATGCGCACGCCATCGCCGGCGCGCGCCTCGAGCGGTACGGCGATCGTTTCCGCCCCGTCCACACCCGGTACGACGGGATGGCCGACGCGCTCGACGATCTCGGGCTCAGCCGCGCGGCAGGCGGCCCCGGCGTGGACGCGATCCTGTTCGACCTCGGAGTCTCCTCCATGCAACTCGACCGCGCTGAGCGCGGCTTCGCCTACGCGGTGGACGCGCCGCTGGACATGCGGATGAACCCCGAGGACACGCTGACCGCGGCCGAGGTGCTCAACACCTACTCGCACGGGGAGCTCGCGCGGATCCTGCAGCGCTACGGCGACGAGCGCTTCGCCGGCAAGATCGCCTCCGCCGTCCTCAAGGAGCGCGAGAAGGGGCCGTTCACCACGAGCGGCCGGCTGGTGGAGTTGCTGTACGCCACGATCCCCGCCCCCGCCCGGCGCACCGGCGGCCACCCCGCCAAGCGCACCTTCCAGGCCCTGCGCATCGAGGTCAACGCCGAGCTCGCGTCGCTGGAGGCCGCCGTCCCGCAGGCGCTCGACGCGCTCGTCCCCGGCGGCCGGATCGTGTTCCTGAGCTACCAGTCGCTGGAGGACCGCATCGTCAAGGCGGCGCTCGCGGACCGCACCCGCTCCACCTCGCCCGCCGGGCTTCCCGTCGAACTGCCCGGCACCGGCGCCACATTCGAGCTTCTCACCCGCGGCGCCGAACGTGCCACCGACGCCGAGATCGCCGAGAACCAGCGGGCGGCCCCCGTGCGCATGCGCGCGGCCCGCCGCCTCGACCAGACCACCGACCGCACCGCCAGCACGAGGAGCGCGAGATGACCGCACCGAACGCGACCCAGGCACCGTCGGCGCCGGAGACCCGGACCCGGCGGGCCCCCGCGCGCCGCGACGACCGCGACACCTCGCGGCCGCGGTCCAGCTCCGCCCAGCGCGCCCTCGAACGCCGCCGCAAGCGCCTCGAGCAGCAGCAGGCCGTGCTCGAGGCCGGCGGTGTACTGCGCGAGACGCCCGCCGAGCGCGCGCTGCGCCGGCACCGCTCCGCCGCCGAACCCCGCGGCGTGCTCGCCCGCCTGCCGCGCCCGGCCGTCCTGGCGCGCCGGGTGCCCTTCGTGCTCGCCCTGATCGCGCTGGTCTGCGCCGGGCTCGGGCTCACGCTGTGGCTCTCCACCGGCAGCGCCGAGAACTCCTACGACCTCGGCCGCCGCGAGGCCGTGAACAACGCCCTCGCCGAGAAGAAGGCGGCGCTCGAACGCGACGTGAAGTCGGGGGAGAGCGCGCCCGGCCTGGCCGAGCGCGCCACCGCGCTCGGCATGATCCCCGCGGGCACCGTCCCGGTCCTCGTCGGCAAGGAGGGCGGCAAGGTGCTCGTGGTCGGCAAGCCGGCGCCCGCCACCGGCGCGGCCAAGCCGGCGCTGAACCCGCCGGCGCCGAGTACGAGCGATCCGAGCGGCGCCACGTCCGACGGATCCGGCACGCCGGTCGCCGGGAATTCCGGGCCCGCACCGGCGGGCGGTGAACAATTGGTCACCATGAACCCCGGCAGCCCCACCGTCGCGAACACGCCGGCGAGCACCCCGTCGCCCGCCGCCCCCGCGCAGGGGACGTCGCGGTGACCCGCTCCCCACGGACCCCGACGAAGACCCGGCCCGCCCCGCGCGCCGGCGCCCAGCGCGCCGCCGCCCCGGGGCCCGCGCATCAGTCGGCCCGCGCCCGGGTGAAGGGCGGGCGGGCGCCCGAGGTGTCCACCGCGTTCACGGGGCGCGCCCGGATCGGCGGCTGGGTCATCGTCGCCGTCTTCGCCGTCATCGCGGTGTGGCTCGGCGTGGTCCAGTTCGTGCAGGCGCCCACCCTCTCCGCGCGGGCCGAGAGCCAGCGGCAGGTCAAGGAGGTGCTGCCGGCGGTGCGCGGCTCGATCACCGACCGCAGTGGCCAGCCCATCGCCTTCACCATGGAGGCCAAGTCGCTGACCCTGCAGCCTGTGGTGGTGCGCAAGCAGATCCAGGAGAAGTACGACAAGGACGTCGAGGCCGTCAAGGAGGGCGGCGACGCCGCCAAGGACGTGCACCCCGTCACCGTCGACGAGCGGCTGCAGCAGATCGCCAAGAAGATCGTCTCCGTGCTAGGCGACTCCGTGAACGAGCAGAAGCTGCTCGAGCAGATGCGCGGCAACGACACCTTCGTCTACCTCGCGCGCGGCGTGGACCCGGCCAAGGCCTCGGCGATCACCGACGAGTTCGCCGAGGTGGGCGCCGAGCGGCAGTCGATCCGTAACTACCCGGGCGGCTCGCTGGCCGCGAACATCGTGGGCACCACCGGATTCGAGGGCCAGGGCCTGATGGGCCTCGAGTCCTCGCTGGACTCGATCCTGGCGGGCACCGACGGTTCGCGGACCTACGACCGCGGCTCCGACGGCGCCGTCATCCCCGGCAGCACCCGCGACATCCACCCCGCCGCGGACGGCGCCCGCGTGGAGCTGACCCTCGACAACGACGTGCAGTTCTTCGTGCAGCAGGCCGTGAACCAGGCGAAGGCGAAGTCCGGTGCGAAGGCCGTGCAGGCGGTGGTCCTCGACGCCAAGACCGCCCAGGTGCTCGCGATGGCGGTGGACGACACCTTCAACCCGTCGCTCGGGGTGAACAACAATCCGCCCTCGGCGCGCACCGGCAACCTCGCCGTGACCACGCCGTTCGAGCCCGGCTCGGTGAACAAGCTGATCACCGCCGTGGCGGCGATCGACGGCGGCAAGACCCGTCCGGACGAGGTGCTGCAGGTCCCCGGCCAGATCCGGATGGCCGGCGTCACCGTGCGCGACGCCTGGTCGCACGGGGTGGAGCCGTACACCACCACCGGCGTGTTCGGTAAGTCGTCCAACGTCGGCACGCTGATGCTCGCACAGCGGGTCGGCGAGAACGCCTTCGCCGACTACGTGGACCGGTTCGGCCTCGGGCGGGCCACCGGCGTGGGCCTGCCCGGCGAGTCCGGCGGCAGCGTCCCGGCCCGCAACCAGTGGTCGGGCGGCACGTTCGCCAACCTGCCGATCGGCCAGGGCCTGTCGATGACGGTGCTGCAGATGGCAGGGATGTACCAGGCGCTCGCCAACGACGGGGTCCGGGTCCCGCCGCGCATCATCAAGCAGGTCGACGGTGCCGCCGACCCCGCGCCCGCCGGTGAACCGGTCCGCGTGATGAGTTCCGAGACCGCCCGCACCGTGCTCAACATGTTCCGCGCCGCGCTGCAGCGCGACCCGATGGGGTATCAGCAGGGCACCGGCGCGCCGGGCGCCGTCGAGGGCTATCAGATCAGCGGCAAGACCGGTACGGCGCAGCAGGTGGACCCCGTGACCAAGGCGTACTCGAACTCGCTGTACAACATCACCTTCGCCGGGGTGGCGCCCACGAACGACCCGCGGTTCGTGATCGGGCTGATGATGGACGCGCCCGCCCGCAGCTCCGACGGCTCGGGCGGTGAGTCCGCCGCGCCCCTGTTCCACGACATCGCCTCGTTCATGCTGCAGAAGTACGGCGTGCCGCTCTCGCCGCCGGCGAAGGAGCTGACGCTGGTGGCCGGTAAGTAAGAGGTGACAGCAGGAGTGCTCGGGGGCGGAACCCCCGGGGGAAGTTAACCGGCGGGTAGGATCTACCGGTGCCCGAATCGACTCTCACGCGCCCCGAACACCCCCGCGGAGCCACGCCGGCCGAGGTCGCGGCGCAGGTCCCGGGCGTCACCGCCGCCGGCCGCGACGCGGGCGACCTGCGGCTGACGGGCGCGACGGTGCGCGCCCAGGACGCGCGGCCGGGCGACCTGTTCTGCGCGGTCCCCGGCACCACGACGCACGGCGCCCGGTTCGCGGGCGACGCGATCGCCGCGGGCGCCGTCGCCGTCCTCACCGACCGGGACGGCGCGGCGCTGCTCGCCGAGGACGGGCACGACGTGCCCGTGCTGCTGCACGACGACCCGCGCTCCGTGCTCGGGCCCGTCGCGGCGGTGGTGTACGGCGCACCGTCGGCCCGGATGACGCTCGTGGGGATCACCGGCACCTCCGGCAAGACCACCACCAGCTACCTCGTGGAGGCGGCGCTGGCCGCGGGCGGGAACGCGACCGGGCTGATCGGCACCGTGGGCACCCGCATCGCCGGGGTCGACGTGCCCAGCACGCTGACCACGCCGGAGGGCACCGCGCTGCAGGGCCTGTTCGCGTCCATGGCCGAGCGCGGGGTCACCGCCGCCGTGATGGAGGTCAGCTCTCACGCGCTCGCCCAGAACCGCACGGGCGGAACCCGATTCGCTGTCGGCGCGTTCACCAACCTGAGCCAGGACCACCTCGACTACCACCCCACCATGGAGGACTACTTCGCGGCCAAGTCGCTGCTGTTCATCGGCGCGCAGGCGTGCGAGCGTGCGGTCGTGTGCGTCGATGACGACTGGGGCCGGCGCATGGCCGAGCTGCGCACCGCGGCGGGCCTGCCGCTGATCACCGTGGCCACCACCGGCCCCGCGGACTGGACGGCGGGCGAGGTCGCCGCACATTCGGACGGCACGCAGCGGTTCACCCTGAGCGGGCCCGACGGGCAGACCTTCTCCGCCGTTGTGGGCCTCCCCGGCGCGTACAACGTGGCCAACGCGGCGCTGGCCCTGGTGATCGCGCACGAGGCCGGCGTGCCGCTCGCGGACGCGGCGCGCGGCATCGGCTCCGTGGCGGTGCCCGGCAGGGTGCAGCGCATCGATCGGGGCCAGGACTTCCTGGCGGTGGTGGACTACGCGCACAAGCCCGCCGCGCTCGACGCGGTCATCGCGACCCTGCGCGGGCAGACCGCCGGACGCATCGCCGTGGTCGTGGGGGCCGGAGGCGACCGCGATCGCGGCAAGCGGCCGCTGATGGGCGAGGCCGCCGCCCGCGCGGCGGAACTGGTGATCGTCACCGACGACAACCCCCGCACCGAGGACCCCGCCGCGATCCGCGCCGCGGTGGTGGCGGGCGCCCGGACCGTGGCCGCGGGCGGGGAGGTCCGGGAGATCGGCGACCGCCGCGCCGCCATCGCCGCGGCCGTCGACTGGGCCCGCACGGGCGACGTGGTTCTGATCGCCGGCAAGGGCCACGAGACGGGCCAGGAGATCCACGGCGTCAAGCACCCGTTCGACGACCGGGACGAGCTCTCCGCCGCGCTCGTGGCCCGGGCGGGCGCGGGGGAGGCCCGCGGATGATCGATCTGACCCTGCGCGAGATCGCCGAGATCGTCGGCGGCACCCTGCACGACGCGCCCGATCCCGAGGCGAGAGTCACCGGCACCGTCGAGTTCGACTCCCGGGAGATCGGCCCCGGCGGGCTGTTCCTCGCCCTGCCCGGCGCCCGCGTGGACGGCCACGAGTTCGCGGCCACCGCGATCGCCGCAGGCGCGGTCGCGGTGCTCGGCGCCCGCCCCGTGGGCGTCCCCGCGATCGTGGTGCCCGTCTCCGGCGAGACCGACAACCGGGTGATGGCGCTGGAGAACGACACCGACGGAGCCGGCGCCGCCGTGCTGAGGGCCCTCGGCGACCTGGCCGCACACTGCACCCGGACCCTGGCCGCCGGCGGGCTCACCGTGGTCGGCGTCACCGGCTCCGCCGGCAAGACGTCGACGAAGGACCTCATCGCCGCGGTGCTGCGGCCGCTCGGCGAGACCGTCGCGCCGCCCGGCTCGTTCAACAACGAGATCGGGCACCCGTGGACCGCGCTGCGCGCCACCGCCACGACCCGATTCCTGGTGCTGGAGATGTCGGCGCGCGGGAAGGGCCACATCGCGGCGCTGGCCGCCGTGGCTCCGCCGCGCATCGGCGTCGAGCTGAACGTGGGCACCGCCCACCTCGGGGAGTTCGGCTCCCGCGAGGCCATCGCCCGCGCCAAGGGCGAACTGGTCGAGGCGCTGCCCGCGGGCTCCGACATCCCGGGCGAGGGCGGCGTCGCGGTCCTCAACGCGGACGATTCCGCGGTGGCCGCGATGGCGTCCCGCACCGGCGCCCGCGTGGTCCGGTACGGCACCTCCGCCGGCCGGGACGACGGCGATCCGGACGTGGCGGCCGCCGACATCACGATCGACGCGCAGGCCCGCGCCTCGTTCACGCTGCGCACTCCGGCCGGTTCCGCGCCCGTCGCGCTGAAGGTGCACGGCGAGCACCAGGTGCACAACGCGCTCGCCGCTGCCGCGGTGGGCATCGAGTGCGGCGCCACCGCCGAGCAGGTGGCGCAGGCCCTGTCCGGGGCGGGCGCCGCCTCGCCGCGCCGGATGGACGTGTTCACCACCGCCACCGGCGTCACGGTGGTCAACGACACCTACAACGCCAATCCGGACGCGATGCGGGCGGCACTGCGCAGCCTCGTGCTCATGTCCGAGCACGACGAATCGGGCGAGCGCCTGCCGAACCGTGAGCGCCGCCGCACCTTCGCAGTGCTCGGCGAGATGGGCGAGCTGGGCGACGAGTCGATCGCCGAGCACGACCGGCTGGGACGGTTTCTGGTGCGGCTGGACATCACCGGCACGATCTGCGTCGGCACCTCGCGCGCGGTGCGCGCGCTGTGGCAGGGCGCCGTGATGGAGGGCTCCTGGGGCAGCGAGGCGGTCCAGGTGGACACCCGCGAGGAGGCCGTGGCCCGGCTGCGCGCCGAGCTGCGTCCGGGCGACCTCGTTTTGGTGAAGGCCTCCAAGTCCGAGAAGATGTGGGAGGTCGCCGAGCGCCTGGACACGGCGAGCGCGGCCGACGAAGACAGCAACGTACACGACGCCGACAACGAGAGCGGGGAGCCGCCGAAGTGATCCAGATCCTGTTCGCGGGCAGTATCTCGCTGGCCGTGGCGATCCTGCTCACGCCGATCCTGATCCGGGTGTTCTCCCGGCAGGGGTTCGGTCAGGAGATCCGCGTCGAGGGTCCGCAGAGCCACCAGCACAAGCGCGGCACCCCGTCGATGGGCGGCGTCGCGATCATCGTGGCGCTGTGGGCCGGGTACCTCGGTGCGCACCTGCTGGGCTGGAACTCCGGCCCGGGCCCCAGCGCCACCGGCCTGCTGGTCCTGGGCCTGGCCACCGCGCTCAGCATCGTCGGCTTCCTCGACGATTTCATCAAGGTGCGCAAGCAGCGGAACCTGGGCCTGAACAAGACCGCCAAGACGGTGGGGCAGACCATCGCGGCGCTGATCTTCGGCGTGCTCGTGCTGCAGTTCCCGGGCGCCGGCGGCGCGCGTCCGGCGAGCGAATTCCTCAGCTACACGCGCGATATCAACACCATCGCGATGGGCTCGATCATCTTCGTGATCTTCTGCTGGTTCGTCGTCGCGGCCTGGTCGAACGCGGTGAACTTCACCGACGGCCTGGACGGGCTCGCGGCCGGCTCGATGGCGATGGTGCTCGGCAGCTACGTGCTGATCAGCTTCTGGCAGTTCCGCTACGCCTGCGAGACCAAGCAGGTGGCCGGCTGCTACGACGTGCGGGACCCGCTCGACCTGGCGCTGATCGCGGTCGCCGCGGGCGGCGCCTGCCTCGGCTTCCTGTGGTGGAACGCCGCGCCCGCCAAGATCTTCATGGGCGACACCGGCTCGCTGATGCTGGGCGGCCTCCTCGCCGGCCTGTCCATCACGACCCGCACCGAGCTGCTCGCCGTGGTCCTGGGCGCCCTGTTCGTGGCCGAGATGGTCTCCGTGGTCATCCAGATCGCGGTGTTCCGCTCCACCGGGCGGCGCGTGTTCCGGATGGCGCCGTTCCACCACCACTTCGAGCTGTCCGGCTGGGCCGAGACCACCGTGATCATCCGGTTCTGGTTGCTCACCGCCATCGCCTGCGGGCTCGGCCTGGTGCTGTTCTACGCCGAGTTCCTCGGCTCCGGCGCGGTCGGCTGATGCTGCCCGGCCCGGGCGATGCCGTCCTCGTCGCCGGCGGCGGCGTGACCGGGCCCCCGGTCGCGCGCGCCCTGCTCCGGCTCGGGGCCACCGTCACCGTCGCCGACGGTGAGCCGCAGGCGCGCGCCGCGGTCTCCGCCGAGCTCCCGGGCGTGACGGTGCTGGACCTCGCCGACACCGACCCGTCCGGCTACGACCTCGTGGTCGTGGCCCCGGGCTTCCGGCCGGACGCCCCCGTCGTCGTCGCGGCGGGCGCCGCCGGCGTCGAGGTGATCGGCGATGTGGAACTGGCGTGGCGGATCGACCGGGCGGGCGCGTTCGGCGCGCCCCGCGACTGGCTGGTGGTGACGGGCACCAACGGCAAGACCACCACGACCCAGATGCTCGACTCGATCCTGCGGCACGCGGGGCTGCGCGCGGCGGCCTGCGGCAACATCGGCCGGCCCGTGATCGACGCGATCGCCGACGAGGCGGACCCGCGGGTGCTCGCCGTGGAGCTCTCCTCGTTCCAGCTGCATTGGGCACCCTCGGTGCGCCCGCGCGCGGGCGTGGTGCTCAACGTGGCCGAGGACCATCTCGACTGGCACGGTTCGATGGCCGCGTACACCGCGGACAAGGCGCGCGCGCTGTCCGGCGAGGTCGCGGTCGTGGGTCTCGACGATCCGGTGGCCCGCACCCTCGCCGGCCCCGGCACCGTCGGGTTCACCACGGGCGAGCCCGGGCCGGGGGAGTACGGGGTGCGCGGCGGGGTGCTTCTCGACGGTGCCGGCTCGCCCGTGCTGCCCGCGGACCGGGTCTCGCCCCCCGGGCCGGCCGGGATCGCGGATGCGCTCGCGGCGACCGCGCTCGCGCACGTCGTGGGGGTGAGCGCCGTGCAGGCGGGGGAGGCGCTCGCGGCGTTCCGGGTGGGCGCGCACCGCGCCGAGCCGGTGGCCTCGGTGGGCGGGATCACCTACATCGACGATTCCAAGGCCACCAACCCGCACGCCGCGCAGAACTCGATCGAGGCGCACGAGCGCGTCGTGTGGGTCGCCGGCGGTCGGCTCAAGGGGGCCGATGTCGCGCCGCTCATCGAGCGCGTGGCGCCGCGGCTCGTGGGCGCGGTGCTGCTCGGCGTGGACCGGCAGGAGATCGCGGAGGCGCTGGCGCGGTTGGCACCGGCGGTGCCGGTGGTGTGCGTCGCCGGGGCCGAGAACGGGGTGGAGCAGGAAGCCGGGAGGTCAATGCCGCGACACGCGCCGGATGTCCCGGGCGATCGGGGGTCGGCGGGCCACGATAGTGCCGTGTCTCCTGTGACTAGTGATGTTCAAGTGTCCGGCGGTGCGGATGCGGTGATGGAAGCCGTGGTCGCCGAGGCCGCGCGGATCGCCGAAGCCGCGGCCCGCGAGGGCACCGCGCCGGTCGTGCTGCTCGCGCCCGCCGCGGCATCGCTCGACATGTTCCGTTCCTACGGGCACCGCGGCGACTCCTTCGCCGCCGCCGCCCGCGCGCGGGGAGCCGCGTCGTGAGTGGCGCCGGCAGCGCTGACAGCAAGGCCGACGCCGGCGCCGATCCCGCCCTCGGTGCGGTGAACGCACCCGAGAGCACCGAGTTCGACGCCCAGCCCGCCGAGGCCCCCGCGCCGGAGCAGGGTGCCCGCGGCGCCGCCGCCCGCGGGGCCGCCACCGCGCGCACCGGGGTGGACGTGGCGCGGAGCGGGGCCTCACTCCTGCGGACCGCCGCCGTGGGCCTGGCGGCCGCGTTGCGCCGGCCGCTCGCGTCCTTCCACCTGGTGCTCGGCCTCACCGCCGTCCTCACCGTGATGGGCCTGATCATGGTCCTGTCGGCGTCCTCGGTCGAGGACATCACCGCGACCGGCTCGCCGTACAGCAAGTTCACCAGCCAGTTGATCTACGTCAGCCTCGGGGTGGTGGCGTTCCTCCTCGCGCTGTACCTGCGCCCCGCCCTGCTCCGGCGGATGGCACTGGGCGGCGTGCTCGTCTCGATCGCCCTGCTGGCCGCGGTGCTCGTACCCGGCGTCGGCTCCAAGGTCGGCGGCGCCCGCCGCTGGATCGACGTGGGCGGCTTCACCCTGCAGCCGTCGGAGATCGCGAAGGTCGCGCTCATCGTGTGGGGCGCGCACCTGCTCGCGGACCGCGGCCGCAAGGGCAACATCAAGGAACTGCTGCTGCCGCTCGGCCCCGTCGTGGTGCTGATGGCCGCGCTCGTCGTGGCCGAGCCGAACCAGTCCACCGCCATGATCATCGTGGCGGTCGGCGCCATGCTGCTGTACTACGCCGGCCTCAGCTCGAAGCTGATCGCTTCGCTGGTCGTCGTGTTCACCCTGCTGGGCGTCCTGTTCGCGCTCGCCGAGGGCTACCGCTCGGCGCGCGTGCAGGCCTGGCTCGGCCGCACCGACGACGCGCTGGGCGCCAGCTACCAGTCGAACCAGGCCCGCTACTCGCTGGCCGACGGCGGCCTGTTCGGCGTGGGGCTCGGCAATTCCACCGCCAAGTGGAGCTACCTGCCCAACGCGCACAACGACTTCATCTTCGCCATCATCGGCGAGGAGCTCGGGTACCTCGGCGCGGGCGTCGTCATCGTCATGTTCGGCATCCTCACCTGGGTGGGTATGCGGATCGCCCGCCGCGTCGCGGATCCGTTCCTGCGGCTCATGGCCGCCACGATCACGACGCTGATCGCTCTGCAGGCGATCATCAACATGGGCTACGTGGTGGGCCTGCTCCCCGTGACGGGCATCCAGCTGCCACTGCTCTCCGCGGGCGGCAACTCGGTGATCCTCGTGCTGTTCATGATGGGGCTGCTGGCGAATGCCGCCCGGCACGAGCCGGAAGCCATCGCGGCCCTGGCCGGCGGCCGGGAGGGCCGCACCGGGCGGCTGCTGCGGCTGCCCACCCCGCTGCCCTACGTGCCGCCGCGCCCCGAGCGCCCCGCGCCCCGCGGGCCCGCGCCCCGGCAGGCCCGCCCCGCATCCCGGCAGTACCGCCCGCCGGTCGGCCGGCAGGCGCCGTCGCCGTACGATCGACACCCGTACGGAGATGCGAGCCTGGGCCGGCGGCAGGCGCCCCGGCGGGAGGTTCCGCCGATGCGGCCCGTGGGCCGGGCACCGGAACCGTGGCGGGGCGAGCGCTCCGGGCAGCGGAACGCGCCGCAGCAGCGGCGACGAGGACAGGAAAAGGGCAGACGGGCGTGGTGAAAAATCTCTCGGGGAGTTCTTCTCGAGCGGTCTCGGTGGTGGTGGCCGGCGGCGGCACCGCGGGACACATCGAACCCGCGCTGGCGGTGGCCGACGCGGTGCGGGCCCAGCGGCCCGACGCCGTCATCACCGCCCTCGGGACCCCGAAGGGGCTGGAGGGCAGGCTCGTTCCCGAACGCGGCTACCCGCTGCGGATGATTCCGCCGGTGCCGCTGCCGCGCAAGCCCGGTAAGGCCCTGGCGAAGCTGCCCATCACGCTCGGCGGCGCCGTGCGCCGCACCCGCGCCGTGCTCAAGGAGACGAGCGCCGACGTGGTCGTCGGCTTCGGCGGCTACGTCGCGCTGCCCGCCTACCTCGCCGCCCGCAGCATGGGCGTACCCATCGTGATCCACGAGGCGAACGCCAGCGCGGGCATCGCGAACAAGGTGGGCGCGAAGCTCGCCACCGCGGTGTTCGCGGCGGTCCCCGGCTCGGGCGTGCCGGGCGAGGTCGTGGGCATCCCCGTCCGGGCGTCCATCACCGGGCTCGACCGGCAGGCGCTGCGCGCGCAGGCGCGGGCTCACTTCGGGCTTCCCGCGGACGGGCCCGTCGTGCTGGTGTTCGGCGGCAGCCAGGGCGCCGTCCGCCTCAACGACGGTGTGGTCGGCGCGGCCGCGGACTTCGCCGCCGCCGGGATCGGCGTGCTGCACGCCTACGGCCCCAAGAACTCCGTGGACCTCGGGCCCGGCGCCGCGCCGTCCTACGTCGCGGTGCCGTACCTGTCCCGCATGGACCTCGCGTACGCCGCCGCGGACCTCGCGGTGTGCCGGTCCGGCGCGATGACGGTGGCGGAGGTCGCCGCCGTGGGCCTGCCCGCCGTGTACGTCCCGCTCGCGCACGGCAACGGCGAGCAGGCGCTCAACGCCGGACCGGTGGTCGACGCGGGCGGTGGCCTGCTGGTGGCCGACGCCGAATTCACACCGGACCTGGTGCGCGAGACAGTGATCCCGCTCGCGGCTGACGCCGAGAGGCTCGCCGCGATGAGTGCCGCGGCCGGCGGCAGCGGGCACCGCGACGCGGCGGGCACCGTCGCGGCGGCGGCGCTCGCGCTGGCCCGGGAGAGGCGGACGTCGTGACCGAATCGACGGGGGCGCTGCCCGGCCGGCTGCAGCGGGTGCACATGGTGGGCATCGGTGGCGCCGGCATGTCGGGCATCGCCCGGATCCTGCTGGCGCGGGGCGGACTCGTCTCCGGCTCCGACGCCAAGGAGTCGCGCGGCGTGATCGCGCTGCGCGCCCGAGGCGCCCAGGTCCAGGTGGGTCACAGCCCGGAGGCGCTCGATCTGCTTCCCGGCGGCCCCACGGTGGTGGTGACTACCCACGCGGCGATCCCCAAGGACAACCCCGAACTGGTCGAGGCCCGGCGCCGCGGAATCCCGGTGATCCTGCGGCCGGAGGTGCTGGCCGATCTCATGGCCGGCCACCGCACGTTGCTGGTGAGCGGCACCCACGGCAAGACCTCCACCACGTCGATGGCGGTGGTGGGGCTGCAGCACTGCGGAGCCAACCCGTCGTTCGCCGTCGGAGGGGAGCTCAACGAGTCGGGCACCAACGCCTTCCACGGCACGGGGGACGTGTTCGTGGCAGAAGCGGACGAGTCCGACGGTTCGCTGCTGCAGTACGCGCCGGACGTGGCCGTGATCACCAACGTCGAGGCCGATCACCTGGACTTCTTCGGGTCCGAGGCCGAGTACGTCGCCGTCTTCGACGCCTTCACCGAGCGGATCCGGCCCGGCGGAACCCTGGTGGTGTGCCTGGACGATCCCGGATCGGCCGCGCTCGCCCAGCGCACCCACGCGGCACTGCGGGCCCGCGGGGTGCGGGTCCTGGGGTACGGCGAGGGAACCCACCGCGACCTCGCGCCCGACGTGACCCTGATAGCCCAGCTGCTGGACTACCGACCCCGCGCCGAGGGCGGCATGCTCCGGGTGCGGTTCTCGGATGAGAACCGCACCGTCACCGAGCGTGCGCTGATGCTCTCGGTCCCCGGGAAGCACATGGCGCTCAACGCGATCGCCGCCACCATCGCGGTGGTGAGCACGGGGTGCCCGACCGCGAAGGTGATCGAGGGCATCGAGTCCTTCGGCGGCGTGCACCGCCGGTTCCAGCTGCGCGGAACCGAGGGCGGCGTGCGCGTCTTCGACGACTACGCGCACCACCCGACCGAGGTCCGCGCCGTACTGACCGCCGCCGCCGAGATGGTGGGCAAGCAGTCCGAGCCTGGCCGCGTGATCGTGGTCTTCCAGCCCCACCTGTACTCGCGCACCGAACAGTTCGCCGCCGAGTTCGCCGCCGCGCTGAGCCTGGCCGACGAGGTGGTGGTGCTCGACGTGTACGGCGCTCGGGAGGCCCCGCTGCCCGGCGTCACGGGGGAGCGGATCGCGGAGAAGGTCACCGCGGCCGTGCGGTACGTCCCGCGCCAGGCGGACGTGGCCGGAGTGGTCGCGGGGCTCGCGCGCTCGGGCGACGTGGTGATCACGATGGGCGCCGGGGACATCACGATGCAGGGCCCGACGATCCTGAACGCGCTGGCGCAGCGCGCCGCCGGGGCGGGCGCGTGAGCGCTCCGGCGGCGCGCAGGCGTGTGCCGGGCCTCAAGCGTCTGCTGCTGATCGTGCTGGCGCTCGTGGTCGTGGGCGGGCTGGTGGCCGCCGCGTACTTCTCGCCGCTGCTCTCCGCGCGCACGATCTCGGTGACCGGCGCGACGAATGCGCCGGCCGACCAGGTGGCGAAGGTCGTGGAGCCGCTCAAGGGCACCCCGCTGCTGCAGATCACCGATGCGCGGACCGCGCAGTACGCCGGCGCGATCGTGGCCGTGAGCCCCTGGATCGACCGCGCGACGGTGACCGTGAAGTTCCCCTCGACGCTCGTGGTGCAGGTCACCGAGCGCGAGGTGGTGGCGTACGTGAAGCGGCCCGCGGGCACGGTGCTGGTGGACGCCAAGGGCGTTCCGTTCATCAAGGTGGGGGAGCCCCCGATCCTCACGCCCGAGCTGGACGTGAAGAACCCGGGGTCCGAGGACTCCGCGACCACCGCATCGATCGCGGTGCTCCGCGCGCTGCCGCCGGACCTGCACGGGCAGGTCGTGAAGATCGGCGCCGATTCGCCGGCCGACGTGCACTTCCAATTGCGCGACAAGCGGGTCGTGCACTGGGGCGACGCGTCGCGGACGGACGCCAAGACGGCGGCCCTGCGCATGGTGCTCACCCGCCCGGGAACCGTGTTCACCGTGATCAATCCGGACATGCCCACCAGCCGCTGAGTCGCGGACGCCCCTCGGGCGAACGTTTTTCGCCGACACGCCCACGCGCTTGCGGGGCAAGCGCCGCACGGCCCTCTACCTTGGTTTCAGACCAACTACTTGACATAACTTTAAGCCTTTTGTTGAGGTTTAGGGTTCGTCTCGAAGCAACAGACTTCACACCCATGGGAAGGCGAAACATGACCGCCGCGCACAACTACCTCGCCGTAATCAAGGTCGTCGGCATCGGCGGCGGCGGCGTCAACGCCGTGAACCGGATGATCGAACAGGGGCTCAAGGGCGTCGAGTTCATCGCGATCAACACCGACGCCCAGGCGCTCATCATGAGCGACGCCGACGTCAAGCTGGACGTGGGCCGGGACTCCACCCGGGGCCTCGGCGCCGGCGCCGATCCCGAGGTGGGCCGCAAGGCCGCCGAGGACGCCAAGGACGAGATCGAGGAGCTCCTCAAGGGCGCTGACATGGTCTTCGTCACCGCGGGCGAGGGCGGCGGCACCGGCACCGGCGGCGCCCCCGTCGTGGCCGGCATCGCCCGCAAGCTCGGCGCACTCACCGTGGGCGTGGTGACCCGCCCGTTCACTTTCGAGGGCGCCCGCCGCGGCAAGCAGGCCGAGCAGGGCATCACCTCGCTGCGCGAGTCGTGCGACACACTCATCGTGATCCCGAACGACCGCCTGCTGCAGCTGGGCGACGTCAGCGTCTCCGCACTCGACGCCTTCAAGAGCGCTGACGAGGTGCTGCTCAACGGCGTGCAGGGCATCACCGACCTGATCACCACGCCGGGCCTGATCAACGTGGACTTCGCGGACGTCAAGAGCGTGATGTCCGGCGCCGGCAGCGCCCTGATGGGCATCGGCTCGGCTCGCGGCGAGGGCCGCGCGCTCAAGGCGGCCGAGGCGGCCGTCAACTCGCCGCTGCTGGAGACCTCGATGGAGGGTGCCCACGGCGTGCTCATGTCGATCGCGGGCGGCAGCGACCTCGGCCTGTTCGAGATCAACGAGGCCGCCTCGCTGGTGCAGGGCGCCTCGCACGAGGACGCCAACATCATCTTCGGCACCGTGATCGACGACAACCTGGGAGACGAGGTACGGATCACCGTGATCGCGGCCGGCTTCGACGGCGGCGCGCCGGCTCGCCGGCCGGTGACCCGCATCGGTGGCCAGCACACCGCGACGGAGCGGCCCGCGGCCGCCGAGCCGGAGGAGCCGCGCCGCGGTAACCCGTTCGATGCCCGCCCGCCCCGTACCAACGATCCGTTCCCCGCGCGGTCCACCGGCCGGGATACGCGCACGGACGACGACTTCGACCTCGACGTCCCGTCGTTCCTGCAGAACCGTCGCTGACGACTCGCCGACCTCGACCCGTGCCGACGGCGCTCCCGGTTCGTCCGGGGGCGCCGTCAGTAGTCTTGTGCCATGACTGATTCCGCGCCCGCCCCCGTTTCCGCGCACCGCGTCCGGCGGGTCACCACCACCCGCGCCGGCGGCGCCTCAGCGGCCCCCTACGACACGTTCAACCTGGGCGACCACGTCGGCGACGACCCGGCGGCGGTCGCCGCGAACCGTCTGCGCCTGGAACGCGAGATCGGGGTCGCGCCCGGCCACGTCGTGTGGATGGAGCAGATCCACAGTCGCACCGTGACCGTCGTCGACGGGCCGCGCGAGGAGCCCGTGGAGGCCACGGACGCGCTCGTGACGACGGTGCCGGGGCTCGCGCTCGCGGTGCTCACCGCGGACTGCGTGCCGATCCTGCTCTCGGACGACGAGGCAGGCGTGCTCGCAGCCGTGCACGCGGGACGGGTGGGCGCGCGCATCGGGATCGTGCCCGCGGCGGTCGAGGCGATGGTGGGCCTGGGAGCGCGCCCGGAGCGGATCGGCGCGTTCCTCGGCCCCGCCGCGAGCGGGGCGAAGTACGAGGTGCCCGCGGCCATGGCGGCGGACGTGGAGCAGCACCTGCCGGGCAGCCGGTGCCGCACCGAGAAGGGCACCGACGGCCTGGACCTGCGCGCCGGAATCCGGCGCCAGCTCCAGGATCTCGGCGTCGCGGCGGTCGCACAGGACCCGCGCTGCACGATCAGCGATCCCACGCTGTTCTCCCACCGGCGCGGTGCGCCGACGGGCCGGATCGCGTCGGTGATCTGGATCGACACGGCGAAATGACATCAATGGGATTCCCGCGCGTGTCGGAACCGCGTTTCACGCGCCACGCCCACTAATCTCACTTCCATAACGACAGTCACAACCGTCACACCAGCCCATGCAGGCGCCGAGGAAGGGCAAAGATGAGCACTCTGCACAAGGTCAAGGCGTACTTCGGCATGGTCCCGCTGGACGCGTACGACGACGGCTACGTCGACGAGGGCACCCCGCAGCCGCGCGGCCGCCGGAGCCTGGACGACGACCTCGACGACTACCGGGGCGACTACCGCGGTGACCGCGGCTACGCCTACGACGGCCGCCGCGCGGACGACTACGACACCTACGACGCCGCGTACGACGACGGCTACTCCGCCCGCGGCGCCGGGTACGACGACCGTTACGACGCCGGCTACGACCGCGGCTACCGCGAGCCCGTCCGGCCCTCGCTGCCGCGCCTGGAGCCGCTCCGGGACGCCTCGCGCTCCGTCGCCCCGTCGACCCGCGGTGCGCTCGCGATGGACACCCGTGCCGACGTGCTGAGCCAGGAGAACCCGATGTCGCGCATCACCACCCTGCGTCCCACCTCCTACGAGGAGGCGCGCACGATCGGGGAGCGGTTCCGCGAGGGCATCCCGGTGATCATGGACCTGACGGCGATGGAGAACGCGGACGCCAAGCGCCTCGTGGACTTCGCGGCGGGCCTGACCTTCGCGCTGCACGGCTCGTTCGACCGCATCACCACCAAGGTGTTCATGCTCTCGACCTCCGACGTGGACGTCACGGCGGAGGACCGGGCGCGGATCGCGGAGACCGGCTTCTACAACCGCTGACGGATTCGGGCAGACTGTACCGGTGCAAGCATTCTGGCTCGTCGTCTACATCCTGGTCACGATCTTCTGGGTCCTGCTGATCGTTCGGCTGGTGGTCGAGGTGGTGAAGTCCTTCGCCCGGGAGTGGTTCCCGAAGGGGATAGTCGCGCTCCTTCTCGAGGGCGTGTTCACCGTCACGGATCCTCCGCTCAAGGGGATCCGGAAGGTGATCCCGTCTGTCCCGCTGGGCCCCGTCCGCCTCGATCTGGCGTTCATCGTCCTGTTTCTGCTGGTAGCGGTTGTGCAGCAGGTGGCGCGCACCCTCGCCGCCTGAGGCGCTGATCGCGCGGAGAACACCATGGAATCGGACATTTCATTACGTGATTGTTGGGTGATGAGGAACAAACGGGTCTGGTGTGACAGGATGTGCACTAGTTACAGTGTTGATCCGAGTGACGTGAGACCTGTCGAGCAGCCGAGTTGAGGGGAAACGACCTATGAAGCTGACACCCGCCGACGTGCGTAACGTGGCGTTCAGCAAGCCGCCTATCGGAAAGCGCGGCTACAACGAGGACGAGGTCGATCAGTTCCTCGACCTGGTCGAGACGGAACTGGCTCGGCTGATCGATGAGAACAACGATCTGCAGCAGCGCAACGCCGAGCTCGAGCGCGAGCTCGGCGAGGCTCGCGCCGGCGGCGGCGAGCAGCCCGCCGCCGACAGCACCGTCGCCTTCGCGACGCCCGCTCCGGCGCAGAACGCGCCCGCCGTGGCCGCGCCCGTCGCCGCCCCCGTCGCGGCGGCCGCCACCGGTGGCGAGGACGCGAACGTCCGGGCCGCCAAGGTGCTCGGCCTCGCGCAGGAGACTGCCGATCGCCTGACCAACAACTCCCGTGCCGAGGCCGAGAAGCTCCTCGCGGACGCGCGTTCGCAGTCGGAGGCCATGGTCACCGATGCGCGGCAGAAGGCCGACGCCATGGTGGCCGACGCCCGCCAGCGCTCCGACGCGCTGCTGGCGGATGCGCAGACCCGTTCGGAGAACCAGCTGCGCCAGGCGCAGGAGCGTTCCGACGCCCTGAAGTCCGAGGCGGAGTCGAAGCACACCGAGATCATGACCACGATCAACCAGCAGCGCACCGTGCTGGAGGGTCGGATCGAGCAGCTCAAGACCTACGAGCGCGAGTACCGCACTCGCCTGAAGACCTACCTCGAGGGGCAGCTCGAGGAGCTGCAGTCGCTGCGCAGCGCCGCTCCGGTCGATCACGGCCAGGGTCGCGGCGGCGACTTCAACGACCCCGGCAGCAACCAGCAGTACAAGTAGTCGCTGGTACCCCACCGGTACTAGGGCGGAGTTCTCATGCTGCTAGCCGCACTGGGGGCGACGATCATCGGGTTCGTCCTGTTGATCGTCGCCCTGGTCACGGCCAATCTCTGGCTCGCCATCGCCTGCGTGGTGGTCTCGGTGATCGGCGTCGGCCTGCTGCTCGCCGACGTGCTCACCTACCGTCGCGCCGACCGCGATACGGCGGCTTCCGACGGCGCGCAGTGGCGGCCCGGTGACCGCGCGGACGACGACGTCGAGGCGGACGACGAGGCCGAGCGCACCCGCACCGAGGCGGACGACCGGGCCGAGGGCGAGCGCGCCGCGGCTGTTGGCCGCGCCGGCGCGGGCGTTGACGACGCGACGCGCGAGGCACGCACCGTCGGGCACGAGGAGTTCGGTAGGCACGACACCGACGGCGGTGCCGTGCAGGCCGAGCAGAGCGGCCCGGCTGGGTGGCAGCACGAGTCCGCCGCCGACACCGACGACGAGGCCACGCGCGGGCTGTTCGCGCCCGGGACCTACGACCCGGACATGACCGACCAGATCCCGCAGATCGACGTCGACCGCGCGTGGGGGTCCGAGTGGACCCCGCGGGAAGATCCCGACGAGAAATGACGTTGCACCGTTCGCTATCGTGGGCGGTAGCACTGCGTTGATCCGGCCATCACCGGGGAGCATCCGGAAGAACGGGCGGACCTCGCCCCAGTAGAACCGGACGGTGGGGCCCGTCACAGCCCGTTTCACGAGAGGCGTCCCCGACCGGGACGCAAGCGGGGTGGTACCGCGGTCTCCGGCGCAGGGCCGGGCATCGTCCCCGTGCTGGCAGACGGCACGAGGAGACACCGTGAGCGACAAGCGCCCGTACCCCCTGGTCGACATGACGCGCGACACCGACGGACCCGCCCGGACGGGCGCACCGTCGTTCCCCGACCTCGAAGAGCGCGTCCTCGCGTACTGGGCCGAGAACGACACGTTCCGGAAGTCGATCGACGCGCGCGCCGAGGCGGAGGAGTTCGTCTTCTACGACGGTCCGCCGTTCGCGAACGGGCTCCCGCACTACGGCCACCTGCTGACCGGCTACGTCAAGGACATCGTGCCGCGCTATCAGACGATGCGCGGCCCGAGGGTGGACCGCCGGTGCGGCTGGGCCACCCACGGCCTGCCCGCCGAGCTCGAGGCCGAGCGGCAGCTGGGGATCAAGGACAAGTCCGAGATCGAGACCATGGGCGTGGAGAAGTTCAACGACTACTGCCGCACCTCGGTGCTGCGGTACACCGATCAGTGGCGCGACTACGTCACCCGCCAGGCCCGCTGGGTGGACTTCGATGACGACTACAAGACGCTCGACCTGGACTTCATGGAGTCCGTCATGTGGGCGTTCAAGACCCTCCACGACAAGGGGCTGATCTACCAGGGGTACCGCGTGCTGCCGTACTCCTGGTACGAGCAGACGCCGCTGTCGAACCAGGAGTCCAAGCTCGACGACGCCTACAAGATGCGGCAGGACCCGGCGGTCACCGTCGGAATGCCGCTGCGCACCAAGGGAACCGCGCTCGAGGCGCTCGACGGCGTGCAGGCGCTGATCTGGACCACCACTCCGTGGACGCTGCCGTCGAATCTCGCGATCGCCGTGCACCCGGACCTGGAGTACGTGCACGTCGTGGCCGATCCGGAGTCGCCCTTCGCGGGCCGGGAGTTCCTGCTCGCGCAGGCGCGGCTGGGCCAGTACGCCCGCGAGCTGGGCGAGTCGCCCGAGGTCAAGGGGCGGTACACGGGGCGCGACCTCGAATCCGCAGCCTACGAGCCGCCGTTCGACTTCTTCGCCGGCCACCCCAAGGCCTTCGTCACGCTGCTGGCCGACTACGTGACCACCGATTCCGGTACCGGCGTGGTGCATCTCGCCCCCGCCTTCGGTGAGGAGGACATGGACCTCGCGACCGGGAAGTACGGCATCGAGGTGGTGCAGCCGCTCGACCCGGGCGGCCGGTTCACCGCGGCGGTGCCGCCGTACGAGGGCATGCAGGTGTTCGACGCGAACCCCGTGATCGCCAAGGACCTCAAGGCGAAGGGCCGGTTGCTGCGGCACGAGACCATCGAGCACAGCTACCCGCACTCATGGCGCTCGGGCCAGCCGCTGATCTACATGGCGGTGCCGTCGTGGTTCGTGGAGGTCACCGGGATCAAGCCGCGCATGCTCGAGCTGAACCAGGACATCCGATGGAGCCCCGCGCACCTGCGGGACGGGCAGTTCGGCAAGTGGCTCGAGGGTGCCAAGGACTGGAACATCAGCCGCAACCGGTACTGGGGCGCCCCCATCCCGGTGTGGGTGTCCGACGATCCCGCCTACCCGCGCGTGGACGTCTACGGCTCGCTGGACGAGCTGGAACGTGACTTCGGCGTGCGCCCGACCAACCTGCACCGCCCGTACATCGACGAGCTGACGCGCCCGAACCCCGACGACCCCCGTTCGCCCGAGGAGGGTGGGTCGACGATGCGGCGCGTGCCCGAGGTGCTGGACTGCTGGTTCGAATCGGGCTCGATGCCCTTCGCCCAGGTGCACTACCCGTTCGAGAACCGGGACTGGTTCGACAGCCACTTCCCGGGCGACTTCATCGTGGAGTACAACGGGCAGACCAAGGGCTGGTTCTACAACCTGCACGTGCTCGCGACGGCGCTGTTCGACAGCCCCGCGTTCCGCACCGTGGCCTCGCACGGCATCGTGCTGGGCCACGACGGGCTGAAGATGAGCAAGTCCAAGCGGAACTACCCGGACGTCAACGAGGTGTTCAACCGCGACGGCTCCGACGCCATGCGGTGGTTCCTCATGGCCTCGCCCATCCTGCGCGGCGGCAACCTGATCGTCACCGAGCAGGGCATCCGCGACGGCGTCCGGCAGACGCTGCTGCCGCTGTGGAACGCGTACAGCTTCCTGCAGCTCTACGCGGAGAAGCCGGCCACCTGGCGCACGGATTCGCAGGACGTGCTGGACCGGTACATCCTCGCGAAGCTGGCGCGGACCCGCGACGCGATGACGGAGGCGCTGGACGTCTACAACATCGCCGACGCCTGCGAGGAGCTGCGGCAGTTCGTGGACGCGCTCACCAACTGGTACGTGCGCCGCTCGCGCGCCCGGTTCTGGGACGGCTCCGATTCGGGCGCGTTCGACACGCTGTACACCGTGCTGGAGACGACCTGCCGGCTCGCGGCGCCGCTGCTGCCGATGGCGGCGGAGGCGATGTGGCGGGGCCTGACCGGCGGGGAGTCGGTGCACCTGACCGACTGGCCCTCGGCCTCGGACCTGCCGGCGGACCCGGAGCTGGTGGCGGCGATGGACGAGGTGCGCGACGTGTGCTCGGTCGCCTCGTCGGTGCGCAAGGCGAACAAGCTGCGCGTGCGGCTGCCGCTGCACTCGCTCACCGTGGCGGGGCCCGACGCGGAGCGGCTCGCGCCGTTCGCGTCGATCATCGCCGACGAGGTAAACGTGCGCGACGTGAAGGTCTCGCCCGACGCGGACGAGTACGGGCGGGTCGAGATCGCGGTCAACGCCCGCGCCGCCGGGCCGCGGCTGGGCAAGGACGTGCAGACGGTGATCAAGGCGGTCAAGTCCGGCGATTACACGGTGGACGACGGGGTGGTCACGGCCGCCGGGATCACGCTGCAGGACGGCGAGTTCACCCGCAGGCTGGTCGCCGCCGCGCCCGACTCCACCGCGGAGCTGTCCGACGGTGCGGGGCTCGTGGTGCTGGACCTCGCGGTGGACGCGGAGCTGGAGGCCGAGGGCTGGGCCAAGGACCGCATCCGGGAGCTGCAGGAGGCGAGGCGGTCCGCGGGGCTCGACGTGAGCGACCGGATCTCCCTGGTGCTCGACGTGCCCGAGGAGCGCCTGGCCGCCGCGCAGGCCCACAAGGATCTGATCGCGGGCGAGGTGCTGGCCACGTCGCTGGAGTTCGCGGCCGTGCCCGACGGGGACGCCGGCGCGGTCGGCCTGGGCGACGGCGTCCGGGCCCGCCTGACCACCGCCTGACCTGGCCAGATGCCTGTAGCCCACTGTAGCGAGTCGCGCTACAGTGGGTGCATGGCACGGGTGATCGCTCAGCGCGAGTTGCGAAACGACAACGCCGCCGTGATGAAGTCCGTCGAGGCGGGGGAGACCTTCGTGGTCACCCGCAACGGAACTCCGGTCGCCGAGTTGCGCCCCGTCACTGCCGGGCGGCGGATGTTCGTGCGCCGGTCGGATCTGCGGAACGCGCTCGGCGCGGGTGTCCACATCGACGCCGAGGCATTCCGGGCCGATGTGGACGCCTTGGCGGACCAGGAGGTCTGGTGACCGCACCGGGCTTGCTCGACGCGTCCGTCCTGATCGCGATGCCGGAAGTGATCGACGCGATGCCGGAGGTCGCCGCCATCGCGGCCATCACTGCGGCCGAGCTCGCCGCTGCGCCGCACCTCACACAGGACCCGATAGAGGCGGCGCGACGGCAACTCCGGCTGCAGGAGGTGACCGCCTTGTTCGAGCCGATCCCCTTCGACGCCACTGCAGCCGCGAGTTACGGTCTGGTCGCCGCGGCCGTGTTCCGTCGCGGGCGAGCACCTCGTCGGCGCCTCGCCGATCTGCTGATCGCGGCTACCGCTCATGCGCACGGGCTGGACGTCTACACGCGGAATCCGGACGACTTCGCAGGGCTCGACGATCTTCTCCGCGTCGTCGCGGTGTAGTCCGTGATCGACGACCGTAGCCACCGCTGGGTGCTCCACTTCGACATGGACGCGTTCTTCGCGTCCTGCGAGCAGCTGACCCGCCCCACCCTGCGCGGCCGTCCCGTGCTGGTGGGCGGGCTCGGCGGCCGCGGCGTGGTGGCCGGCTGCTCCTACGAGGCGCGGGTCTTCGGCGCGCGCTCCGCGATGCCGATGCACCAGGCGCGCAGGCTGGTCGGCGCGAGCGCCGTGGTGCTGCCGCCGCGGGGCGCGCTGTACGGGGCGATCAGCCGCAGGGTGTTCGGAGCGGTCCGCGAGCTCATTCCCGTGGTGGAGACGCTGTCCTTCGACGAGGCCTTCGGCGAGCCGGCGGAGCTCGCGGGGGCGTCCACGGCGGAGGTCGTCGCCTTCGCCGAGGAGCTGCGCGCGCGGATCATGGCCGAGACGGGGCTCGTCGCCTCCGTCGGTGCGGGGGCGGGGAAGCAGGCCGCCAAGATCGCGTCCGGTCTCGCCAAACCGGATGGGGTCTCGGTGATCCCGCCCGCCGCGCAGGAGGCGATGCTGTACCCGCTGCCGGTGCGCAAGCTGTGGGGGATCGGCCCGGTGGCGGGGGAGCGGTTGTCCCGCTTGGGGATCGACACGATCGGGCAGTTCGCCGCGATGAGCGAGGTGGAGGTGGTCTCGGTGCTCGGCGTCACGCTGGGGCCGGCGCTGCACCGGCTGGCCCGCGGCGAGGACGATCGGCCGATCAACGCGCGGGCGGAGGCGAAGTCGATCAGCGCCGAGCACACCCTGGAGACGGACGTGACCACGATGGCCGCGCTGCGCCGCGAGATCGATCGGAGCGCCGAGCACGCGCTGCGGCGGCTGCGCCGGGACGGGCGCGGTGCGCGGACCGTCGTGCTCAAGCTCAAGCGGTCGGACATGTCCGTGCTCACCCGGTCCGCGACGCTGCCGTCCGCCACCACCGACGGTGCGGTCCTCGCCGCGACCGCGCAGCGTCTCGCCCTGGACCCGATGGAGATCGGCGGGCTGCGGCTGGTGGGGGTCGGATTCTCGGGCCTGAGCGGCGTGGAGCAGTTCACCCTGTTCGGCGAGGAGCCCGCTATGACAGTGGATTCCGCCGTCGCCGATGCGGTGGAGGAGGTGGGTTCGGGGGGTGCCGCGGGTGCGGTGACGTGGCGGCCGGGGATGGACGTGCGGCACCCGGAGTTCGGTCACGGGTGGGTGCAGGGGGCCGGGCACGGCGTGCTGAGCGTGCGGTTCGAGACCCGGACCACCGGCAGCGGGCGTATGCGCAGCTTCAAGGCCGACGATCCCGACCTCCGCGAGGCCGATCCGCTGGACTCCCTCGACTGGCCCGCCGAGTACCTGCGCACCGACGAGGACGAGGACGAGAGCGAGGACTAGGGCGGCATGCGGAGATCCTCACTGCGCCAGAGGTTGATGAGGCCGCCCCGGTGGCGCAACCAGCGCTGCAGGGCCCGGCGATACAGCTCGTCCGTGTGGTGCTTGTGATTCACCAGGTACTCGTGGGACGGATCCGCCGTGCGCCTCCACCCCGTGCGATCCGCGTACTCGCCGTCCCGGACGGTGATCGCCTCCCAGCCGCGTCGCACCTCCTCGTCAGTTCACGTCCGCGAACGCCTCCACCGCGTCGTTCCTCCCCGCGACGATCAGCACGTCACCCTGCTGCACGATCGTGTCGTAATCGGCGTGGGTGAAGTCCTCGCCCGGGTGCTTGATCGCGACCACCGTGATCCCGTACTTGTGCCGCACGCCCGAATCCTTCAGCGCCATCCCGACGATGCTGCGGGGCGCGTGCGCCTTGACCATCGCGTAGTCCTGCTCGAACTCCACGTAGTCCAGCATCTTCGCCCCGGTCACCAGGTGCGCCACCCGCTCGCCCATCTCGTGCTCGGGGAGCACCACGTGGTGCGCGCCCACCCGCTCGAGGATCCGCCGGTGCTGGTGGCTGGTGGCCTTCGCCCAGATGTTGGGGATCCGGAACTCGGCCAGCAGGGAGGTGGTGAGGATGCCCGCCTCCAGATCCGATCCGATGCCCACGACCGCGTGGGTGAACTCGGGGACGCCGAGTTGCCGGAGCGCCTCCTCGTCGGTGGAGTCGACGACGGCGGCGTAGGTGATCTCGTCGGCGAGGCGCTGGACGCGGCGCTCGTCCGTGTCCAGGCCCAGCACCTCGGCCCCCTGCGCGATCAGCTCGTGGGCCAGAGAACCGCCGAACCGGCCGAGGCCGATGACGACGATCCGCATGCCGCTGCGTTTGAGTGACTTAGCCAACGATCGGACGCTCCTCGGGCAACTCGTAGCGGCGCTCGCGATCGCGCAGGGCGAGGGCGGACGCCACGGTCACGGGGCCCAGTCGCCCCGCGAACATCAGTATCACCAGCAGGATCCGTCCCGCGGTGGGTAGTTGGTCGGTGATCCCGGTACTGAGCCCCACGGTGGAGAACGCCGAGATCACCTCGAACAGCACGGCGTCCAGCTCGAAGTGCGTCATCCCCAGCAGGATCAGTGTCCCGGTCATCACCGCGCCCACGCTCATCAGCGCCACGGTGATCGCCTGCCGCTGCACGTCGGCGGAGATGCGGCGGCCGAACGCGTGCACCGTCGGTTCGCCCCGGATCTCCGCCCAGATCACGAACGCGAGGATCGCGAACGTGGTCACCTTGATCCCGCCGGCGACTCCGCCGCTGCCGCCGCCGATGAACATCAGGACGTCGGTGGTCAGCAGTGAGGTGGGGTGCATAGCGCCCACGTCGATCGTGTTGAAACCCGCCGTGCGGGGTGAGATCCCGGCGAACATCCCGGTGAGGAGCTTGCCCGGCACGTCTCTCGCGCCCAGGGTGGCCGGGTTGGTCCACTCGAACGCCGTGATCATCGCGACCCCCACCACGAGCAGCGCGAAGTAGGTGATCAGGGTGAGCTTGGTGTGCAGGGACCAGCGCAGGAGCGCGGAGTCCCGGCCGAGGCTGCGCCGCACGGCCTTCGTGACCTCGTGGACCACCGGGAAGCCGAGGCCGCCGATCACGATCGCGGCCATGATCGGGACCACGATCCCGGGGTCGGTCGCGAACCGGGTCAGGCTGTCGCCGTACAGCGCGATTCCGGCGTTGTTGTACGCGGTCACGGCGTGGAACGCCGCGAGGTAAGCGGCGCGGGCCGGCGTGGTCTCGTAGGCCGTGGAGAAGCGCACGAACAGGGCGACGGCGGTGAGCGCCTCCACCACCAGGCTCACTTTGACCACTCCCAGTACCACCCGCCTGCTCTCGCCGAGTTCGAGACTCTTGTTCTCGGCCTGGGTCACCACCTGCATCCGGAGGCCGATGTGGCGGGCCACCAGCAGTCCCAGCAGGGAGGCCAGCGAGATGATGCCGAGGCCGCCGACCTGCACCAGCAGCATGATCACCACCTCGCCGAACGTCGACCAGTGAGCCTCGGTGTCCACCACCACCAGCCCGTTCACGCACACTGCGGAGGTGGCGGTGAACAGCGAGGTGGGCAGCGGGGTGCGCTGCCAGTCGGCCGACGCGATGGGGAGGGAGAGCAGGACGGTGCCGAGCGTGGTCGCCAGGCCGAAACCGAGCACGATCAGTCTCGCCGGCCGCGAGGGGCCGGCCACAGCGCGGGCCATCAGCCGAACGTACTCGGTCCCCTCGGCGCGGGGTGCGCCTTCGTGCACCGCCTCCCGCTGAGCGCTGAGCGGCGTCAGCGCCCCAGGTACGCGGCGATCCACTGCCGCCCGACGCCGGCGGCCAGCAGGGCGAGCAGCACGATCCGGGCCTGCCCCGGGCGCAGCCGCCGCGAGAGGACGGCGCCCGCCACGAGCAGGTCGGCGGCGCCGCCCCCGCCGCCGTAGGCGGCGTCCACGGGCCCGGACGCGATCCGGGTCGAGACCACCACCGTCACGTCCCGCTCGATCGCCCGGCGCACCGCGTCGGCGAGGGCCACGGTCGTGTTCCCGCTCCCGGTGCCGGCGAGCACGATCCCGCGCGCCCCCGCCGCGACGGCGGCGTCGATCAGCGCACCGTCTGCGCCGGGGTAGGAGGCCACGATGTCCACCCGGACCCCTGCGATGGGCGCGGGCCTCGTCAGGAGGCGGTGCGGCGCCGTGCCACGCAACTCGGCCACCGGGATCCCGCCCGCGAAGGGCTGCGGCGCGATCGTGGAGGTCTTCGCCAGCCCGCGCACCGTCTGCACCTCGCCCGCGAACGAGAGCAGCACGCCCAGCCCGCGGTGGGCGGGGTCGGCGGCCACGGCGATCGCCGCCGCGAGGTTGGCGGGACCGTCCGCGGCCGCCGAATCGGCCGGGTGCTGCGCCCCGGTGAACACCACGGGCCGCGGATCGGCGTGCGCGAGGTCCACCAGCAGAGAGGTCTCCTCCATCGTGTCGGTGCCGTGGGTCACCACGACACCGGTCACCGCGGGATCGGCGAGGGCGTCGGCGACCGCCGCGCGGATCGCGTCCAGCTGGTCGAGGGTGAGGGCGGACGAGTCGGCGGAGGTCACATCGCGCACCGTCACCGTGATGTCGGGCGCCGCGCCGGCCGCAGCCACCAGCGCCGAGCCGTCGTCCGCCGGCACGGCGGCGCCGGACTCGTCGTGACGGCTGGCGATGGTGCCGCCGGTGGCGAGCACGATCACTTCAGGCATGCGTGCAGCATCGCACGCCCGGCTCGGGGCGCGGTGGCGCACCGCCCCGAGTTTGGCATAGTGGAAGACCGGAGCTGCGGTGGAGCGGAGGTGGATTCTGTGGTGCGCGGGCGGGCGTTGATCGCCCCCGTCGCGATTCTCGTGGGCGTGGCCTGCGGTGCGTGCGGCGGGGAGGATTCGCAGGCCCGTTCCAGCGCCCCGTCCGCCGTCGCCGCCCCGGTGACGGAGGCACCGTCGTCCACGCCGGACCGGGCCCCGTCGACCCAGCAACTGGAGGAGATGCTCGACCGGGCCGTGGACCCGCGGGTCCCCCTCGAGCAGAAGCTGCAGCTGGTCCAGGGTGCCACCCCCGCCGACGCCCCGCTGTTCGACGAGTTGGTCGCGCTGCGTCGCGACAACCCGGACGTCAGCTGGCACATCAGCCGCCCCGTGCTGGAGCAGCCGGGTCTGGCGAAGGCGCAGTTCTCGGTGCTGATGGGCGGCACCAACCAGCTGGCGTACGCCACCCTCGCGTTCGACGACGGGCGGTGGAAGCTCCAGCGCTCCTACGCGTGCCAGATGATCGTGCAGGTCGGCCGGGACTCGCCGTCCTGCCACTGACCGCGGCGGGTCACTTCGGGCCGAAGCGGTACACGCTGCCCGTCTTCTGGGTGAGCTTCTTCGCCGGGTCGTCACCCACCAGCGAACGGCCACCCTCGAGCTGCACGCCGCCCTGCCCGAACGCCTTCGCGGGGTCGATCAGGAGGGTCCCGTTGCCCGCGGAGCTGTAGCTCTCGATCGTGAGGGTGTTGCTGCTGCCGGGGACCCGGAACACCGAATCGTCGGGGGACTCGTCCACGGCGGCCTTCAGCTCGGGCCGCTCGGCGGTGCCGCCCAGCGTCACGCGCATGGTCTGGGTGAGCGTGCTCTCCGCGCGAATGGAGCGGGTCACCGTCCAGGTCGCGCCGGTGCCCACGGGCTCGGCGGGCAGCGGGATCAGGCGTAGGAAGGTCTGCAGCAGCGCCTGTTCGAACGTGGTCTGCGCCTCGGGTGCGACGCCGGGCGGCGCGGCGAGGACGAACGAGCGCACGTCGCCGGCGGCCGTCAACCGCACCCGCGCCGGGGTCCCCTCCTCGACCCGTAGGGCCTCCGTCGTCGCGGGGTCGGTGGAGCGGGGCGCGCCGAAGAACAGGTACACGTCCAGCGGGTCGGCGCAGGAGGGCTGCGCGACCAGCGGCAGCGTGACGTCCCGGTTGCCGCCCGACGGCTGCTCGCCCGTCACCTGCGAGACCTGCAGCGAGTTGGTGAACAGGGCGTACTCGGCGACCGCGGTCGGCCGGACGGCGAGCGGCTGCTGCGGTCCGGTGCCGGGGGAGTCGAGCACGATCCTCGCCTGCGGCACGTCGACGGTGACCGCGGACGCGGGGAGCGCGGGCGGGCTCGCGGTGCACCCGGCCGACGGTGCGGGGGCGGCGAGCGACTGCCGCGGGGCCGCGGACGAGGAGGCGCCCGCGCCGTCGCCGCCGTCGCCCCCGCACCCCGCCAGGGCCGCGCCGAGCGCCACCGTCGACGCCGCCACCACCGGAACCAGCCGCAACCGCTTGCCATGCACACCGTCACCGTAGTGGATGATGGAGGCATGGATTCCCCCGCAACCGCCCGCCCGAGCCGGTACCCGAACCCGCGCATCCTCCTCGCGGTGGTCGCGGTCGCGGTGCTGCTCATCGACGTGGCGGCGAAGACCGCGGTGGTCCGGAACATGACGTACGGCGAGAGGATCCACGTGCTCGGGCCCTTCAGCCTGTACTTCGTGAAGAACCCCGGCGCCGCGTTCTCGATGGCCACCGGCTACACCTGGGTGCTCACGGTGATCGCGGCGGCCGTCGTGTTCTGGATCGTGCGCATGGGCTCGAAGCTCACCTCGGTGCCGTGGGGGATCGGCCTCGGGCTGGTGCTCGGCGGCGCGCTGGGCAACCTGTGCGACCGGATCTTCCGCGAGCCCGGCGTGTTCCGCGGGCACGTCGTCGACTTCTTCTCCGTCGGCGACTGGTTCCCCGTGTTCAACACCGCGGACTCGGCGATCAGCGTGGCCGCGGTCCTGCTGATCGCGCTCACGCTGTTCGGCAGGGACCCGTACGAGGGGTTCGGCCAGAAGGCGAAGGCCGGCGACGAGGTGCGGTCCGATGCGTGAATCGCGCACCATGCCCGTGCCCGACGGGTTGGACGGGCTCCGCGTGGACGCAGGCGTCGCCCGCCTGCTGGGGCTCTCCCGGACCGTGGTCGCCGAGCTGGTGGCCGAGGGCGCCGTCACCCTCGACGGTGCCGCGGTCGGCAAGTCCGACAAGCTGCACGCCGGCGCGCTGCTGGACGTGACCCTGCCCGAGCCGGCCCGGCCGCTGGAGATCGTGGCCGATCCCGTGCCGGGCATGGACATCATCTACTCCGACGACGACATCGTGGTCGTGGACAAGCCCGTCGGGGTCGCCGCGCACGCGTCCGTGGGGTGGACGGGGCCGACGGTGATCGGGGGCCTCGCGGCGGCCGGGTTCCGGATCTCCACGTCGGGTGCGCCGGAGCGGCAGGGCATCGTGCACCGCCTCGACGTCGGCACCTCCGGCGTCATGGTCGTGGCCGTGTCCGAGCGGGCCTACACCGTGCTCAAGCGGGCGTTCAAGCAGCGCACCGTCGACAAGCGGTACCACGCCCTGGTGCAGGGCCACCCGGATCCGCTGTCCGGCACCATCGACGCGCCGATCGGCCGGCACCGCAGCTCCGACTGGAAGTTCGCGGTCACCTCCGGCGGCAAGCCGTCGATCACGCACTACGACACGATCGAGGCGTTCCAGGCGGCGACGCTGCTGGACGTGCACCTGGAAACCGGTCGCACGCACCAGATCCGGGTGCACTTCGCGGCGCTGCACCACCCGTGCTGCGGCGACCAGACCTACGGCAGTGATCCGGTGCTGGCGAAGAAGCTGGGGCTGGACCGGCAGTGGCTGCACGCGCGGAGCCTCGGCTTCACGCACCCGACGAAGGGCGAGTACGTGGAGTTCACCTCGCCGTACCCCGGCGATCTGCGCCGCGCCCTGGACGTCCTGCGCGACGCGTGAGGCGCAGTCTCGCCGGCTGGGCCGTGCTGCTCGCCGTGACCCTGGCGCTGGCCTACTGGCTCGGGTCGGCGACGCCGGTGCGCGGCGTCCGCCCCGACGGCGAGCGGCTCGGCCCGCAGTCCGGGCAGTCGGTCGCGGAGTACCTCGGGGCGGCCCGCGCGTCGCTGGCCGCCGCGCCGCCGGGCGAGCGGCGGTGGGCGCTGGTGTCCCCGGCCGCGGAGTGGACCCCGGACGAGGTGTGGACGCGCCTGGGTTCCCTCGACCGGATCGGGCGGATCCTGGTGCGGGTGCCCGTCCCCGGGGTGCAGACGCCCACGGCCACGGTGCCGCCCGGCCAGAGCCTCGCGGGCGTGCGGGCCGTGAACGAGCTCGCCGCCCTGGCGATGCCGGGGCTCGCCTCGCCGGGACCGCGCGGCGCCGCAGTGGCCCGCGTGACCGCTGCGCGCCTGCGGGCCGGCGCCCCCGCCGTCGTCGGCGCGGTGGTGCTCGGCTCGGGTGACGCGCTCCGCGCGGTGGCGGGACGCCCCGGGGTCCGGTCCGTGCAGGTCATGCCGGACGACGGTGCCCGGTTCGGCCTCTCGGCTCTGCTGCCGTCCTACATCGTCGCCGCTACTCCCGGCCCCGACGACCGGCCGGTGCCCCGGGCCTGACGCACCCTTCCCGCGGGAACTTTTCGCAGATACCCGGGTTGCAACCCACTGTCCTGTGAAGACTCCCCGCGGGAAGCGACTGCGGTCGGACGGTGGCAGCACCTACATGGCCGTTCGTGTTCACCTGACGCCTGCGACCTATCTCACGATGTGAGAGTTCTCTCCGTGATCGCGCAGGGAATCCACGCTGTGGCGAACTAGCGTCGGAAGCATGGCAACCGTGCATCGCACCAGTGGATTCATCGCCCTTCCGGCGCGGGCGCTGTGGGACGTGCTCGCGGACGTCGAGAGCCTTCCGCGGTGGCAGCCGTTCGTGGTCTCGGCCGCGCTGCGCGACCCGGTCGCGCTCGGCGCCCGCCTCGACTGGCTGCCGGATCTGCGTCCCGCATGGGTGCACCGCCGGTTCGCGCCGCCCGCCCGGATCACCGAGTTCGCACCCGAGCGGGCGCTGGCCATCGAGCAGGCCGAGCCCGCCGGCACGACCACCCTGCGCTGGACGCTGCGCCCGGTCGCGGGCGGCACCGTCGTCGACCAGGCCGTGACCGCCGACGGCGTGTCCGCGCCGGCCTTCGACCGCCTCGTCGCCCGCCGGTTCGCCGCCGGCGCCGACACCGCGCTGGCCTCCCTGGCGGTGCTCGCGGGCCCGCCGCGGGCGGCCGAGCCGCTGAACGTGGTGATCGCGGGCGGCACCGGCGCGCTGGGGCGCCGGGTCGCCGCCGATCTGGTGCGGCGCGGGCACGAGGTCACCATCCTCACCCGCACGATCCGCGCCGAACTGCCCTACCGGCAACGGGAGTGGGACGGCCGTACCGTCGGCGCCTGGGCGGACGCCCTGGACGCGCCGAACACCGCGGTGATCAACCTCGCGGGCAAGCTGGTCGACTGCCGCCCGACCGCGGCGAACATCGCCGCCCTCACGGCGAGCCGCGTCGACGCCACCCGGGCGCTGGTCGAGGCCGCGCGCGGCCGGGGCGTGCGCCGCTGGATCCAGGCCAGCACCACCGCGATCTGGAGCGACGCGGGGGAGCGGTGGTGCACCGAGGCCACCCCGCTGCCCGATCCGGGCCTGCCGCAGATGACCGGCGTCGCCCGCCCGTGGGAGGAGGCGGCCGCCGGCGCCGACACCGACCACCTCGTGACCCTGCGCACCTCGATCGTCCTCGACACGGACTCGCCCGCGCTGGCGAGGATGGTCGGGGTCACGAGGGCCTTCCTCGGCGGCAGCCTGGGCGACGGACGGCAGTGGTTCAGCTGGATCCACCGCGACGACTGGCTCGCGGTGGTCCGGGCCGGCCTCGGCCTCGAGCCGGGCGTGGAGCCGCACGACGGGGTGGTCGTCGCGGCCGCGCCGCATCCGGTGCGCAACGCGGAGCTGATGCGCGCACTCCGGCGGCACCTGCATCGCCCGCCCGCGCCGCCGACGCCGGCGCCGATGCTCGCCCTGGGGGCGGTCGCGATGCGCAGCGATCCGGCGCTCGGGCTCACCGGTCGGCACGCGACCTCGACGGTGCTGCCCGCCGCCGGTTTCACGTTCCGGTTCCCGGAGTTGGACGGCGCGCTCGACGACCTCCTCGGCTGAACCCCGCGCCCGGAACGTCCGATTCGCCGAGGGCGAAACGATATTCAATTGTGAGTGCGCGCTCATTTCTGTAGTCTCGACATCGTGCCTGCGGCTAACGAAACTCGGACCCGCGCGCCGCACCTGCCGCCGGACGAGCGGCGCGCGGCGCTGATCGCGGCCACCCGCGACGCGCTGCTCGAGTACGGGACCGTGCCCACCACCAGGCAGATCGCCCAGCACGCGGGCGTCGCGGAGGGCACGATCTTCCGTGTCTTCGACTCCAAGGACGAGCTGATCGACGCGGTGATGGTCGACTCCTTCGACCCGGGGGAGCTGCTCGCGCAGATCGACGTGATCGACCCCGCGCTGCCCCTGCGTGGCCGGCTGTACCGGTTCGCAGAACTGATCCAGACCCGGTTCCAGCAGATCTTCGGCCTGATGGATGCGGTCGGCATGGTCTCGCCCCCGCACCTGCGCGACGGGGACGCGCACCGTCGGGCGAGGGACGGCGGACCGGCCCTCATGGCCCGGCTGCGCGGCGTGATCGGCGACGACGCGCACCTGCTGAGCGTCACCCCGGAGGAGGCCATCCACCTGCTGCGCCTGCTGACCTTCTCCGGCAGCCACCCGCACATCAGCGAGGGCGCGATCCTTTCGCCGCAACGCATCGTCGACGTCCTGCTCGACGGCATCTCAGCCCAGCCCGGTTCAGCCCAGCCCAGCCCCTCAGCCCGAAGGACCCGCCGCCCATGACCCTGATCAGACTCATCGCCGCGCACCTGCGGCCCTACCGGCCGTGGCTGCTCGCGGTGGCCGCGTTCCAGCTCATCAGCGTGATCGCGAACCTGGTGCTGCCCAGCATCAACGCCAAGATCATCGACCTCGGCGTCACGCCCGGCGATACCGGCTACATCTGGCGGATGGGCGGCGTCATGCTGGCGATCACGCTGCTGCAGGTGATCGCGGCGGGCGGCGCCACCTACTTCGCGGCCCGCAGCGCCATGGCCTTCGGCCGGGACACCCGCCGCGCGCTGTTCGGCCGGGTCCGTACCTTCTCCGGCCGTGAGGTCTCCGAATTCGGTGCGGCATCGCTGATCACCCGCACCACGAACGACGTGCAGCAGGTGCAGCTGCTGGTGGTGATGACGCTGTCGATGATGATCCAGGCGCCGTTCATGGCGGTCGGCGGCGTCTTCATGGCGCTGCGCGAGGAGCCCGGGCTCGCCTGGCTCATGCTGGTCGCCGTGCCCGTCCTCGGCGTGGTCCTGGGCGTGGTGATCTCGAAGATGATCCCCGGCTTCCGGTCCGTGCAGACCCGCCTCGACGCCGTGAACAAGGTTCTGCGCGAACAGCTCACGGGAGTCCGGGTGATCCGGGCGTTCGTCCGCGAGCCCGTCGAGCGCGCCCGGTTCGACGGTGCCAACACCTCACTGACCGACGCCTCCGTGCGGGTGATGCGGCTCATGGCCGTGATGTTCCCGTGGGTCATGCTCGTGCTCAACCTCTCCACGGTCGCCGTGTGGTGGTTCGGCGCCCACCTCATCGCGGACGGCACTGCGCAGATCGGCTCCGTCACCGCGTACATGCAGTACATGATGCAGATCCTCATGTCGGTGATGATGGCGACGTTCATGGTGATGATGGTGCCGCGCGCGTCCGTCGCCGCGGAGCGCATCAGCGACGTGCTCACCACCTCGTCCACGGTCGCGCCGCCCGCGGACCCCGATCCGCTGCCCGCGATCACCGGCGCGGTCGATCTGGACGACGTCACCATGTGCTATCCGGGCGCCGCGAAACCCGTGCTGCAGAACGTCTTCCTCACCGCGCACCCCGGTCAGACGATCGCGATCATCGGGTCGACGGGCTCGGGGAAGACCACCCTGATCAACCTGCTGGCCCGGCTGTTCGACGCCACCTCCGGTGCCGTCCGCTACGACGGTGTCGACGCGCGGGACCTGCGCGCGGACGCCCTGTGGGGCCACGTCGGCCTCGTCCCGCAGCGGGCGTACCTGTTCAGCGGCACCGTCGCGAGCAACCTGCGGTTCGGCGATCCCGACGCGACCGACGACGAGCTGAACGAGGCGCTGCGCATCGCGCAGGCCGCGGACTTCGTCGCCGAGCTCGGCGGGCTCGACGCCCCGATCGCGCAGGGCGGCACCAACGTCTCGGGCGGCCAGCGCCAGCGGCTCGCGATCGCCCGTGCGCTGGTCGCCAAGCCCGCGGTGTACCTGTTCGACGACAGCTTCTCCGCGCTGGACCTCGCGACCGATGCCAGGCTCCGCGCGGCGATGGGACCGTACACTCGCGATGCCACCGTGTTCATCGTGGCGCAACGCATTTCGACGATCGCCGACGCCGACGAGATCCTGGTCCTCGAGGACGGCGAGGTCGTCGGTCGCGGCACCCACGCCGAGCTGCTCGAAACCAGTCCCACCTATCAGGAGATCGCCGGCAGTCAGGCGAGCGCGGGGAGTGCAGCATGACCGGACCGGGATCACGCGCGGCCGCCGCGGCGAACGCGGGCTCGCCCAGCCAGAAGCCGATGACCTTCTGGCCCTCCCTGAAACGACTGCTGGGCCGCGTGCGGGAGCAGCGGGCGGCGATGACCGCGGCGGTTCTGCTGTCCGTGGGCTCGGTCACCGCGGCCGTGCTCGCGCCGAAGGTCGTGGGCACCGCGGTCGACGCGATCTACGACGGCTTCCGTTCGCAGCTGCGGCACGGCCCCGGGATCGACTTCCACCGCGTGGGAACGATTCTCGCGTGGGTGGTCGTGCTGTTCGTGGCGAGTTCGGCGCTGCAGTACGCGCAGGGCTACCTGCTCAACGGCGCCGTGCAGCGCGTCATGTACTCGTTGCGGCGGGAGGTGGAGGAGAAGCTGAACCGCCTGCCGCTCAGCTACTTCGACAAGCAGCCCCGCGGCGAGCTGCTCTCCCGGGTGACCAACGACATCGACAACCTCGGCCAGTCGCTGACCCAGGCGTTGAGCCAGCTGATCGTCTCGGCGTTCACGGTGATCGGCGTGCTCATCATGATGCTGGTGGTCTCGCCGCTGCTCACGGCGGTCGCGGTGGTGGTGATCCCGCTCATCGTGGTCTTCGCGAGCCAGATCATGAAGCGCAGCCAGAAGCACTTCGTGGCGCAGTGGCGCTCCACCGGATCGCTGAACTCCCAGGTCGAGGAGGCCTTCACGGGGCACGACCTGGTGACCGTCTACGGCCGGGGTGACGCGCTCGCCGAGCGCTTCGCCACGGAGAACGACGCGCTGATGAACGCCGGCTACAGGGCGCAGTTCCTCTCCGGCCTCGTCATGCCGATCAGCATGTTCGTCGGCAACCTGCAGTACGTGGCGGTGTGCGTGGTCGGCGGCCTGCGGGTGGCCGCCGGCGGGATGAGCCTGGGCGACGTGATCGCCTTCATCCAGTACTCGCGGCAGTTCACCCAGCCTGTCACGCAGATCGCGTCGATGGTGAACATGCTCCAGTCGGGCGTCGCCTCCGCCGAGCGGGTGTTCGCCGTCCTCGACGCCGAGGAGCAGACGCCCGACCGGCCGGGGACCCTGCCGGTTCCGACCCGCGGCCGGGTCGCGTTCGAGGACGTGTCCTTCGGCTACGACCCGGACGAGCCGCTCATCGAGCACCTGAACCTGGTCGCCGAGCCCGGCCGCACCGTCGCCATCGTCGGCCACACCGGCGCGGGCAAGACCACCCTGGTCAACCTGATCATGCGGTTCTACGAGCTGACCGGCGGCCGGATCACCATCGACGGCGCCGACATCGCGGAGGTGGAGCGCGCCGACCTGCGGCGGCGGATCGGCATGGTGCTGCAGGACACGTGGCTGTTCGAGGGCACCATCATGGAGAACATCCGCTACGGCCGCCTGGACGCCACCGATGGGGAGGTGTACGCAGCCGCCCGCGCCACCTTCGTGGACCGCTTCGTGCACTCGCTGCCCGACGGCTACGACACGGTGCTCGACGACGAGTCCGGCAGTGTCTCCGCCGGCGAGCGGCAGCTGATCACCATCGCCCGGGCCTTCCTCGCCGAGCCCGCCATCCTCATCCTCGACGAGGCGACGAGTTCGGTGGACACCCGCACGGAGGTGCTGCTGCAGCAGGCCATGCACGCGCTGCGGGCCGACCGCACGAGTTTCGTGATCGCGCACCGGCTCTCGACCATCCGGGACGCCGATGTGATCGTCGTCATGGACCACGGCCGGATCGTCGAGCAGGGCTCGCACGACGAACTGCTCGCCGCGGGCGGCCACTACGCGGGCCTGTACCGGGCGCAGTTCGAGGGCGTGGAGATCTGACGCGCGGGTCGCCCGGCGGGCCGGGTACCCCGGCGGGCGCCCGCGCGCGGGTTACGCTGGTGCCGGACGGATGCGGCGATACGGGGCAGAAGCGACGGACATGAGTGACGAACTCCCACCCGGGACGGTGATCGGCGGGTACCGGATCGAGCGGCGCCTCGGGTCCGGCGGGATGGGCTCGGTGTACCTCGCCAAGCATCCGGAGCTGCCCCGGTACGACGCGCTCAAGGTGCTGGGCGTCGCCTACTCCGCCGACGAGGCGTTCCGCCGCAGGTTCCTGCGCGAGGCGGAGCTGGCGGCGCGGCTGGATCACCCGAACGTGGTGACCATCTTCAACCGCGGCTCCGAGGGGCCGCGGCTGTGGATCGCCATGCAGTACGTGGAGGGCGACGACTGCTCCGTACTGCTCCGGCGCAGCCCCGCGGGCCTGGAGCCCGCCACGGCGGTCGAGATCATCGGCCAGATCGGCCGGGGCCTCGACCGCGCGCACCGCGCCGGCCTGCTGCACCGCGACATCAAGCCGGCGAACATCCTGGTGGCCGCCGGCGACGACGGCGAGGACGCGGACGAGCGGCGCGCCCTGCTCACCGACTTCGGCGTGGCCAAGGGCGGCGAGGACACCTCGCAGCTCACCGCCGTCGGCACCGTTCTCGCGACGCTCGCGTACGCCTCACCCGAGCAGCTCTGCGGCGAGGAACTCGATCCGCGGTCGGACCAGTACTCGCTGGCGGCGACGTTCTTCCACCTGGTGACCGGCAAGGTGCCGTACACGGGGGCCAGCACGGACGCGGTGATCGACGCGCACTTCAACGCGCCGCCCCCGCGCATCTCGCAGATCCGGGAGGGCGTCCCCCCGGCCGTCGACGCGGTGGTCGCGCGGGGCCTGGCGAAGACCCCGGCGGAGCGCTTCGCCACCTGCAAGGAGTTCACCACCGCCCTCCGGTCCGCCCTGACCGCGCCCGTGGGGCGACCCGTGCACCGTCCCGCGCCGCGCCCCCGCGCCGGTCCGGTCCCGCCCCCGCGGCCCCGCTACGTCCCCCGCCCCAGGCACCCCGCGGGCCCGCAGCCGCCGGCGGCCGCGCCGCGGAC
>JBEBXD010000006.1:0-73566 GCA_040391845.1 Tsukamurella paurometabola | reverse complement strand
CGGGGCCCGGCCCGCCGCCGCCCGCGCCGGCGGCGACGCCGCCGCCGACGCCGCCCAGGCCGACGCCGCCCGCGCCCGCCCGGGGGGGCGCGACGACGCCCGCCGCCGCGCCGGCCCAGTTCGACGTCGTCTCCTCCGGCGACCTGGTGTCCGTGCGGCCCGCTCCGCTCGCGGCGACCACGGTGCGCGTGCTCAACGCCTCGGGGCAGGCGGGCCGCGCCGAGACCACCTCGAACAAGCTCACCGACTACGGCTTCACCGCGCCCAGCACCGGGGCCTACGGGAACGACGCGGTCTATCCGGAGATGGCGTGTCAGGCCCAGCTGCGGTTCGGGGAGTCCGGCCGGGCCGCGGCGGCCGCGGTCTGGGTCATCGCGCCGTGCGCGGAGCTGATCGACGACGGCCGGCGCGACTCCTCCGTGGATCTGGTGCTGGGCACCTTCTTCACGGACCTGGAGCCGAGCACCGATGCGCAGGAGATCCTGCGGATCCTGCGGGCCGCTCCCCGCGAGGCGTCGGACGGCGGGGCCAATCCCGCGCTCGTCGCCGCGGTGCACAACCAGTCCTGCAACCGCTGAGCCGGGCGTTCTACAGCGCGTCGAGGCCGCCGGCGTCGCGGAGCAGCGCGATCACGCCGTCCGCGATCCCCGGCGCCGTGGCCAGGGTCAGCGCACCGTCCGCGCTGGTGGAGTCCGGCGCGGGCACGATGACCCGGCAACCCGCCTCCTGCGCGACGAGGGCGCCCGCCGCCCAGTCCCACGGGCTCAGGCCGTGTTCGTAGTGGGCGTCGACCCGGCCGGCCGCGACCATGCACAGATCGAGTGCGGCCGAACCGATCCGCCGCACGTCGCGGACCGCGGGCAGCAGGGCTGCGAGCACCCTGCCCTGCTTCTCGCGTCGCTTGCGGGCGTACCCGAACCCCGTAGCCACCAGGGCCAGCGCCGGGTCGGTGATGGGGTTGGCCCGCAGTTCCCGCACGGTGCCGTCGGCGGCGATCTCCCGCGCGCCAGAGCCGAGCGCCGCGGCGTACACGGTCCCGCTCACCACGTCCGCGACCGCGCCGGCCACGGACACCCCGTCGACCTGGGCGCCCAGCGAGACCGCGTACGCGGGAACGCCGTACAGGAAGTTCACCGTGCCGTCGATCGGGTCCACGATCCACCGGACCGCGCCGGGCTCCCCCGCCTCGCCGCCCAGCTCCTCACCGAGCACGGTGTCCCCGGGCCGCAGTTCGGCGAGCCGCCGGCGGACGAACGCCTCGGTCTCCGTGTCGACGACGGTGACGGGGTCCGTGGGCGTGGACTTCGTCGACACGCCCACTGGTCCGGCATCCTCCGCGCCCTCGAATGCGTTGGCGCCGAATACCTCCGCCCTGCGGGTCGCGACCAGGCGGGCCGCCTCCGAGACGATGCCGACCGCGATCTCGGACAACTCCCATCGGTTCAGATGCACGCCCTCCACAGAACCACAATCCGCGGTAGTTTGTCAGCGCCGGGGCGCGCCCGGCACCGGCACGGACGAAGGAATGCGGAGCGAGCATGGCGAAGAATCTCGGGTTCGGCGTCGACATCGGCGGCAGCGGCATCAAGGGCGGCGTCGTCGACCTCGACACGGGCGAGCTGGTGGGCGACCGGTACAAGGTCCTGACCCCGCAGCCGTCGACGCCGAAGGCCTGCGCCGACGCCGTCCGCGAGGTGACCGACCACTTCGACTGGACAGGCCCCGTCGGGGTGACCGTGCCGGCGGTGGTGACGGACGGAACGGTGCGCACCGCCGCGAACATCGACCCCGGCTGGATCGGCACGGACGCCGGGGGCCTCTTCGGCGAGGTCCTGGACCGCTCGGTGACGGTGCTCAACGACGCGGACGCGGCGGGACTCGCCGAGGACGCCCACGGCGCCGGACGGGACGTGGACGGTGTCATCCTGCTCCTGACACTGGGGACCGGCATCGGTTCGGCGCTGATCCACCGCGGACGCCTGGTGCCCAACACCGAGTTCGGCCACCTCGAGGTGGACGGCAAGGAGGCCGAGCACCGGGCGGCGAGTTCGGTGAAGGAGCGGCGCGACTGGAGCTACGAGAAGTGGGCGGGTCAGGTCAGCCGCGTCTTCCAGGAGTACGAGAAGCTGCTGTGGCCGGACCTGATCATCGTGGGCGGCGGCGTGAGCCGCAAGGCCGACAAGTGGGTTCCGCTCCTGGAGGTCACAACCCCCGTGGTCGCGGCGAAGCTGCAGAACACGGCGGGCATCGTCGGCGCGGCGATGGCGTCGCACGACGGCTGATCCCGCCGGCCCGCCGCTTTGACCGCAGGTGAATGCGGGCGGAGCGACCGAATCGTTACAATGGGGTCCCGGCGTCGAAACGCCGGAACAGACGCCGGGCCACTTCGCCTCCGGACGCCTCAGCCACCACCGCCGCCGTTCACGGCTCCGGACGGTGCCGTGGGCGCGCCCGGGACGTGGGTCCGGCGCACGCAGGCACAGTAGGAAAGGGCGTACGTGGCAGCGACGCAGACCAGCTCCAGCGCACCGTCGGCGGACGGCGTGGACGGTTCGGCCACCTCGGCGGAGACCCCCGCCAAGAAGACCACCGCGAAGAAGGCCCCCGCGAAGAAGGCCCCGGCCAAGAAGGCCGCCGCCAAGAAGGCCCCCGCCAAGAAGGCGGCCCCCGCGAAGAAGGCCCCGGCCAAGAAGGCCGCCGCCAAGAAGGCGGCACCGGCCAAGCGCACGGCGAAGAAGGCCGCGGGCAAGAAGGACGCGTCGGCGGCGGGTGCCGAGAGCGGCGCCGAGGACGAAGTCGAGCCGGAGCTCGACGGCGATCCGGATCCCACCGAGCTCGCGGACGAGGACATCGCCCTCGACGCCGATGACACCGCGGACGCCACGGACGCGCCGCAGGGCAAGAGCGCGGTCACCAAGCCCGCGCCCGCGGACTCGGAGGAGGACGACGAGCCGTCCGAGAAGGACAAGGCCTCCGGTGACTTCGTCTGGGACGAGGAGGAGTCCGAGGCGCTGCGGCAGGCGCGCAAGGATGCCGAGCTCACCGCGTCGGCGGACTCGGTGCGGGCCTACCTCAAGCAGATCGGCAAGGTCGCGCTGCTCAACGCCGAGGAGGAGGTCGAGCTCGCCAAGCGGATCGAGGCCGGCCTGTTCGCGGAGCAGATGATCGGGCGCTGGCTCGAGCGCGGCGAGAAGCCCGCGATCGGCATCCGCCGTGACATGAACTGGATCGCGCGCGACGGCAACCGCGCCAAGAACCACCTGCTCGAGGCGAACCTGCGTCTCGTGGTCTCGCTGGCCAAGCGCTACACCGGCCGCGGCATGGCGTTCCTGGACCTGATCCAGGAGGGCAACCTGGGCCTGATCCGCGCCGTCGAGAAGTTCGACTACACCAAGGGGTACAAGTTCTCCACGTACGCCACCTGGTGGATCCGTCAGGCGATCACCCGCGCCATGGCCGATCAGGCACGCACCATCCGCATCCCGGTGCACATGGTGGAGGTCATCAACAAACTCGGCCGCATCCAGCGCGAGCTGCTCCAGGACCTGGGCCGCGAGCCCACCCCGGAGGAGCTGGCCAAGGAGATGGACATCACGCCGGAGAAGGTGCTGGAGATCCAGCAGTACGCCCGCGAGCCCATCTCCCTGGACCAGACCATCGGCGACGAGGGCGACAGCCAGCTCGGCGATTTCATCGAGGACTCCGAGGCCGTGGTCGCGGTGGACGCGGTCTCCTTCACGCTGCTGCAGGATCAGCTCCAGTCGGTACTGGACACGCTCTCCGAGCGCGAGGCGGGCGTGGTGCGGCTGCGGTTCGGCCTCACCGACGGCCAGCCCCGCACGCTGGACGAGATCGGCCAGGTGTACGGCGTGACCCGCGAGCGCATCCGGCAGATCGAGTCGAAGACGATGAGCAAGCTGCGGCACCCGTCGCGCAGCCAGGTCCTGCGCGACTATCTGGACTAGTCCGCTCCCGCGACACCGGACTGCTCCCGCGATCACCACCTTGATCACGGGAGCAGCTGTCCGTCGCGGGGCCGCGCTCAGCGCTCGGCGCCGCGCTCCCGCCGCCCCGCCACCCACAGCGGGCCCGTGACCAGCCAGATCACGGTGATCACGCCGAGGGAGCCGAACACGCCGAGGAGCGCCTCGCGCTGCGTCGCATCGGCCACCGTGTAGCCCAGTCCCAGCGACACCGCCGCGGCGATCGCGACCGCACCCAGCCAGCGGTAGAAGTCGTCCCACTCCTTGCGGGTCCGCTCCGGCCCGAGCCGGGGGATCTTCCGCGGCGCCGGGCCGCCGGCGAAGCGGTGCGCGAAGCGTTCGTCGGCCCAGGCGATCATCCGGTGCCCGAACATCACGGTGCAGCCGAGGTAGATCCCCGCGAGCCGGTGGGCGAAGCCGACCTCCCCGCCGCGGTACAGGTCGATCGCGACGGCCGCGATGAGCACCACGTCCAGGAGCGGCACCAGGGCCAACGCCACCAGGCCGGGGCGCGGCAGGCGCAGCACGTACCGCAGCGTGAGCCCGCCGATCACGAGGACCCAGAAGCCGATCTCGCACGCGGCGATGGTCCACAGCACAGGATTGTTCGAGACACCCATGCCGTGCACTCTGCCCCGCGCGGCGCGCCGCCGTCGTCCCCCGGGCGGGCGCGCGGCATCCGCCGTTCGGCGGACTCGCGGGCCGCCCGGGTGTGCTGCAATGGGCTGGTGAGGTCGGTGCGCAGCGGATGGTCGTCGGAGTACGCCGCCGTGCCGGCCATCGGCATCTGCCTGGTCGGCGTCGTGCTGTGGCTCGCGGGCGGGTGGTCCGCCGTCGGCGGGTCGGAGGACTTCTATCCGTGGCAGGTGAAGCTGTCGCTGCTGTGCGGCGCGCTCGCGCTGCAGCTCCTGGCGCGCCGCCGACCGGCCGTCGCGTTCGCGCTGATGCTGGCACTGGTGCTGTGGGACTTCGGGTTCGGTCCGTCCGTGGTGTTGTGGATCGCGCTGTCGGACGTGATCTACCTCGCGGTGGCGACGGGGTCCGAGCGCCTGCGCCGCGTGGTGACGGGGACGGTGCTGGCGCTGACGATCGTGCTCACCGTGGGCGCCCTCGTGGTCGGCGGGGTGAAGGCCGGGGTGTACGCCGTGCTCGTCCTGGTCGCGATCATCTGGTCGCCGATCGGGTACGGCCGCGCGGTGCAGGCGTACCGCCGCCTCGCGGAGCTCGAACGCGTGGAGGGCGAGGCCCGCCGCGCGACGGCGCTCGCGGACGAGCGCCGCCGGCTCGCGCGGGAGCTGCACGACACCGTCGCCGGGCACCTGTCGGCCGTCGCGATCCTCGCGGACGCCGCGCAGCGCACACCGGACGACCCGGCGGTGCTGCAGTCCATCCGGTCCGGCAGCCTGGCCGCGCTCGAGGAGATGCGGGCCACGATCAGCCTGCTCACCTCACCGGACGACGCGGCCGTGCGCACCACGCTGCAGTCGCTGGAGCCGCTGGTGGAGACCGCGGAGGCGGCAGGGGTGTCGGTGCGGCTCGCTCTGCCCGACGGTCCGCTGCCCACCGCGGTCGAGGCCACCCTCACCCGGATACTGGGCGAGGTGATCACGAACGCCACCAAGCACGCGCCCGGCGCGGTGCTGGGCGTGGACGTCACCACCGGGGCGGGCCGGCTGTGCCTGACCGCCGCGAACGCCCTTCCCCCGGGGCCGACCGGGTCCGGGGACGGACTGCGCAACATGGCCTTCCGCGCCGAGTCCGTGGGCGGTTCCGCCGTCGCGGGCCCCGAGGACGGGCGGTGGGTCGTGCGCGCGACGATCCCGATGGAGGTGGCGCGGTGACGGTCACCGTCGTCCTGGCGGACGATCACGCGGCGATCCGGGCGGGCCTGCGCCTGCTCCTCGAATCGACCGGGGAGGTCCGGGTGATCGGCGAGGCGGCCGACGGTGCCGCGGCCCTGCGCCAGGCGCGGGCGCTGCGGCCGGACGTGGTGCTCATGGACGTGCGGATGCCGAGGGTGGACGGCCTGGCCGCCACCGCCTCCGTGGTCGCGGAGACGGACTGCGCCGTACTGGTGCTGACCACCTTCGACCTCGACGAGTACGTGCTGGGCGCGCTCGCCGCCGGCGCCAGCGGGTTCCTGCTCAAGTCCGCGGGTGGCGACGAGCTGATCCGCGGCGTGCTGGCGGTCGCGGCGGGCGACGCGGTGCTCGACCCGAAGGTGACCCGGTCCGTGATCGCGGCGCTCCCCCGCCCCGCCGCCGAGGCGGCACCGGTCGATCTGAGCGCGCTCACCGACCGGGAGCGCGACGTCCTGACCGGCCTGGGCGCGGGCCTGTCGAACCAACAGATCGCGCGTCGCCTGGACATCGGCGAGGCGACCGTGAAGACCCACGTCTCGCGGGTGCTGATGAAGCTCGGGGTGCAGTCGCGGGTGCAGGCGGCGGTGATCGCCGCCCAGGCCGGAGACGACGGCTCCGCCTAGCCTCACCGTGCGTCAGACCTTCCGGGGCAGCGAGCGGTCGGCGGCGGCGAGAACCGTGATCCCGATCCCGATCCCGACGGTGACCCACGCGACCATGTGGAGTCCGGCGTCGTCGGCACGATCACCGAACGCGGCGCCGATCAGGCTCGCGGACGAGATCGCACCCAGATAGGCGAACGTGCGGTAGAGGCCCGACGCCACCCCGACCTGATTCGATGGCGCCTGCACGTACAGCGCCGCCTGATTCGCGAAGCCGCTGAGCCCGTTGGCGAGGCCGACCAGGAGCGACATGACGATGAGCACCCACACCGCCGAGTCGTGGTGCATGAGCACCATCACGACACCGGCGGCGGCGAAGCTCGCGCCGGCACCGAGCAGTGGCGACCGCACGCCGCCCCGCCGGGAGTTGATCCGGGCGACGACGATCGACGTCGCCGACATCGGGATCAGGAGCAATCCGACCTGCGCCGGGCCGTAGCCCGCCGCGTCCTCCATCCACTGACTGATCCCGTACATGGTGGTGTACATGCCGAGCGCCGCGATCGCCTGCCGCAGGTAGGTGATCACGAGGGGCGCGTTGCCGGCGAGCATGCGCAGGTCGAGCAGCGGCTCCGGCGCCCGGAGTTCCCAGAGTGCCAGCGCCCCGACCGCCGCGATCGCGACCGCCGCGAGTCCCGCCGTGCCGATGGTGGGCGCGCGCAGGAATTCGAGCGCGGTGACGGTCGCGGCCGCGAACAGGGCGATGCCCACCGGGTCGGCGGAGAGGAGGATCCGGCGAGGGTCGCGAGGCGCCGCCGCCGCGTCCTTCGGGATCCCGCGCAGAACGAGCACAACGGTGATCAGCGCGATCGGTATGTTGATCGCGAACACCGCACGCCACCCGAACACGCCCGTGAGCACACCGCCGACGGGGAGACCGATGAGTGAGATCACCTGGCCCACGATGGCGAACACCCCGAGGACCGATCGCGGTACGCCCCGGCCGAGTGCGTCTGCGCGGGAACGGATCAGCGACATCGACGTTGGATACGCGGCCGACGTGCCGATGCCGAGGAGCGCGCGGGAGAGCACGAGCATCGGGAAACTCCAGGCGGCGGCTCCGACGATCCCCGCGACGAGGACGGTGACCGCGCCCGCGATGAACACACGGCGTTCGCCGAGTACCGGTCCGAGCTTGCCCAGCGTCGGCTGCGCGACCGCGCTGCACAGGTACAGCACCGAGATCAGCACCGCGGTCTGTCCGGGGCCGCGATGGAAGTCCGCGCCTATGCCCACCATCGCGGTCGCGATCAGCGAGCTGTTGATCGGGTTGAGTGCCGTTCCCGTGATCAGCGGTGCGGTGAACCGGAGGCCGAGCGACTCGGCCTCACCCTGCCGGTGGTCCCGCTCCCGGGTTCTCACGACCGCCGGGCGAGCCGCGCGAGAACGTCGGCGGCGGAACCGGTCTCGGCGACACGGGGCAGCACCCTCTCGACGGAGTGGGTGTGCGCATCCCCGGACGTGTCGGTACACCCGTCGATCGCGACGGTGACGTTGTAGCCCAGTTCGAACGCCTCGCGCGCCGTCATCTCGACGCCCACGGAGGTCGAGACGCCGACCAGGACCACCTGGGTGACACCCAGATCGGACAGTCGCCGGTGCAGGTCGGTGCCGATGAAGGCGCCGGGCGTCTGCTTGACCACACGGAGATCGTTCGGCGCCGCGCCGAGTTCGTCGACGGGCTCGGACCACTCCGCCGGCGGGGCGAATTCCCGGGGGCCGTGATCGGTCCGTCCGGGTGGGACCCCGTCCACCGTGACCACCACGACGGGCAGCCCCGCGCCGCGGAACGCGGTCGCGAGCGCAACCGCCTCGGCGACGACGGCGTCGAACGGATGGGGGGCGACGGCCGCCCCCGCGAGGCCGCGTTGGAGATCGACGATCACGAGTGCGGCGGTGGGGTCGATGGTGGAGACGGGCATGGGAGGCCTTCCGTAGTGCGGTGGACGTCGTCACGGCACACGGGCGACGCGGCGAAGCAGGTCCACCGTCTCGCCGATGCGGGTGATCTCGTCCGGCGTGAGTGCTGTTTCGAGTGCGTGCCCCAGCCAGTCGGCGCGCTGCAGGCGGCCGACGCGGATCTCCTCGCGAGCTCCCGCGGTGATCCTCTGCAGAGTCTTCCGACCGTCGCTCGGATCGGGGGATCCCTCGACCAGGCCGGCAGCGGTCAGTGCGGCGATGATCGCGGACATGGACTGCTGCCGCATTCCATGTGCGCGGGCGAGGTCGGCGGTAGTGGACGCCCCCTCCCGTTCGAGGTACCCGAGGACCGCGCTCTGGGAGCGGGTCACGTCCATCACCGCCGCGTGGGCGCGCATCGCGCGCATCATTTCGCCGACGACGGCGCGCAACTCCTCGGCGATCTTCACGGTTTCCGGTTCGGGCACAGCGCAACGGTACCACAACATACACAGTTAGCTGTGCAGTTGTCTGTTCGGCCGGCCGTTCACCGGGTGAGGGTGCGGATCCATTCCCTGGTGGCGGCGGGGTCGATCACGTCGTCCAGCTCGAAGGTGGTGGCGGCGTGCAGCGCCCGGCCCCGCTGGTAGGCCAGCGACAGTAGCTGATCGAAGAGTTCGGCCCGGGCCGGCTCGTCCGGCGCCGCCGCGAGCTCCTTGCTGAAGCCCAGCCGCACGGCGCCCTCCAGCCCCATCCCGCCGATCTCGCCGGTGGGCCAGGCGACGGTGAACTGCGGGGCGTGGAAGCTGCCGCCGGTCATCGCCATCGCGCCGAGGCCGTATCCCTTGCGGAGCACGAACACGCCGAGCGGCACCGTGAGGCGCGCGCCGAGCACGAACAGCCGGGAGAAGCGCCGCACGGTGGCCTCCTCCTCCGCCTCGGGTCCCACCATGAAACCCGGTGTGTCGCACAGCGAGATCACCGGGAGCCCGTGCGCCTGAGCGAGTTCGAGGAAGTCGGCGAGCTTGTCGGCGGCCTCCCCGTCGATCGCCCCGCCCAGGTGCCGGGTGCTGTTCGCGATGAGGGCGTAGGGCTTCCCCTCCACCCGGACCAGGGCGGTGATGATCCCCACGCCGTAGTCGCGGCGCAGCTCCAGCGCCGAGTCCACGTCCACGATCGCGTCGATCGCGGCGCGCACGTCGTAGGCGCGGAGCCGGTTCTCGGGCACCACGTGCCGGGCGATCCGCGGGTCGGGCGCGCTCCACTCGCCGGAGGGCCCGGCGAAGTAGCCGAGGTACCGGCGGGCGCACCGCACCGCCTCCTGCTCGTCCTCCGCGACCACGTGCACGACGCCGTTGCGGCGCTGGACGTCCACCGGTCCGATGGCCTCCGGCGGGAACTCGCCGAGCCCGCCGCCGGAGATCATCGCCGGCCCGCCCATGCCGAGGTTGGCGTCGGGGGTCGCGATGATCACGTCGCAGATGCCGGCGAGCGCCGCGTTACCCGCGAAGCACCGTCCCGAGACGACCGCGACCAGCGGCACCCGGCCGCGCAGCGCCCCGAGGGAGCGGAACGTGGGGACGTCCAGCCCTGCGACGATGTCGAGGTCCGTATCGCCGGGCCGGCCCCCGCCTCCCTCGGCGAACAGCACGATCGGGACGCCGCGCCGCTCGGCCACGTCGATCAGCCTGTCCGTCTTCGCGTGGTTGCGCCAGCCCTGCGTGCCCGCGAGGACGGTGTAGTCGTAGGAGATCACCATCGCCTCGGCGCCGTCGATGGTCGCGAGCCCGCCGATCAGGCCGTCCGCGGGCCCGGTGGCGATGAGGTCCTCCTCGGACCTGCGGGCGCGCTGCGCGGGCAGCAGCAGGGCGCCGTACTCGGTGAAGCTGCCGGGATCCACCAGGTCTTCGATGTTCTCCCGGGCCGTGCGCCGGCCGATGCGCCGCCGCTTGGCCACGGCCTCGGGCCGGCCCTCGTCCCGGGTCACCCGGTGCCGTTCGTGCACCTCGTCGAGGTCGGCGCGGCTCCGATCGAGGTCGAGCGCGGCGTCGGCGGCCGTGCCGGACCCCGTTCCGTCCGCGGGGAGGTAGGTCAGCAGCGGCGTCCCCGCCGTCACCGTCCGCCCGGGGGCGACCAGCACCTCCCCGACGGTCACGGGCACGCCGAGCGTCTGCTCGTGCTCCATCTTCATCGCCTCGAGCACCACGAGCGCGGTGCCGGGCTCGGCGTCCGAGCCCGCCTCGGCGACGGCGACGACGGTGCCCGTGAGCGTCGCGGTGAGCACCTCGCCGTCCCCGTCCACGACCGGCGCGCCGGGGGCGGGCTCGGCCCCGGGCGCCGCCTCCTCGGGTTCGGGGAGCAGGTCACCGATGCGCCGGGCCAGGTAGCCGGTATCGACGGGGCCGGAGAGGAATTCGGCGTCGGCGAGCACCGCGAGCAGCAGCGCGATGGTGGTCCCGGCGCCCTCGATCACGAACTCCCCCAGCGCCGCATCCGCCTTCGCGTAGGCGCGGGTCACCGACGGCGCCCGCACGATCACCTTCGCGAGCAGCGAGTCGTAGCGGGCGGAGAGGCTGAGCCCCGGACGGCCGTAGTCGTCCACCCGCACGCCCGGACCGGTGGGCGGGGTGTACCCGGTGAGCGTCCCCGCCGCGGGCAGCACCGTGCCGTCGCGCTGCGGCAGCTCCAGGTTCACGCGCGCCTGCACCGCCGCCCCGTGCGCCGCGGCGGGCGCGCCGTCGACGACCCCGCCGCGGCAGGTGATCGCGGGCGGGAGGTCCACCGCGTCGAGCGTCGCCCCGTCGGCGAGCGCGAGTTGCACCGCCACCAGGTCGACCCCGGTCACCTCCTCGGTCACGGTGTGCTCCACCTGGATCCGCGGATTGACCTCGAGGAACACCGCTGCGTCGTCGCGCACCAGGAACTCCACCGTCGCCAGTCCCCGGTAGCCGGCGCCGGCGCACAGCCGGGCGGCATGGGCGTGCAGCGCGGCGCGCAGGTCCGCGGGCAGGGCGGGGGCCGGGGCGATCTCGATGAGCTTCTGGTTGCGCCGCTGCACGCTGCAGTCGCGGTCGCCGAGCGCGAGAGTGGCCGCGCCGTCCCCGACGATCTGCACCTCGATGTGGCGGGCGCCCGACTGCAGCTCCTCGGCGAACACGCGGCCGTCGCCGAAGCCCAGCTCGGCCTCGGAAACACAGGCGCGGTAGGCGGATTCGAGCTCCTCGTCGAACCTCGGGCCGGGCAGCACCGCGCGCATCCCGCGCCCGCCGCCGCCGGCGACGGCCTTGATCATGACGCCGGAGCTCCGGCCCGCGGCGAAGGCGCGCACCGTGTCCAGGTCCGCCCCGCCGTCCGTCGCGTCGGGCCCCGGGACGCCCGCGGCGACCGCCGCGGACCGCGCCGCGGCCTTGTCGCCGAAGGTCCGAAGCACCGCCGGGTCCGGGCCCACGAAGGTGAGGCCCGCGGCGGCGCAGTCCGCGGCGAAGCCGGCGTTCTCGGCGAGGAACCCGTAGCCGGGGTGCACGGCGTCCGCGCCGGTCCCGGCCGCGGCGGCGAGCACCGCCGCACCGTCGAGGTAGGCGGCGGGCCCCGACCCGCGCAGCCCGACCGCGTGGTCGGCCGCGATCACGTGCGGCGTCCCGGCGTCGTCCTCCGCGTACACGGCCACCGTGGGGATCCCGAGTTCCCGTGCGGTGCGGATGATCCGGAGCGCGATCTCGCCGCGGTTGGCGATGAGCAGCTTCACCGCGCGGCCTCCTTCGCGAACGCGGCGGCCCGCTCGAACAGTTCGCCCTTGCGCACCTTCCCGGTCGCGGTCATCGGCAACGCGTCCACCACCACGAAGTCGGGCACCTTGTAGCCGGCCATGTTCTCCCGCGCCCACGCGGTCAGCTCGGCCGCGTCGACGGGCCCGGCCGAGACGACGAAGGCGAGCGGGACCTGCCCCTTGCGGGGATCGGGGCGCGGCACCACCGAGACCGCCCCGACGGCCGGATGGTGCTTGAGCAGCGCCTCCACCTCGGACGGGAACACCGACATGCCGTTCACCTTGATCATCTCCTTGGTCCGCGCGAGGTAGTGCACCGCGCCCCACTCGTCGATCATGCCCACGTCGCCGGTGTGCAGCCAGCCGTGGCGGATCGCCTCGGCGGTGGCGTCCGGCCGGCGGTGGTAGGCGGTGAGGATCGAGGGGCTGCGCACCACGATCTCCCCCGTCCCGCCCACGGGGACGGGCGCACCGTCGGCGTCGACCACGAGGATGTCCGTGCCGGGCACCGGGAGCCCGCAGAAGACCGGGTCGGCCGTGAGATCGCGGTCGTCGTCCTGGAATCCGAGGGTGAAGGTGTCGGCGGTGTGCGTCTCCGTCATGCCGTAGGAGGCCTCCCGGAGCGTTCCCGACGTCAGGGCGCGCCAGCGGGCGCGCAGCTCCGGTGTCAGCTTGAGCACGAACGAGACGGCGAGCGGGTTGACCACGCCGGCGAACGCGGCACCGTCGAACCCGGGCAGGTCCATGAGCTCGACGTAGTTGTCCACTGTGGCGACCATGTCGGTCACGGCGTAGCGCGCGATGAGCGCCGCCGCGGCGGCCGGGTCCCAGCGCGTCATGAGGACGATCGTCTGGCCGTTGAGCAACGGCTTGAGGATGCCGAAATCCTCACCGGCGATCCAGAACACGGGCAGGAAGTTCAGTCCGACCGAGGCGTTCTCCCCCACCGGGGTGCCGCCGGCGAGCGTCGCCGTGGCAGCGGTGTAAGCCATGTGGCCTTGGGTGTGCTCGCAGCCCTTCGGCAGCCCGGTGGTGCCGCCGGTGTAGTTGAGGGCGGCGAGCGCGTCCGGGTCGGAGTCCCTTGCAGGGGCGGGCTGCGCCGCGAGCACGCGGTGCCAGTCACTGCGTGGATCCGGCGTGGTGTCGAAGGGCGCCTGGGCCTGCGCCGGCTGCGGAGTGCCGACGAGCAGGTCGCCCAGGGCCGTGGCGAGCACGGTGTGCACCGGGGTGTCGGCTCGGACCGTCTCCACCAGTTCCAGCAGGTCGGTCTGCGCCAGGAGGACGCCGACCCCGGCGTCGTCGAGTTCGTGCTGCAGCTCTCGCCCCTTGAGCAACGGGTTGACCGGGACGTGGACGGCGCCGAGCTTGAGGATGCCGAGCATGGCGATGGAGAACTGCGGGCAGTTGCCGAGGTACACGCCCACCGCGTCGCCCGGCCGCACGCCCTGCGCGGACAGCAGCCCGGCGAACCGGTCGGACAGCTCGTCGTACTCGGCGTAGGTCAGCTCGCGGCCGTAGAAGGCGATCGCGACGGTATCGGGGCGATGCCGCGCCCAGTGCCGCAGGTGCTCGACCATCGCCGGTGTCCCCGCGGGGTACTCGACGGTGCGCGGCACCTGCGCGGGCCAGTTCCGCAGGCGCAGTTCCCGCAGTTCGGCGGCGGCGGCCTCGAGGGCGGCCGCGGTATCGCGTGCTGGTGCCGCGCCGGTCGGCTCGGTCATGGATCTCCTTCGGGTGCCGGCTCGTTCGTGAAGCCGATCAGTCTCTCGGCGACGCGGATCTGGTCCGCGACGAAGCGCTCGCGTGCGGCGGGGCTCTCGCGCGCCACGCGCTTCGCGCCGTGGTGGATGGTGTCGTTCAGGATGCGGACGAGGTCCGCGGGTTCGAGGCACAGGTCGACGGTGCCGGGGTCGAGTGCCGCGAGGTAGGCGGTGTACCGGCGGTGGGTGCGGCGCATCAGCCGGTCCCAGATCGCGGCCACGTCCTCGCGCACGGGTGCCATCGCGTCGAACAGCGACACGAGCCCTCCGTTGGCGAAGACCGCGTCGGCGTACGCGCGCATCGTCGCCGCGATCACCTCCCGCGGCGGCGCACCGTCGATCCCGTCCAGCATCTGGGCGGCCTCGAGCTCCGCGCCCACCCGGTCCACCACCGCGAGCAGGATCTCGTCCTTGGAGCGGAAGTAGGCGTAGAAGGTGGGCCGGGAGGTCTGGGCGCGGGCGGCGATGAGCTCCACCGTGGTGGCCGCGTAGCCCAGGTCGTCGAAGCATTCGGCCGCGGCCCCGAGCAGTTCCTCCCGGCGGGCGCCGCCGGCGTCCTTGCGGCCCGCGCGGGCGCGCTCCTGCGATTCGCTGATCGTCACGCATCCGAGTCTGCTCGGCCCCGCCCGGTCCTTCAAGGACGCCGCGGCCCGCTTCACGCCGGGTCCGGCACTCCCGGCACCGCGAGCGGATCCTCGCGGGTCGCCGCGGGATTCGACTCGGGCAGGTACCAGGCGCTGAGCAGGGTCACCAGGCCCATCGCCGCCAGGTACAGCGAGACGCCCCAGGTGGACCCCGTCTCCGCGATCACCCAGGTCATCAGCAGCGGCGCCACACCGGACACGGCGACCGCGGCCAGCTGGTAGGCCAGCGACGCCCCCGAGTACCGCACCCGCGGCGCGAAGAGCTCGGCCATGAATGCGGCGAGCGGGCCGTAGGTGAGTGCCTGGCCGGTGCTGGAGACGAGCATCGCGATCACCAGGATCGGCCCGGAGGCGGCGTTCGCCAGCCAGAAGAACGGGAAGGCCCACAGCATGAGCACCCCGGCGCCCAGCAGGATCAGGGGGCGCCGCCCGAGGCGATCGGACATGCCGCCCGCCCACATGATCACCAGTGGCATCAGGACGGAGGTCACCAGGATCGCGGTGAGCACGGTGTTGCGGTCCATGCCCAGCCCGCCCTCCGCGGTGTCCTTGGTGCCGTAGCTCAGGAATCCGGCGATGGAGACGTAGAAGGCCGAGTTGGTGCCGGCGAGCAGGCCCGCGCCCAGCAGGATCTTGCGCCAGTGCTTGCGCACCGCCTCCGACAGCGGGGCCGCCGCGACCTCCTCGGTTCCGCGCTTGGCCTCGACCTCCTGCTTGAGCTGCCGGAACTCGGGCGAGTCCTCCACCCGCAGGTGGATGTAGAGCACCACGGGAACGAGGGCGGCGCTGGCCCAGAACGGGATTCGCCATCCCCAGCTGAGGAAGGCCGCGTTGGACATGGAGTAGCTGACCGCGATCATCACCACGTTGCCCAGCAGCAGCCCCAGCGGGACCCCCATCTGGCCGAAGGTGCCGGCGAAACCGCGGCGCTTGGGCCCGGCGGATTCGGTGAGCAGCAGCACTATCCCGCCCCACTGCCCGCCGCAGGCGAGCCCCTGGATGAAGCGCAGGACGATCAGCAGCACCGGCGCCACGGTGGCCATGCCCGCGACGTGCGCCGAGGGCAGGCAGCCGATGAGGAACGTGGCCAGGCCCATCGCGATGAGGCACAGCAGGACCATCGGCTTGCGGCCCAGCTTGTCGCCGTAGTGGCCGGCCAGGATGCCGCCGAGCGGGCGGGCGATGAAGCCGATCGAGAAGGTGCTGAACGCGGCGAGCGTCGCGACCAGCGGCGAGGCGTTGGGGAAGAAGACCTTCGGGAAGACCAGCGCCGCGGCGGTGCCGTAGACGAAGAAGTCGTACCACTCGATCGAGCTTCCGATGAGTCCGGCGCCGAGGAGCTTGCGGTGCGCGCGGCGGCGCTCCCGGTCCCCGGTGGACGTCTGGGCGGTGATGGACATAGAACGTGGCTCCAGTCGACGATGTGACCCCCGACACAGAGAATGCGTGACGTTGACGTTGATGTCAAGCGAATCGGCACAACTTCTAAGCGATTGCTTACGCAGCTGAGGATGGGTTTCGGCGGCTTCCGCTGTTCATGTCCGGTGCGGGCCCGCCTTCGCGTAGAAAGACTGGATGGCACTCCTCGAACCCGACTACCCGTCCGCGAACGGCCGCGACACCGTGCGCGCCTGGATCCACACCCCGGTCCGCGAACCCCGCGCGATCGTGCAGCTGGTGCACGGCCTCGGCGAGCACTCGCGCAGGTACCTGCGGCTCATCACCACGCTCCTCGACGCGGGTTTCGTGGTCGCCGCGCAGGACCACGCCGGGCACGGCGCGACCGCGATGGGCTCCGGCGTCTGGGGCGACGCCGGAGAGGACTCCGGTCGCGTCCTGGTGGCCGACGTCCGGACCCTCGGGGCGACGGTGCGCGAGCGCCACCCCGGGCTGCCCTTCGTGGTCTTCGGGCACTCGATGGGGTCGATGATCGCCCGCGCCGCGGCGATCGAATCCGCCTCGGAGATCGACGGTCTCGTCCTGTGCGGGATCGCGGCGCAGATCCCCGGCGCCGACGCGGGCATCGACCGGGCGGCGCTGGCTGCGGAGCCCGATCAGGGCGGCCCCGCCCCGCTCGACCACGTCGGCACGCTGTTCGACGGCTTCGTCTCGCGGTTCGGCGAGGGCGCGGGCCCGACCGACTGGGTCGCCCGGGACGCCGGCGTGGTGCGCGACCACGCCGTGGACCCGTTCAACAACTTCGGCGCCCCGATGTCGGTGCGGTTCCTGCGCGGCTTCCTCGACCTCTACGACGCCGCGAACGGCGACGGGTTCTACGCCGCACTCCCCGCTGCGACACCGGTCCTCATCCTCGCCGGGGACCAGGACCCGGTCGCGAACTACGGCGAGGGCGCCTACCACGTGGCGAACCGGCTCGTGGCCACCGGCCACCCGGACGTGCGGACCCGCGTCTACACGGGCGTCCGCCACGAGGTGCACAACGAACCCGAGACCCGCGACGAGGTGGCGGCGGAGGTCGTCGCGTTCGTCGAGCGCGTCCTCGCCTGAGCGCGGGCCCCGACGACGACCGCCGCCGGCCCCGCGCCGGGCGGTCAGCGGGCGCGCAGCTCGCGCTTGAGGATCTTGCCGGTGCCGCCCTTGGGCAGCTCGTCGAGCAGGTGGATCTCGCGCGGGTACTTGTACGCGGCCAGGCGCTCGCGGCTGAAGTCGGTGAGCGCCGCGGCGTCGGCGGTGGCGTCCGGACGCAGCACGACGAACGCCACGACCTCCTCCCCCAGCCGCTCGTCGGGCCGGCCCACGACGGCCGCCTCCACGACGTCGGGGTGGGCGTACAGCACCTCCTCGACCTCGCGCGGGTACACGTTGTACCCGCCGCGGATCACCAGGTCCTTGAGCCGGTCCACGATGAAGAAGTAGCCGTCCTCGTCGCGGTAGCCCAGGTCGCCCGTGTGCAGCCAGCCGTCCCGCAGCGCCTCGGCCGTCGCCTCCGGCCGCTTGTAGTAGCCCTTCATCACGTTGTGCCCGCGGACGAGGATCTCACCGACGTGATCCGCGCCGGGCGGGAGCTCGGCACCGTCGAGATCGACGGCCCGCATCTGCACGCCCCAGATGGGCTTGCCGATCGAGAGGACCTTGCGCTGCTCGGCGCTGATGTTGAAGGTCGCGGTCGAGGCGGTCTCGGAGAGGCCGTAGCCCTCGAGGATCGCGAGGCCGGGGAACTTCTCCTCGAAGGCGCGGATCACGCCGCCGGGGATGGACGCCCCGCCGGAGACGGCCGCCCGCAGGCTGGAGACGTCGCGGCCGGTCGTGTCCACGCCGAGGAGCGCCACGTACATCGTGGGCACACCGGAGAGCACCGTGACACGGCGCCGCTCGATCACATCGACCACCGCCGCGGCCTCGAACCGCGGCACCAGCGCCACCGAGCCGCCGTACCGGACCGCGGCGTTGAGAACGCTGGACAGGCCGAACACGTGGAAGAGCGGCAGGGCGCCGAGCGCGACGTCGTCGTCACGCATCCCGAACAGCTGCGGCGCGATCGTGCAGTTCATGTAGAGCTCGAAGTGGGTGAGCTCGGCGCCCTTGGGCCGCCCGGTGGTGCCGGACGTGTAGAGCAGCACCGCGGTGTCGTCCGAGCTCGTGGGGTGGATCTCCCCGGTGTCCGGCTCGGCCAGGAGCTCCGCGAACGGCGCCGCACCCGCCGGCGTCGGCGCGCCGAGGGAGACCACCAGCACGTCGCCGACGCCCGCCTCCGCCGCGCCCGCGAGCGCGGCCTCGGCTGAGAAGTCCGACGCCACCAGCAGTTTCGCGTCACTGTCGCCCAGGTGGTAGGCGATCTCCGGGGCGGTGAACAGCGGGTTGAGCGGCACCATGGTCAGGCCCGCCTTGAGGATGCCGAAGTAGGCGAGCACGAACTCCGGCAGGTTCGGCAGTTGCACGGCGATCTTGTCGCCCGGGGCGAGGCCGCGGGCGAGGAGCGAGGCCGCGAGGCGGCCGGACTGCTCGTCGACCTCACGGTAGGTGATCTCGCGGTCGCCGAAGAACAGTGCGGGCCGCTCCGGCGCCGTCGACGCCGACTCGCGCAGCATCGTCGCCAGGTTGAAGGACATCTACGCCTCCCCCGCCAGCACGCGCCGCGGCACGTCCACGAGCATGGTGTCGATCTGCGCCTGCGTCACGCCCCGCTCGAGGACGTACGGGAAGACGTCCTCGAAGACGTGGGTGTAGTGCCACTGGGTCATGCCCGCCTTGACGTTCGGGTCGATCCAGTCGATGTAGCAGGAGGCGTCCTGCGACAGCACGATCTTCTCGGTGTACCCCCGGCGGACCATCTCGGTGAGGGTGTCGCCCCGCGCTTCGAAGGTGGTCTCCAGGTTGATGCCGAACCGGTCGAAGCCGAGCGTGAATCCGGCGTCGGCGAGCGCGGACAGGTGCTCGGTGTCCGTGGAGTCGCCGCTGTGGCCCAGCACGATCCGGGACGGGTCCACCCCCTCCTCGTCGCACATGATCCGCTTGACGTGCAGGCCGGTCTCGGACCCCGGGTGGGTGTGCACCGTGATCGGCACACCGGTCTCGTTGTGCGCCTTGGCGACCGCGCGCATCACCCGCTCCACCCCGTCCGTGAGACCGTGGTGGTCGATGGCGCACTTGAGCATGCCCGCCTTCACCCCCGTCTCGCCGATGCCCTCGGTGATGTCGCGGATGAACATGTCCGTCATGGGATCCGGGAAGTCGATGCCCGTCATGGCGGTGAGGGCCGGCCCACGGTACATGAAGTACCGGGGCACGTCGCGGTAGGTGTAGACGCCGGTGGCCGGGACGATCCGCACGGGCGTCCGTTCCGCGATCCGCTGGATGCGCGGGATGTATCTGCCGAGCCCCACCACCGTCGGGTCCACGATGGTGCGCACGCCCGCGTCGTACGCGCGCTGCAGCTGGGCCACGGCGTCGTCGACCCGCGCGTCCTCGTCGCCGAAATCGTCCGGATAGTTCTGCTGGATGTCCGGGGTCAGCACGAACACGTGCTCGTGCATCAGCGTGACGCCGAGATCGGCGCCGTCGACGTCCCCGGTGACGGTGTGAACGACTCCCATGATTTCCTTCTTCCTCTGTTCGCGCCGCAGCGCCGTGCTTCTCAGGCGGGCAGGTCGATCAGGCCCGCGAGCGCGGCGCGATGCCGCCCGGGCGCGCCGAGACCGATCTGATCGGCCTTGGCGCGCTTGAGATACAGATGCACCGGGGCCTCCCACGTCATGCCGATGCCGCCGTGCAGTTGCACCGCCTCCTCGGCCGCGCGGACCGCGAGGTCAGAGCAGTACGCCGCGGCCACCGCCACGGCGATCACGCTCTCCGGATCGTCCGCACCCAGTTCCGCGAGCGTGACGGTCGCCGACCGCGCGACCGCGGCGGCGGACTCCGCGTCCGCGTACAGCTCCGCCAGGCGGTGCTTGAGCGCCTGGAAGCCGCCGACCACGCGCCCGAACTGCTTACGCTGCTTCAGGTACGCGACGGTGGTGCTCACGCACCAGCGCGCCACCCCCGCCTGCTCGGCCGCGAGGAGCGCGGCCCCGGTGAGCAGTCCGGCGCGCACCGCGGCGGCACCATCGGCGGTGAGGTAGGTGCCGGCGGCGCCGTCGAGGGTCACGTCCGCGACCTGCCGTGTCATGTCCAGCGAGGACACCGGGGTCACCCGCGCCTGCGCCGCCTCGACGGCGTACAGCGCACCGTCGTCGCCCGGGACCAGCAGGACGCCCGCCCCCAGCGCCCCCGCCACGGAGCGGACGGTGCCCGTGAGGGCCCCGCCGGCGACCGGGACGCCCGTGAGCGGCGCGTGCGGATCGGCGGAGAAGGGCACGACGAGGGCGGCGGTGGCCGCACCGGAGGCGAGCCGCTCGGCCAGGTCGTCCGCGCCCGCGGCGAGCGCCGCGGCCGTCGCGATGCCCGCGGAGGTCAGGAAAGCCGTTGCCGCGCAGGCCGCCCCGAGCTCCTCGGAGACGATGCCGGCGACGCCCGCGCCGGCCCCGGCACCGCCCGACTCCTCGGGCACGAGCAGGCCCGCGACGCCCATCTCGGCGAGCTCGGCGTCGATGCCGGGCGCCGGGACGCCGTCGTAGGCCGCGATCAGGTCCGACGGTGCGCTGCGCCGCGCCAGCAGGTCCCGCACCGCGGCGCGCAGGTCCTCCTCGACGTCGGTCGGCAGGAGAGCGGGTGTGAAGCTCACTTGGGCACGTCCTTCCACGGCAGGTCCTTATCGACCCGGTGCTCGGGTGGCAGGCCGAGCACGCGCTCCGCCACGATGTTCCTGAGGATCTCCGAGGTGCCGCCCTCGATGGAGTTGCCCTTGGCCCGCAGGTAGCGGTAGCCGGCGTCGCGGCCGTAGAAGTCGACCCGGTCGGGGCGGACCATCGTCCAGTCCCCGTACCGCAGGCCGTCCTCGCCAAGCAGTTCCAGTTCCAGGCCCGAGAGCCTCTGGTTGAGGCGGGCGAACGACAGCTTCATCGCCGCCCCCTCCGGCCCCGGCTGGCCGGAGGCCAGCTTCTGGCCCAGCCGCAGCGCCGTGACCCGGGCCACCTCGCTGTCCACCCACAGCCGCAGCAGGTCGTCGTGCAGGTCCGGCGTGCGCAGCTCGGGCCGCTCGCGCCAGGTCCGCGCTACCACGCCGATCATGCCGGCCTCGCGCTGCGCGGCGCGGCCGCCGATCGCGACCCGCTCGTTGTTGAGCGTCGCGTTGGCGACCTGCCACCCCTGCCCCACCGCGCCCAGGCGATGGGCGTCGGGAATGCGCACGCCCTCGAGGAACACCTCGTTGAACTCGGCCTCGCCCGTGATCTGCCGCAGCGGCCGCACGTCGATCCCCGGATCGGTCATGTCGCACAGGAAGTACGTGAGGCCCTTGTGCTTCGGCTGGTCCGGGTCGGTCCGCGCGACCAGGATGGCCCACTGCGCGTTGTGCGCCCCCGAAGTCCACACCTTCTGCCCCGTGACCACCCAGTCGTCGCCGTCCCGCACCGCCCGGGTCGCGAGCCCGGCGAGATCGGAACCGGCACCGGGCTCGCTGAACAGCTGGCACCAGATCTCCTCGCCCGTCCACAGCGGCCGCAGGAACCGGTCGATCTGCTCCGGCGTGCCGAAGGCGAGGATCGTGGGCGCGGCCATGCCGAGGCCGATCCCGTTGACGTGGCTGCGATTGTCCGGCGCTCCCGCCTCGGCGAACCGGGCGTCCACGCCCTGCTGCAGCGATCGCGACAGGCGCAGACCGCCCCGGCCCTCGGGATAGGCCACCCACGCCAGCCCCGCGTCGTACCGGGCGCGGAGGAACTCCAGCGGATCCGTCGTTGCGGGCGGGTGCGCCGCGAGGAACTCGTCGATGCGCCCGTCGAGTTCCTGCGCGGCGGTCACCGCGCCCTCTTCGCGGCGACGCGCTTCAGTTCGGCCCTGGCAGTGCTCTCCGCGGCCATCACTGCGCCTTCTTCGCTGCCACCCGCTTGAGCTCGGCACGTGCCAGCGAGTTCTTGTGCACCTCATCCGGCCCGTCCGCGAACCGCAGGGTGCGGATGCCCGCGTAGGCCTCGGCGAGCGAGAAGTCCTGCGAGAGACCGCCCGCGCCGTGCGACTGGATCGCCTTGTCGAGGATCCACTGCACCGTCTGCGGGGTGGCGATCTTGATCGCCTGGATCTCGGTGTGCGCGCCGCGGTTGCCCACGGTGTCCATCAGCCACGCGGTCTTGAGCACCAGCAGGCGCAACTGCTCGATCCGTACCCGCGACTCCGCGATCCAATCGCGGATCACGCCCTGCTCCGAGAGCGGCTTGCCGAAGGCGGTGCGGCCCGAGACCCGCTCGCACATCATCTCCACGGCCCGCTCGGCGACGCCGATCGAGCGCATGCAGTGGTGGATGCGGCCGGGCCCCAGACGGGCCTGCGCGATGGCGAAACCGTCGCCCTCGCCGCCGATCAGGTTGGAGGCGGGCACACGGACATCGGTGAAGCGGAGCTCGGCGTGGCCGCCGTGATTGTTGTCCTCGTAGCCGAAGACCTGCATGCCGCGCAGCACCTCGAGGCCGGGGGTGTCCCGCGGCACGAGGATCTGCGACTGCTGCCGGTGCCGCTCCGCATCGGGCGCCGTCTTGCCCATCACGATGAAGATCGCGCAATTGGGGTTCATGGCCCCGGTGATCCACCACTTGCGGCCGTTGATCACGTATTCGTCGCCGTCGCGGACGATCGACAGTCCGATGTTGGTGGCATCGGAGCTGGCGACGTCCGGCTCGGTCATCGCGAAGGCCGACCGGATCTCGGCGTTCAGGAGCGGCCGCAGCCACCGCTCCTTCTGCTCGTCGGTGCCGAACTCGTTCAGCACCTCCATGTTCCCCGTGTCCGGGGCGGCGCAGTTGAACACCGCGGGAGCGAGATGCAGGCTGCGGCCGGTGATCTCGGCGAGCGGGGCGTACTGCAGGTTGGTCAGCCCCGCCCCGTTCTCCCCGGGGAGGAAGAAGTTCCAGAAGCCGCGGCTGCGGGCCTCGGCCCGCAGTTCGCGCAGAACCGGGACGCTGTCCCAGGCCCAGCGGTTCTCCAACTCGGCCAGCTGGTGGTGGAAGGTCTCCTCCGCCGGGTACACGTGGCTGTCCATGAAGTCGGTGACCCGACCGATCAGCTCGGTGGTCCTGGCGTCGTACGCGAATTCCATGTCAGTTCTCCTTCAGAGCGTCGAGTCCGGCGTCGAGCAGCGGGTTCACGGCCTGGCCGGCTTCGGCGAAGCCCTCGCCCACGGTCTGCCCGTTCACGTACCGGTAGTGGATGCCCTCGACGATGCCCGCGAGCTTGAAGCTCGCGAGGGCGATGTAGAAGCCGAGGTCGCCGAGGTCGCGGCTGGACCCGGCGGCGTAGCGGTCGATGATCTGCTGCTCGCTGAGGAAGCCCGGGGCCTCCGAGACGTCGCTGACGGTGCCCGCGGAGATCTTCGCGAGCCGGCCGTAGACCAGCATCAGGGCGAGGTCGGTGAGCGAGTCGCCGATGGTCGCGAGCTCCCAATCGACCACGGCGCCGGGCTCGTCCTGCGGGGTCACCAGCACGTTGTCGAGCCGGTAGTCGCCGTGCACGATGCCGGGGGCGGCGTCCGCGGGGACCCGCGCCTCCAACGCCGCGAACAGCTCGTCGACCTTGGGCAGGTCCCGGGTGTGTGCCGCGGCGAACTGCTTGCGCCACCGCTGGACCTGGCGGCCGAGGAACCCCTCGGGGCGGCCGTAGTCGCCGAGGCCGACGCTCGCGGGGTCGACGTGGTGCAGGTCGACGAGGGTGTCGACCAGCCGCTCGGAGATCACCCGGGTGCGCTCGGCGCCGAGTTCCTGCAGCTCCGTCGCGCGGCGGTAGGGCACGCCGTCGATCTCGCTCATCACGTAGAACGGCGCGCCGAGCACCTCCGGGTCCTCGCAGTACGCGTACATCACCGGTACCGGCACGGCCGAGCCGCCGAGCGCCGACATCATGCGGTACTCACGGCCCATGTCGTGTGCCGTGGCCAGCAACTTGCCGACCGGCGGGCGGCGCAGGATCCAGGACGAGGCACCGTCGGACACGCGGTAGGTGAGGTTGGACTTGCCGCCCGCGATGAGCACGGCGGTCAGGTCCGAGCCCGCGCCCTGCACGTGCTGCGGGAGCCATCGGCCGAGGACGTCGAGGTCCAGGCCCGGGTGCTGCTCGGCCATCAGAACACGACCACGGAGACGGTCTCGGCGACGCAGGCCGGCTTGTCTGCGCCCTCACGCTCGATCGTGACCCGCGCGATCACCTGCTGGCCACCGCCGCCCGGGGTCACCGACACCAGCTCGACACCGGCGCGCACCCGCGAGCCGACGGGAACCGGCGCCGGGAAGCGCACCTTGTTGGCGCCGTAGTTGACGCCCATCTTGGTGCCCTCGACCGAGTAGATCTGCCACACCAGCATGGGGATCAGCGACAGCGTCAGGTAGCCGTGGGCGATCGTCGAGCCGAAGGGCCCGGCCTTCGACTTCTCCGGGTCGACGTGGATCCACTGGTGATCACCGGTCGCCTCCGCGAAGAGGTCGATCCGCTTCTGGTCGATCTCGACCCAGTCGCTGTAGCCGAGGTGCTCGCCCACGGCGGCCTGCAGTCCCTCGAGTCCGTTCAGTACTCGCATCGTCTTCTCCTCCTGGCCGTTGCGGGCCCTAGTCCTTCGGCCCGCCGGCCACGTAGACCACCTGACCCGAGACGAATCCGGCGCCCTCGCTGGCGAAGAAGCTCGCCGTGTGCGCGATGTCGGCGGGCAGGCCCACGCGCTGGACGGGGATCTCCTTGGCGGCCGCGGTCTTGAAGTCCTCGAACGGGATCCCGATCCGCTCGGCGGTCGCGGCGGTCATGTCGGTGGCGATGAAGCCGGGCGCGATCGCGTTCGCGGTGACGCCGAAGCGGCCCAGCTCGAGGGCCAGCGTCTTGGTCAGGCCCTGCATGCCGGCCTTCGCGGCCGAGTAGTTGGCCTGCCCCCGGTTGCCCAGCGCGGAGGTCGAGGAGAGGTTGACGATGCGTCCCCACTTCTCCTGCGTCTGGTACTTCTGCACCTCGCGGGACATGAGGAACGCGCCGCGAAGGTGCACGCCCAGGACGGAATCCCAGTCGGAGACGGTCATTTTGAACAGCAGGTTGTCGCGGATGATCCCGGCGTTGTTGACCAGGATGGTGGGCGGGCCCAACTCCTCCGCGACGCGGGTGACGGCCGCGCCTACCTTCTCCTCGTCCGCGACGTCGACGCCTACCCCGATGGCGCGGCCGCCGGCCGCGACGATCTCGTCGGCGACCACGGTGCAGGCCGCCTCGTCGAGGTCGAGGACCGCGACGGCGTGTCCGTCCGAGGCGAGGCGGCGGGCCACCTCCGCCCCGATGCCGCGGGCCGCTCCGGTGACGATGGCGATGCGCTGAGTCATGGTGTTCTCCTTAGGTGTTCGGGTATCAGGATCGAATGGGGGTCCGGGCGAGCGCGGGAACGAGCTCCCGCAGCGCCGCCCGGGTCGTACCGGCGTCGGTGTGGTGGATCGCGCGGATCCCGAGCGCCGCAGCGCCCTCCACGTTGGGTGCGGCGTCGTCGATGAAGGCCGCGCGCTCGGCCGGGACGCCCAGCCTCTCGAGCGCCAGCGCGAAGATCGCGGGGTCGGGCTTGCGCAGCCCCACCTCCTCGGAGATGATCACCGGCTCGAACAGCTCCCGCAGCCGCGCGCGGGGGTAGAGGTTCCCGCCGCCCCAGCTGTTGGACACGATCGCGACGCCCGTGCCCGCGGCGCGCAGGTCCCGCGCGAGCTCCCACATCGCGGGGTCCTCCTCGACCCGCGCGAACATGCGGCGCAGCACCCCGTCGGGATCGACGGGCGCGCCCGAACGGGTGCGCAGCGCGGCGGCGAACGTCGCGTCGAACTCGGCCTCGGGCAGCTCGCCCGTCTCCAGCCGGTGGATCGGGCTGCCCGCCTCCGCGTTCCGCCCGAGCCACGCCTTCAGCGTGGAGGTGAAGCTCGCGGGGTCGATGCCCTCCTCGGCGATCCACGCCTCGATGCTGCGCCGCATGGGCACGGTGAGCACCCCGCCGTAGTCGAAGAGCACCGCGTCGACCGCCGGGCCCGCCCCGGTCACGGCGCCGCCTGGTAGACCACGCGGCCCACGGTGGTGCCGTCCGCCAGGCGCTGCAGGCCGTCCGGCACGGCGTCGAAAGCCAAGCGCTCACTGACCAGGGGGTTCACGAGCCCCTGGTCGGCGAGCGCCGTGAGCTCGGTGTGGCACTGCTGCACGGAGGCGGGGTCGTACGTGTTGTACAGGCCCCAGTGCAGGCCGACGATCGAGTAGTTCTTGATCAGGGCGTGGTTGAGCGCGGCCTCCTGAATCGTGCCGCCCGCGAAGCCGATGACGAGGATCCGGCCCTCGAAGGCGATGCACTTCGTGGAGCGGGCGTAGGTGTCGCCACCGACGGGGTCGTAGATCACGTCGGCGCCGCGGCCGCCGGTCTCCTCCTTGACCACCGCCACGAAGTCCTGGGTGTGCCGGTCGACCACCACGTCGGCGCCGAGTGCGCGGGCGACCTCGGCCTTCTCGGGTCCGCCGACCACGCCGATCACCCTCGCGCCGGCGGCCTTGCCGAGCTGGATCGCGGCGCTGCCCACGCCGCCCGCGGCCGCGTGCACCAGGAGCGTCTCCCCCGACCGGAGCCCGGCGCGGCGGTGCAGGCCGAACCAGCCGGTCTGGTAGCCGATGAACAGCGAGGACGCCTGGGCGTCGTCGAGCGATACGGGGGCCGGAAACGCCTGGGCCGCACCGAGAACGGCGTACTCGGCGAAGCCCCCGTGCGGGAGCGCGGTGCCGCCGAGGACGCGCTGCCCCACCGCGAAGCCCTCGACTCCCTCGCCGACGGCCACGACCTCCCCGCACAACTCGACGCCGGGTGTGAAGGGCAGCTCGGGCTTGACCTGGTACAGGCCCCGGCACATGAGCACGTCGGGGAAGTTGGCCGCGGTCGCGAGGGTGCGGACCGTCAGCTGCCCGGGCCCGGGCTCGGGCGTCGCGAGCTCCACCTCGCGCAGCGCCGCCAGCGGCTCCCCCAGTTGCTGCACCTGCCAGGCCCTCATCAATCGTTCTCCTTCTGCTCGAGTCGCTGCTCCAGCTTGTTCATGCCGTGCAGCCACTTGTCGGTGGAGCTCGCACGGGCGGTGTAATAGCCCGCGACCTCGGGGTGCGGGAGGATCAGGAAGTCGTCGCCGGCCAGCGCGTCGGCGGCGATCGTCGCGACCTGTTCGGGTTCGAGTGCGCTGTCGCGGGTGAGCAGCTCCTCGAGTTCGCCGGAGCGCTCGAGCATCCCGGTGCGGACGCCCTGCGGGCAGATCGCCTGGACCACGACGCCCCGGTGCCGGTAGGTCACGGACAGCCACTCGGCGAAGGCGACGGCGGCGTGCTTGGTGACGGAGTACGCGGGCGCGCCGAGCATGGTGAGCAGCCCCGCCGCGGAGGCGGTCACCACGAACCTGCCGCCGCCTGCGGCGGTCCACTCGGGCACCAGCAACCGGGCGGCGCGCACGTGCGCCATGACGTTGACCTCCAGCGACAGCGCCCACTCGGATTCCTCGGTGTCGAGGCCGCGGCCGCGGTCGATGCCCGCGTTGGCGTACCAGGCGTCGATGGCGCCGAGGTCGCGGCGCGCGGCGGCGACGAGCGCGGCGACGCCCTCCTCCGAGGCCGCGTCACCGGGGGCGGGGTAGGCGGTGCCTCCCGCCGCGGTGATGGCGGCGACGGTGCGCGCGACGCCGTCGGCATCGAGGTCGGCGACCACGACGCGGGCGCCGCGGGCCGCGAGCTCACGCGCGAGCGCCGCTCCGATGCCGTTGCCGGCGCCGGTGACGACGACGCCCCTGTCCTTCGGGTCGAAGCCGGGCACGGCCTACACCCCGCCGGTGAGCAGGACGCCGCCGTCGACGGTGAGCGTCTGGCCGGTCATCCAGGCGGCATCGTCGGAGAGCAGGAACGCGACCACTGAGCCGATGTCGTCCGGCACGCCGAGCCGCTTGAGCGGGTAGGCCGCCGAGACCTGCTCCTCGCGGCCCTCGTACAGCGCGGTGGCGAAGCGGGTCTTCACGACGGCCGGCGCGACCGCGTTGACGCGGATGTCCGGGCCGAGCTCGACGGCGAGTTCCTCGGTGAGGTGGATGACGGCGGCCTTGGTGACGCCGTAGAAGGCGATCCCGGGCGCGGGCCGCAGGCCGGCGACGGAGGCGACGTTGACGATCGCGCCGCCGTGCTGCGCCTGCCAGGCCGCGTTGACCTTCTGCACCCAGGACAGCGTGGAGAGGACGTTGACCTCGAAGATCTTGCGGGCCGCCCCGGTGTCGAGCTCCATCAGCGGCCCGTAGACGGGGTTGATGCCGGTGTTGTTGACGAAGAAGTCGGCGCTGCCGAAGGTGTCGATCGCGGTCGCGATCACCTGGTCCTGGTGCTCCTGGTCGTCGCCCGATCCGGCGACCGCCACGGCGACGTCCGGGCCGCCCAGCTCGGCGACGGCGGCGTCGAGCGCCTCCTGCTTGCGCGCGGTGATGACGACCTTCGCGCCGTCGGCCACCAGCCGCTGCGCGATGGCCAGGCCGATACCGCGGCTCGCTCCGGTGACGATGGCGGTCTTCCCGGCGAATCGGGTCATGCTGTGCAACCTTCCCTCTGGACTGACTAAGCGCTCGCTTAGTTTGTAGCGTACGACACACTGTACCGAGTCACGACCCCCGGGGCGAGCGAACTCCTGTGACGCTCCTCACAGTACGGATCGGCCCCGCCGCGCACCCCGGAAACGACGATGAGCGGCCCGCACGGGACGTGCGGACCGCTCAACGTGCGCCGGACCGGCGCGACTACACCCGGATCAGCTGAGGCGCTCGATGATCATCGCCATGCCCTGGCCGCCGCCGACGCACATGGTCTCGAGGCCGAACTGCTTGTCGTGCCACTGCAGCGAGTTGATCAGCGTGCTGGTGATCCGCGCGCCCGTCATGCCGAAGGGATGCCCGACGGCGATGGCGCCGCCGTTGACGTTCACCTTGTCGGCGTCGATGCCGAGATCGCGGACCGACGGGATCACCTGCGCCGCGAACGCCTCGTTGACCTCCATCAGGTCGATGTCGCCGATCGACATCCCGGCACGGGCGAGGGCCTGCTTGGACGCCTCGACCGGGCCGAGACCCATGATCTCGGGCGAGAGTCCGGTGACCCCGGTGGAGACGATCCGGGCGAGCGGCGTGAGGCCGAGCGCCCTGGCCTTCGTGTCCGACATGACGACGACGGCGGCCGCGCCGTCGTTGAGCGGGCAGCAGTTGCCGGCCGTGACCGTGCCGTCCGGGCGGAAGACGGGCTTGAGGCCGGCGATGCCCTCGTAGGTGACGCCCGCGCGCGGACCGTCGTCCTTGGAGACGACGGTGCCGTCGGGGAGCGTGACCGGGGTGATGTCCTTCTCCCAGAACCCGGAGGCGATGGCGGCCTCGGCGCGGTTCTGGCTGCGCACGCCCCACTCGTCCTGGTCCTGTCGGCTCACGTTCTTGAACTGCGCGACGTTCTCCGCAGTCTGGCCCATCGCGATGTACACGTCGGGCAGCTCGCCGTTCTCGCGCGGATCGACCCAGGTCTGACCGCCCGCCGCGAACCGCTCGGTGCGCGCCTGGGCGTCGTCGAACAGCGCATTCTTGGTGTCGGGCATGCCGTCCGCGTTGCCCTTGACGTAGCGGCTCACGGTCTCGACGCCGCCGGAGATGAAGACCTCGCCCTCCCCCGCCTTGATCGCGTGGAACGCCATCCGGGTGGTCTGCAGGCTCGAGCTGCAGTAGCGGTTGACGGTGACGCCGGGCAGGTGATCGAGACCCGCCTCGACGGCGACGACGCGGGCGATGTTGAAGCCGGACTCCCCCGCGGGCTGGCCGCAGCCGAACATCATGTCGTCGATGTCCCGCGGGTCCAGGCCCGGCACCTTCGCGAGTGCGGCGCGCACCATCTGCACGGACAGGTCGTCGGGGCGGGCGCTGACGAGCGAGCCCTTGGCGGCGCGCCCGATGGGCGAGCGGGCGGTGGCGACGATGACGGCTTCGGGCATGGGAACGACCTCCGACTAGAACAAATCTGACTAAGCGCTCGCTTAGCTGTGTACCATTCACTGTGCACCACTGAGGTCGGGTCGTCAACGCACCGTCCACTGTGGTCCCGTTCACACTAGAGTCACCGCGACACGACACGTCGCGGTGGGCAGCCGGAGGGAAGACGATGACCGAGTCAGAAGCGCCGTCCCGCGCGGAGGCCACCCGCGCACGCCTCCTGGCCGCCGCGGCCGAGGCGTTCGCCGAGCGCGGCTTCCACGGCACCACCACCCGGGACATCGCCGCCGCGGCCGGGATGAGCCCCGCCGCCGTGTACGTGCACTACAAGTCCAAGGAACAACTGCTGCACCAGCTCTCGAAGATCGGGCACCAACGCATCATCGAGGCCATCGGCGACGTGGACGACCCGGCCGACTCCCCCGCCGCCCGCCTCGCCGCCGCGATGGGCGCGTTCGCGCGCCACCACGCCAGCGCACACACCAGCGTCCGCGTGGTGAACTACGAGCTGGACGCGCTCACCGAGGAGCACCGCGCCGAGATCGGCACCTTGCGCCGCGAGATCACCCGGCGCATCCGCGCGATCGTGGACGCGGGCGTGGCCGACGGCTCCTTCGACACCCCCGACCCGCGGATGGCGACGATCGCCGTGCTGTCCAGCGGCATCGACATCGGCCGCTGGTATCACGACGGCGGCGAGATCACCCCCGAGACGATCGGCGACTTCTACGCCGACCTCGCCCTGCGCACCGTCGGAGCGACCGCGTCCGACGTCCGGAAGTAACGACCCGAGGAGAACCACCATGCGCCGCACCGTTTACACCTCCGATCACGACGCCTTCCGCGAGACGCTCCGCGCCTTCATCGAGTCGGAGGTCGTCCCGCACTACGAGCAGTGGTACGCGGACGGCATCGTGCCGAAGGACTTCTACCGCAAGCTCGGCGAGCTGGGCGTGTTCGGCATCGAGGTGCCCGAGGAGTACGGCGGCGCCGGCATCGAGTCCTTCAAGTACCAGGCCGTGGTCAGCGAGGAGCTGGCCCGCGCCGGGGTCTCGTTCGGCGGATCGAGCGTGCACATCGCGCTGTGCCTGCCGTACCTCACCGGCCTCGCCACCGAGGAGCAGAAGCAGCGCTGGCTGCCGGGGATGGCGGCGGGCGAGCTGATGTTCGCGATCGCCATGACCGAGCCCGGCACCGGCTCCGACCTCGCGGGGATGAAGACCACCGCCAAGCGTTCCGAGGACGGCACCCACTACGTCCTCAACGGTGCGAAGACCTTCATCACCGGTGGCGTCAACGCCGATCGCGTGATCGTGTGCGCGCGCACCGCGGCCGCCACCGCCGAGGACCGGCGGCACGGCATCTCGCTGTTCGTCGTCGACACCGCGCTCCCCGGCTACGCCGTGGGCCGCAAGCTCGACAAGATCGGCCTCAAGACCTCGGACACCGCCGAGCTGTCCTTCACCGACGTGCGGGTGCCCGCGGAGGACCTGCTGGGCGAGGAGAACAAGGGCTTCTCCTACCTGGGCAACAACCTGCCCCAGGAGCGGCTCTCGATCGCAGTCGGCGCGTACGCGCAGGCGTCGGCCGCGGTGCGCTTCGCCCAGGACTACACCCGCGACCGCAGCATCTTCGGCAAGTCCGTCGCCTCGTTCCAGAACACCAAGTTCGAGCTCGCCGCGTGCAAGGCCAAGGTGGACGCTATGGAGTCGAGCGTGGACCGCGGCCTCGAACTGCACGACGCGGGCGAGCTCACCGCCGCGGACGCCGCCTCGCTCAAGCTGTTCTGCACCGAGGCCGCCTCGGACGTGATCGACCGGTGCCTGCAGCTGCACGGCGGCTACGGCTACATCACCGAGTACCCCATCGCCCGCCTGTACGCCGACAACCGCGTGAACCGCATCTACGGCGGCACGTCCGAGGTGATGAAGACCATCATCGCCAAGGACATGGGGCTGTAACCCGCCCCGCGTCACCACACCGTGACGCGGTCCTTCGGGTCCAGCCACTCCCGGTCCCCGGCCCGGACGCCGAACGTATCGGCGAATGCGCTCACGTTCTTGACCACCTGGTTCGCCCGGAACTCGTTGGGCGCGTGCGGGTCCGTCGCGAGCGACTGGATCGCGGCGGCCTCGCGCGCCTTGCTCCGCCAGATCCGGCCCCAGCTCAGGAACAGCGGCGTCAGGTCCGGCCCGGAAGCCGGTGCCGCGCTGCCCGACGGTGCCGCGCTCGCCGACGGTGCGGTGCTCGCCCGCGCCGCGCCCTGGGTGCCCTCGTCCCCGTTCGCGACCGCGATCCGGTAGGCCGCGATGGCGATCGACAGCCCGCCGAGGTCGGCGAGGTTCTCCCCCACCGTGAGGCCGCCGTTCACCTTGTCGGTGGGCGGCAGGCCGGCGGGGACCAGCGCGTCGTACTGGGCGATGAGGGCCTTGGTGCGCTTGTCGAATTCGGCCCGGTCGGCGGGTTCCCACCAGTCCTTGAGGTTGCCGTCCCCGTCGTACTTGGCGCCCTGATCGTCGAAGGCGTGGCCGATCTCGTGCCCGATCACGGCGCCGATGCCGCCGTAGTTCACGGCCGCCTGCGCATCGGGCGAGAAGAACGGCGCCTGCAGGATCGCTGCGGGGAACACGATCTCGTTCATGCCGGGGTTGTAGTAGGCGTTCACCGTCTGCGGTGTCATCAGCCACTCGGCCCTGTCCACCGGCTTGGAGAGCTTCGCGAGCTGGTAGGCGTTGTCGAACTCGCCGGAGGCGCGCACGGTGGCCACGATCGACTTGCCGTCGGTCTGGAGGTCCGAGTAGTCCCGCCACTGATCCGGGTAGCCGATCTTGGCGCGGATCTTCTCCAGCTTGGCCGCCGCCGCGCGCCGGGTTGCCGGGGTCATCCAGTCCAGGTCCTCGAAGCTGGCGCGGTACGCGCTGCGCAGGTTGTTCACCAGCTGCTCGGCCTGCTTCTTGGCATCGGCCGGGAAGTGCTTGTGCACGTACAGCTTTCCCAGACCCTCGCCGATCACGCCCTCGACCACGTTCACGCCGCGCTTCCACCGGTCGCGCTGCTTCTCCACGCCGCTCAGGGTCGTCGAGTAGAAGTCGAAGTTGGCGGTGACGAACGGCTCGGACAGATAGGCGGCGTAGGCGCGGACCACCTGTATCCGCGCGTGGTCCTTCAGGGTTCCCAGGTCGGTGTCCTGCCACAGCTTCGCGGCGGCGGTGAGGAAGCTCGGCTGGGCGACCACCACGTTCTTCACGTCGTCGCCCTTGATGCCCACGGCGTCGCGCCAGCGGTCCCAGTCGTAGCCGGGGGCGAGCTTCGTCAGCTCACCCCAGGGGTACGGGTTGTAGGTGGCGGTCGCGTCGCGCGAGCGGACCCGGTCCCAATGCCCCTTCGCCACAGACGTTTCGAAGGCCAGCACGCGGGCCGCGACCCCGGCCGGATCGGCCAGGCCGGCGAGGGAGGCCATCTTCTCCAGGTAGGCGCGGTACTTGTCCCGCACGTCGGCGTACTTCGCGTCGCGGTAGTACGCCTCGTCCGGCAGGCCGATCCCGGACTGCACCAGGCTGAGCACGTACTTCGACGAATCCTTCTGGTCGGTGTCCACGTAGTAGCCGATGAGCCCGCTGACGCCCTGCTTCTGCTGCGCCCCCGCCGCCTCGAGCAGCGCGGTCTTGTCCGCCGCATCGTCGATCGCCGCGAGGTCGGACTTGATCGGGTTCGCGCCTTCGCGGTCGATCCGCGTGGTGTCCATGAACGCGTCGTAGACGTCGCGGATCTTGGCCTCGTCGCTGCGCGTGCGCGGATCCTTGATGCCCTCGATGATCTCCTTGAGCTGTTCCAGCGCACGGTCGTTCAGGTCCGCGAAGGTGGTGAAGGAGGCCTTGTCCGCCGGGATCGTGTAGCCGTCGGCCCACGCGCCGTTGACGTGCCGGAACAGGTCGTCCTGCACGCGCACCCCCGGCGCCGCGCCGCTCATGTCGGGACCGGTCAGGGGGCGTGCGGGCCGGGTCGAGCTGCCCGACGGTCCGCCGCTCGGCGCCTCGACCCCGCACGCCGCGAGCAGCGCGCTGCCCGCGAGGACGCCGAAGCCGGCGAGGAACCTCCGCCGGCCGAGCCCGCCCGACGGTGCGCCGAAAGGATCGCGATCGGGACGGGGCGGATGAGCGGACGAGGGTGCATCACCGGTGTGCATACCCGAATCTAACCCGATCCGGTGCCGCGAAGGTGCGACACGCTAATCACCCGGGGTGGGCGTCGGCGCGCGCCGCGAGGTGAGGCCGATCGCGAGCATCACGAGCGCGATGCCGACCGCCTCCCACCAGCCGGGCCGCTGCCCGAGCATCACCGCGCCGACGCCGGACGCCGTCACCGGCAGCAGCGCCAGCAGCAACGCGAACCGCTCCCGCCCGACGCGGGCCAGCACCACCTGGTCCAGCGCGTACGGGACCACCGAGCTGAGCAGGCCGAGACCGAGGCCGAGCACCCAGACCTCCCAGTGCCCGAACGCCTCCGGGCGGCTCACCAGTTCGGGCCCGAGGCCGGGAACCGCCAGCACGAGGGCGCCCGCGGCGAGGCCCACGCCGAGCCCCTCGATGCCGCCGCCCGCGTCGGCCACCCGCTTGCCGAGCACGATGTACCCGGCCCACAACGACGCCGCGAGCAGCGCGCAGGCGATGCCGATCGCGCCGCCGGAGCCGGCGCCCGCACCGTCGAGGTTGACGCCCGCCACGCACACCACCCCCGTCAGCGCGGCGGCCGCGGCGACCAGGTCCACCGCGCGGCGGGACCCGGCGACGGCCACCGCGATCGGGCCGAGGAACTCGATCGCCACCGCCGTGCCGAGGTCGATGTGGTCGATCGCCTCGTAGAACGCCATGTTCATGGCGACCGTGACCGTGCCGAACAGCGCCGCGGCGCGCAGCCGGGCCGCGGACCAGTCGGCGCGGCGGGGGCGCAGCGCGATCAGCAGGATCAGCCCCGCGCCCGCCCCGCGCAGCCAGGCCACCGCGACGGGCGAGAGCTGCTCGAACAGCCCCACCCCGAGGGAGGCACCCACGTACTGGCTGATCGCCCCGATCACGAACATCGCGGGGATCATCAGCGGCGCCACGCGCTCACCCTAGGGGACCGCTCGCACGCCCCGCACGCGGGATTTCCCGGCGGGACGCCGTTCACCCTGGGCGAACACGGAGCCCACATCCCCGATGCGGTGGAACAAATGGGTAGGCTCGAACGTATAGACAGGTGTAAGTAGGGTTCGTGAGGAACGGAGGAGTCATGACCAACACAGTCACTTCAGAGGCCCCCGCGGGCGATGCCTTCGCTCCCCTGACGGCGTCCGACCGCTGCGATCGCTGCTCGGCGGCCGCCCAGGTCCGTGCGGTACTCCCGTCCGGGTTCGAGTTGCTGTTCTGCGGGCACCACTTCACCGAGCACCGCGGCGAGCTCGAGACGCAGGGCGCGACGATCGCCGGAGATCCCGCCACCGTCTGACCGGAACCGAACCGGCGGCGCCGTACCCCACCGGGGTGCGGCGCCGCCGTCGTTCACGGCCCCGCCGGGGAGTCACTTCCAGGTGCGCAGCGCGGCGATCCGCTCGCGGAGCTGATCCGCCGTGGCCATCGCGGTCACGGGCCCGCCGAGGCGGCTGCGAAGCTCGTTGTGCACCACCCCGTGCGGCTTACCGGTGCGGTGGTGGTGCATCGCGACCAGCGAGTTGAGTTCGCGGCGCAGCTCGGAGAGTTGCGCGCCGGCGGAGGCCCGCTCGGCGACCTGCGGCGGCGGGGCGGGCCGCTCCTGCTCGGCCGATCGCTCGTTCACCTGGTCCTTCTGCCGCTGCTGCAGCAGTGCCCGCATCTGCTCCGCGTCGAGCAGGCCGGGAAGTCCGAGGTAGTCCGCCTCCTCCTCGCTCCCGGAGAAGGTCGCGGTGCCGTACGAGGAGCCGTCGTAGATCAGCTGGTCCAACTCGGCATCGGCGTGCAGGGAGACGAAGGCCTTCTCCTCCTCGCCCGGCTCGTCCTTGGTCTTGTTGGCCTCCACGAGCAGCGCGTCGTCGAGGCCCTCGGGCTCGCGGTGCGGTTTGCCGAGCACGTGGTCGCGCTGCTCCTCGAGCTTCGCGGCCAGGTCCAGCAGCACCGGGACCGACGGCAGGAACACGCTCGCCGTCTCGCCGGGCACGCGCAGCCGAACGAACCGCCCGATGGCCTGCGCGAAGAACAGCGGGGTCGATGCGCTGGTGGCGTAGACGCCCACGGCCAGGCGCGGCACGTCCACGCCCTCGGACACCATGCGCACGGCCACCATCCACTTGTCCGTGCTCTCGGAGAACGCCGAGATCCGCTTCGACGCGGTGGGGTCGTCGGAGAGCACCACGGTGACCTTCTCGCCGCTGATCTCCTCGAGCAGCTCCGCGTAGTCGCGGGCGGTGGCCTGGTCGCTGGCGATCACCAGGCCGCCCGCGTCGGGCATCGCGCGGCGGAGCTGGTCGAGCCGGGTGTCGGCGGCCTGCAGCACGGCGGGGATCCAGTCGCCGTGCGGGTCGAGCGCGGTGCGCCAGGCGCGGGCCGTCTGGTCCTTGCTCAGGGGCTCGCCGAGGCGCGCGGTGAACTCCTCGCCGGCGCTGGTCCGCCAGCTCGCCTGCCCCGAGTAGGCGAGGAAGACGACGGGCCGGACCACACCGTCGGCGAGGGCGTCGGAGTAGCCGTACACGTGGTCGGCCTTGGACCGCTGGCCGCCGCCGGCCTCCGGCTCGTAGGTGACGAACGGGATCGGGTTGTCGTCGCTGCGGAAGGGGGTACCGGTGAGCGCGAGCCGGCGTGTGGCACCCTCGAACGCCTCCCGGACGCCCTCGCCCCAGCTCTTGGCGTCGCCCGCGTGGTGGATCTCGTCGAGGATCACCAGGGTCTTGTAGGCGGTGGTCCGCGCGTGGTGCTTGTACGGGTGCATCCCGACCTGTGCGTACGTGATCACCACGCCGTGGAAGTCGGAGGAGGTGGCACCGGAGGAATTGGTGAAGTTCGGGTCGAGGTTGATACCGGCCCGCGCGGCGGCCTCCGCCCACTGGAACTTCAGGTGCTCGGTCGGGGCGACCACCGTGATCCGCTCCACGGTGCGGTCGGCCAGCAGCTCGGAGGCGACGCGCAGCGCGAAGGTGGTCTTGCCGGCGCCCGGAGTCGCCACCGCGAGGAAGTCCCGGGGTCCCGCGGTCAGGTACTTCGTGAGCGCACGGCGCTGCCAGAGACGAAGTGAGACCGCCATCGAGAAACGCACCCCTATACGCCGAGAGAGGACCCGCGCGGCGCGGCCGGAGCCGGGGGCGGGTCGATCGTGAACCCGGAAGGAGTCTACTCGCAACACGCGGTGGTCCCGGTTCCGGCGTGATCGACGCGGGTGCGCAAGACTGGACACGATGGACGACGCAGACGGCACGCCGGAGAGCCGGCGACCGGCCCCCGCGCAGGACGCCGGGGCCGATGATCCGGGCCCGCACACGCGGGACCTGGATCAGCCGCGGCCCGCACCGTTCCCGGCCCGCGCGTGGGCCGTGGTCCGGTCGATGCCGCACGTCCTGTGGCGCACGGTGGTGAAGTCCTGGGACGACTCGATCGTGGGCCACAGCGCGCAGGCCGCGTTCTGGACCACCCTCTCGCTGGCGCCCCTGCTGCTGGCACTGATGGGCCTCATCGGGTACATCGCGAACTGGTTCGGCCCGGACACCATCGGGGTGATCCACGATCGGGTGATCTCGTTCGGGCTGCGCGTGTTCACCCCGAACGTGGTCGACGAGATCCTGCGCCCGATGGTCGACGGGGTGCTGCAGCAGGGGCGCGGTGACGTGGCCTCGGTGGGCTTCATCCTGGCCCTGTGGGCGGGGTCCTCGGCCCTCTCCTCCTACGTGGACTCGATCAGCATGGCCCACGACCAGCACACCGTGCGCAACCCCGTGCTGCAGAGGTTGTTCGCGCTGCTGCTGTACGTGGAGTTCCTGGTGATCGCGGTGTTCACGCTGCCGCTGGTGGCCCTCGGTCCCACCATCATCATCCGGTACATCCCCACCTCGTGGCATCCCGCGGTCGCGCAGCTCATCGACTGGGGCTACCTGCCGTTCGTGGTGCTCATGCTGGTGGGCGGGCTGGCCCTGCTGTACCGGCAGGCGCTGCCGCGGCCGCTGCCCTGGTACCGGCACGTGCCCGGCGCCGCGCTGGCCGCGCTGATCTTCCTGGTCGCGTCGACCGGCCTACGCGTGTACCTCTCGTTCATCGCGTCGGGGCGCGGCATCTCCTACGGCGCGCTCGCGACGCCGATCGCTTTCCTGCTGTTCACGTTCTTCCTCGGCTTCGCCGTGATGGTGGGCGCCGAGTTCAACGCCGCCCTGCAGACCCGCTGGCCGGCGCGGGAGATCCGCACCGATCAGCTCCGCGACTGGGTCGTGGGGCAGATCAAGGACGCCGGCATCCCCGACACCGGGAAGGCGGCCGCGCAGGGCCTGCGCCGCGCCACGGACCCGATCCGGCGGCGGCAGCGCGCCGAACCGGACGAGCCCGAGGCGGCCGAGCCGCCGCGGACCGTCGACCCCGCGCCCGCGGCCCGCGCGAATCCCGCACCGGCTCCCGCGCCGACGCCGGCGCCGGCGGCGCGCGCGGTGGAGCGGCGCTGAGCGGCTACTTCTTCATGCGGTCGTAGATCTTCTTGCACTCGGGGCACACCGGCGATCCGGGCTTCGCCGACTTGGTGACCGGGAACGTCTCGCCGCAGAGCGCGACCACGTAGTTGCCCATCACGGCCGACTCGGCGATCTTGTTCTTCCGCACGTAGTGGAAGAACTTGGGACTGTCGTCATCGTTGCCGGTGTCGGAATCGACATCGACGTCCGGCTTCTCCAGGGTCTTCGTGCTCATGACTTTCATTCTGCCAGGCGCAGTGGGACGATCGAAGGGTGGGAAATCAGGAGGACGGCACGTACGTCATCACCGACGCGGAGGAGTCCTACGAGGATCAGTACCGGCGCCGGGTGCGGCGCTACCTGCTGATCATGGCCATCCGCATTCCCGCCCTCGTCATCTCCGCGTGGATCTACTCGGCGACCGGCAACTGGGCGATCGCGCTCGCCGTGCTGGCCGGATCCATTCCGATCCCGTGGATCGCGGTGATCCGCGCCAACGACCGCCCGCGCAAGCGCAAGGGCCAGCCGGACCGGTTCACCCGCCGCAAGCTCGATCGGCTGGCCCTGCAGGGCCACCCCGTCACGACACTGTCGGGACGCGGCGAATAGGTGCTGCTCTCCCCCGCACTGGCACCGCTGTGCCGGCGGTTGGGCCCCGTGCTGGCCGCCGCGGACTTCTCGGAATCGGCCGTCGCGCAGCGCCTGGGCGCCGCCTACGGCTGCCTCTCGCGCGGTGAGCCCGGCCCGGTCGAATCGGCCGCCCCGTCCGACGCCCCGCTCGACGTGTTCATCCGCCTGTTCCTGGCCGCGGCGCCCGTCCCCCGTTCCCGGGTCGACGGTGCGCTCGCGCCCGTCACCGTCGACGAGGCCCTGGAGGCGGGACTGCTCGAGCCGGACCCGCAGGACCCGTCCCGGGTCCGGGCCGCGCTCGGGCTGCGGCCGCTGGACCTGCCGGGCCCCGCACCGTCGGGCACGCAGTGGTTCCTCTCCGACCTGGACGGCCTGATGCGCCCCCACCCGCAGGACCGCGAGCACGTGCTCGGCGTGGGCCACGCCTCCCAGTCGCTGCTGCGGGCCACGCCCCGGGAACCCGTGGGCACGGTCCTCGACCTCGGCACCGGCTGCGGCGTGCACGCGTGCGCGGCGACCCGGTTCGCCCGGTCCGTCACCGCCACCGACGTGAGCACCCGCGCTGCGGGGTTCGCGGCCGCCTCCGCCGCGCTCAACGGGGTCGACGTCGAGGTGCTGGCCGGCGACTGGTTCGAGCCGGTCGCGGGCCGGCGATTCGACCTGCTGCTGGCGAACCCGCCGTTCGTCGTGGGCGAGGGCCGCGTGGACCACACCTACCGCGACTCCGGCCTCGACCTCGACGGGGCCTCCGAGCTGGTGGTGCGCGGCGCGCCCGGGCACCTCGCCCCCGACGGGACCGCGGCGCTGCTCGCGTCCTGGGTGCACCGCGACGAGCAGTCGTGGCAGGCGCGGGTGGCGTCCTGGCTGCCGGAGCGGGGCGTCGCGGCCTGGGTGCTGCAGCGCGACGTGGCCGATCCCGCCCTGTACGTGGGGACGTGGCTGCGCGACGAGGGGCTCGATCCCCGCGTCGGCGAGGGCCGCGCGAAATCCGACCGGTGGCTGGCGCACCTCGCGGACGCCGGCGTGACCGGCATCGGCTTCGGCTTCGTGCTCCTGCGCGCGATCGAGGGGCCGTCGGAGGTGGTGTGCGAGGAGCTGAGCCAGCCCTTCGACGATCCCCTGGGCGACGAGGTGCACGCGCACTTCGCCCGGATGGCGTGGCTGGCCGGCGCCGACCTGGACGCGGCGCGGCCGCTGCTGGGCGAGGACGTGGCGCTGGAGCGGGTGTCCGTGGCCGGCGGCGACGGCTGGGACGAGGTGGCGCTGCGGGTGACGCGGATGTCGGGCCCGCGCTGGGTGCACGAGCTCGACGACGCCGGTGCCCGGCTGTTGGCCGGCTGCACCGGCGGCCTCACCACCGAGGATCTGGTGCTGCTGCTGGAGGCGGCCACCGGGGAGGATGGATTGGCCGATCCGGCCCGGCGCCTCCTCGCCGACCTGCACCGGCACGGATTCGTAACCTTCCTCTAAGCAACTTCTCAGAAGGCTTCGCCGTTTCCGCAGGTCATCGCACCGGGGGCCGGGAACTCTGCGCGTCCGTCGTCCGTTGAACCAGATGTACCGGCGAACAGGAGGCAGCCACATGGCACACCGCGTCAACACCGCTAGCACCGCAGCCCGCCCCGCTGATCGGGTGCGGCCCCCGCTCACCGAGGCCGATCTCGACGCACAGAGTCCCGCCGCGGACCTGGTGCGCGTGTACCTCAACGGCATCGGGCGCACGGCGCTGCTCAGCGCGGAGGACGAGGTCGAGCTGGCCAAGCGCATCGAGGCGGGGCTGTACGCGCAGCACCTGCTGGCCACCAAGAAGCGCATGGCCGCGTCGAAGAAGCGGGATCTGGCGTTCATCGTGCGGGACGGGCAGGCCGCCCGCCAGCACCTGCTGGAGGCGAACCTGCGGCTGGTGGTCTCGCTGGCCAAGCGCTACACCGGCCGCGGCATGCCGCTGCTGGACCTGATCCAGGAGGGCAACCTCGGCCTGATCCGCGCGATGGAGAAGTTCGACTACGCCAAGGGCTTCAAGTTCTCGACATACGCCACCTGGTGGATCCGGCAGGCGATCACCCGCGGCATGGCCGATCAGTCCCGCACCATCCGGCTCCCCGTCCACCTCGTGGAGCAGGTCAACAAGCTGGCCCGGATCCGGCGCGAGCTGCACCAGCAGCTCGGGCGCGAGGCCACGGACGCGGAGCTCGCCGCCGAGTCGGGCATCCCGGCGGAGAAGATCGCGGATCTGATGGACCATTCGCGGGACCCGGTCAGCCTGGACATGCCGGTGGGCTCGGACGAGGAGGCCCCGCTGGGCGACTTCATCGAGGACTCCGAGGCCGCGTCCGCCGAGTCGGCCGTCATCTCGAGCCTGATGCACAGTGACGTGCGCTCGGTCCTCGCCACGCTCGATGAGCGGGAGCAGCAGGTCATCCGCCTGCGCTACGGCCTCGACGACGGCCAGCCCCGCACCCTGGACCAGATCGGCAAGCTGTTCGGCCTCTCACGGGAGCGGGTCCGCCAGATCGAGCGCGAGGTCATGGCCAAGCTCCGCAACGGCGAACGCGCGGATCGCCTGCGCGCGTACGCGAGCTAGACCGTTCGACGAGAGACCGGCCGTACCTGCGCCTGGGGACGGCCGGTTTCGCCCTGTTCGGGGTGTGTCGGCCGGATCAGAACGGCCGGATCAGAACACCACCTTTTCGAGCTCGGGCACGAACCCGTCGAGCGCGTACCCCGTCGAGAGGACCGACCCGAGTGCGTAAGCCTTGGCGTACTGCGGGTCGACCACGACCGAACGCCCCTGCCCCACCGCGGGAATCGATCGCCACCGTGGATCATCAGTGATCGCCGAAGGTGCCACTCCCACCGGGTAGCCGACCACGACGTCGGCGTCGGCGAGTCCGAGTCGCTCCTCGGACAGCGCCACCGAGAAGTTCGTCGCGCTCTGTGCCGAGTCGCCGATCTTCGGGTTCAGAACGAAGCCGAGTCGCAGCAGGAGATCCAGCCGGAAGGTTCCCGGAACGTAGGCGCCCCACCCGCCCGAACTCCGTGCGATCGCGCTCACGGTGCGCCCCCGCCACTGCGGGTGCGCCGCCTTGATCCCGTCGATTCGCGCGTCGAGATCGGCGAGGAGCCGCCGCCCCCGCTCGGGCGCACCCAATGCCTGCGCGATCATCTCGACCTGTTGGGTCTGGGTGGTCTTGTAATTCTCGGCGCCCGGGGGGATGCCGACCGTCGGCGCGATGGCGGCAAGCTTGCTGTGCCGGTCCTGGTCGCCGGTGCCCTTGACGTCGAGGATAAGGTCCGGTCGCAGAACGGCGATCTCCTCGTACCCCGGCTCCAACGTCCCGAGGATCTTCGGCGGACGTCGGTACTTCCCGCTCGCCCACGGCCCCACACCGTCGCCGCCGAACTGCACCCAGTCCGAAGCCCCGACCGGCTCGACCCCCATGGCCAGTGCCGTCTCGGCGTCGCCCCAGCCGAGTGCAACCACTCGCACGGGCCGCGAGGGGATCGACACGACCCCGAACTTCGTCGCGATCCTCGCCGGTACGAATCCCGGGGCGGCGGCGGTGCTCGAGGGCGCATCGTTCCGCGACGGCGAGCAACCCGCCAGCAAACCGACGGTGACGGTCGCAGCGATGATCGCCCGTACGTGACGCATCAAGATTCCTCCTTGTTCGCAGATCGTGCACCGCACCGGATTCGCTTCGCTCTACAGCCGGCGCGGTTCCGCTTGTTGGGCGAGCAGGTCACTGGCATGGCCGATGCGGATCACCGCGGACAGGACGGCGGCGCCGTCGGTGGTCGCGAGGATCGGCTGGCAGTCGATCGAGGCGATCTCGGGCACCTCGTACGCCAGCGCGGCCACGCGAGTCACCACCTCCCGCAGCGCCGGGCGGTCCACCCCCGCCTCGCCGGCGAACCCGTCGAGCAGGGGCGCGGACCGGGTCGCCGTCAGCAGGTCCGTCGCGGCGGCGTCGGTGAGCGGCAGCAGCCGGTACGCGCGGTCGCCCAGCAGCTCCGGCACCGCGCCGCTGAGCCCGAAGGACAGGAGCGGGCCGATCCGCGGATCGTTCTCGTAGCCCACGGCGCAGCCGATCCCCTTGTGCGCCATGCGCTGAACGTGCAGGGCGGGCTCGGAGGTGGCGGCGGAGAGCTCGGCGAAGGCGTCCGCCACGGCCTGCGGCCCGGCGAGATCGAGCCGCACGGCCGCGAGGTCCGCGCGCAGCCGCCACCGCTCCCCCATCGCCTTCACCGCGACGGGATAGCCCAGCCGGTCGGCCGCGGCCACCGCCTCGGCGACGGACGAGGCCACTTCGAAGGGCACCACCTCCACGCCGTAGAGCCGCAGCAGTTCGGCGCTGCGCTCGAAACTCAGGGTGACGGCGCCGGCGTCGCTGTCGGCGGGCGGGAGCCACTCCCGCACGCGGGTGCGGGCGGTCTCTACGTCGGTGCCGTCCGGGCGGGTCGTGTCGGAGACGGGGCGCGCCCGCCACTGCGCGTACCGCCACCCGTGTGCGAGCACGCGCGCGGCCCGCTCCGGTTCCGGGTACGACGGAACCGATCCCCGCAGCCGGACTCCGTCGGAATCGGTGACGGCCAACAGTTCCGAGACACCGTCGAACGCGAGGAAGGTGGAGACGATCGGCTTGATCGACTTACGGGAGGCCTCCAGCAGCACTGCGGCGTGCGCCTCCGGGGGCGCCTCCACCGGGGGCACGAACACCGCGATGATCGCGTCCACCTCGTCGTCGGCCAGCGCCGCGTCGATGGCGGCGCCGAACTCCTCGGGCGTGGCGGCGGCGCCCAGGTCCACCGGCTCCGCCACGTCGAGACCCTCACGGACGCCGGTGTGGGTGGCGAGGATCCCCAGCGCGGTGGAGTTGCCCACGACGGCGACCCGCGGGCCGGCGGGCAGCGGCTGGTAGCTGAAGAAGGTCGCGCAGTCGAACAGCTGCGGAATCGAATCGACCTGCACCACACCGGAGTTCTCGAACAGCGCCTCCGAGCCGTGACGCCGCCGGTCCACGTCGATCCCGCCGCGGTGCACGGCGACGATGGGCTTGCGCCGCGAGAGCCGCTGCGCGATGCGGCCGAACTTGCGCGGATTACCGAAGCTCTCGAGGTACAGCAGCACCACCTCGGTGGCGTCGTCGGTGTCCCAGTACTGCAGCACGTCGTTGCCCGAGACGTCGGCGCGGTTGCCCGCGGAGACGAAGGTGGTCAGTCCCACACCACGTTTCGCGGCGGTGTCGAGGATGGCGATGCCCAGCGCGCCGGACTGGCAGAAGAACCCCACGTTGCCGCGGCCGGGCACGACGGGCGCCAGCGTCGCGTTGATCCGCACCTCGCGGTCGGTGTTCACGACCCCCAGCGCGTTGGGGCCGATCAGCCGCATGCCGTGCGAGCGCACCGCGGCCAGCAGCCGCCGCTCCGATTCCTTGCCCCGGCCGCCCGCGTCGGAGAAGCCCGAGGAGACCACCAGCAGCGTGCGCACCTGTTTGGCGAGGCAGTCGTCGAGCACCTGGCCCATGTTGTCCGCGGGCACGGCGACCACGGCGAGATCCACGGAGTCCGGGATGTCCCGCACCGATTCGTAGGCGCGGATCCCAGCGACGGAGCGGCGTTCGGGGTGCACGGGGTACACCGGCCCGGCGAAGTCCCCGGCGATGATGTTGCGCAGCACCGCGTGCCCGACCTTGCCGGGCGTGGCGGAGGCGCCGATCACCGCGATGGACCCCGGGCGCAGCGCGTTGCTCACGCTGCGGGCCTCGGAGGCGAGTTCGCGGGCGTTGCGGACCGCCACCAGCGCCTCGGTGGGGTCGATGCCGAACTCCACGTGCACCACGCTGCCGTCGAAGCTGCGCCGCAGCTCGTACCCGGCGGCCTTGAACACGTTCACCATGTACCGGTTCTCGGCGAGCACCTCCGCCTCGAACCGGTGGAAGCCGTTCTCGGCGGCGGCGCCGGCGAGATGCTCGAGCAGGATGGGGCCCAGTCCGCGGCCCTGGTGCTCGTCGGCGACCACGAAGGCGACCTCGGCGGAGGTGGGTTTCCCCGTCTCGGCGAGCCCCTCGTAGAGGCCGACGGCGATGATCCTGCCGCCCAGGATCGCCAGCAGGCACACCCGCTGCTCGTGATCGACGGTCGTCATCCGGGCCACATCACGTGGCGGCATCACCGGGTAGGGGCCGAAGTACCGCAGGTACCGGGTGCGCTCGGAGAGCCCGGCGTGGAACTCGACCATGGCGTCGGCGTCGTCGGGGACGACCGGGCGCAGGTGCACGACGCCTCCGTCGGAGGCGAGCACGTCGGCGACCCAGTGCGCCGGGAACTCGTACGGGCCGGACGGCGGTTGCGGGCTCGGCGCCGGGAACGGGTCCGTGGGCGGACCCGAGGGGTGGAGGGGGGTTTCGTCAGTCACGGGGGTCCTCCGGGTCGAATCGTTCCGAGGCGTCGAGTCTTTCAGAGACGGGGAGCGGCGGGGATGGGACTTCAGTCACGGGGATCGTCCGGGTCGAGGCCGTGCAGCGGGAGAACCGCGGCGCGTGCGCGGGCGATGAAGCGATCGGCGGCGGCGTCGAGCGGGGCCGAAGCGGGGTCGAACGACGAGGGCTCCCACGGGGTGAACGCGGTGTCGCCGCCCTCACCCATGCTGTCGGGCAGAGCCTCCGGCGTGCCGGCCTGCTCGGTGGGCAGGGTGGCGGCGAGGTCCTTCCACTCCTGGGGGATCGGAGTGGCGGGGTCGACGTCCCTGCCCACGACGGCGCCGATCAGGTGCGTCCAGGTGCGCGGCACGACGTGTACGAGTTGATAGCCGCCGCCGCCGACGGCGAGCCACCGGCCGTCGCAGACCTCGTCCGCGAGGTCCCGCATGGCGAGGTAGGCGGCGCGCTGCCCGTCGACGGTGAGCGCGAGGTCGGTGAGCGGGTCGCTCGCGTGCGAGTCGCAGCCGCACTGGCTGATGATCAGCTGCGGCCGGAACTCGCGCACGACGGACGGGACCACCGCGTGGAAGGCGCGCAGCCACAGCCCGTCGGGACAGAACGCCGGCACGGGGATGTTGACGGCGGTGCCACGGGCCTCGGGGCCCCCGAGTTCGGTCGGGTAGCCGGTGTGCGGCCAGAGGTGCTGGGGGTCCTCGTGCAGGGAGACCGTGAGCACGCGCGGGTCGTTCCAGAACTGGGCCTGCACCCCGTCGCCGTGGTGGGCGTCGACGTCGATGTAAGCGATCCGGTCGAATCCGTTGTCCAGCAACCAGGAGATGGCGATGGCGGCGTCGTTGTAGATGCAGAACCCGGAGGCGTACGAGCGCATGGCGTGGTGCATGCCGCCGGCGATGTTGACGGCGCGGGTGGTGTGGCCCGCCGCGATCGCCTTCGCGCCGGTGAGGGTGGAGCCGACCAGGCTCGCGGCCGCCTCGTGCATGCGCAGGAAGACCGGGTTGTCGTCGTTGCCCAGGCCGTAGCCGGAGAGGTCGATGCGGGAGCGGCCGGACCCGGCGACGCGGACCGCGGCCTGGTAGTCGTCCGTGTGGGCCCGCCCGATGTCCAGCGGATCGAACCCGGTGGGCGTCACCACCTCGACACCGTCGAGGACGCCCAGCATCCGGGCGAGTTCCATCGTGAGGCGGAGCCGTACGGGATCCATCGGGTGCGACGGGGAGAAGCGGTAGTCGAGTACCGAGGGGTCCCAGACCACCTGGGAGTCGGGGAACGGCGCCATGGGTCACGACCCTAGCCGCCGCGCCCCTGCGCCGCGTCGAAGTTAGGTAACCTTAAGTACGGGGGACGGGGCTGCCGTCTCGGCTAAGCTCGACAGTTGACGAGAAGGAGCTGGACACGTGAACGATCTGGTGGACACCACCGAGATGTACCTGCGGACCATCTACGAGCTCGAGGAGGAGGGCGTGGTGCCGCTGCGGGCACGGATCGCGGAGCGCCTCGAGCAGAGCGGCCCCACCGTCTCGCAGACGGTGCAGCGCATGGAGCGGGACGGTCTCGTGCGGGTGGCCGGCGACCGGCACCTCGAGCTCAGCGAGAAGGGCCGCCACCTGGCGATCGCGGTGATGCGCAAGCACCGGCTCGCGGAACGGCTGCTGGTGGACGTGATCGGCCTGCAGTGGGAGAACGTGCACGCCGAGGCCTGCCGGTGGGAGCACGTCATGAGTGAGGACGTGGAACGCCGCCTGCTGGAGGTGCTGGGCAACCCGACCACCTCCCCGTACGGCAACCCGATCCCGGGGCTGGGCGAGCTCGGCGTCACGGTCAAGGAGCCCGCGCGCCCCGCGCGCCTGACGGACCTGCCGCAGGGCGGGCCCACCGCGGTGGTCATCAAGCGGCTCGCCGAGCACGTGCAGGCGGATTCGGACCTGATCGCGCGGTTCCGCACCGCCGGTGTGGTGCCGGACGCACGCATCGCGGTCACCGTCCAGCGGGGCGGCGTGACCATCTCCGTCGCCGGGCACGAGGACTTCGAGCTGCCCGACGAGATGGCGCACGCGGTGTTCGTCGAGGCGGTGTAGCCGGATGCATCTGGTGGTGACCGGCGGCGCCGGTTACGTCGGCAGCGTGTGTACGCAGGTCCTGCTCGAGCGGGGCCACGAGGTCACCGTGATCGACGATCTGAGCACTGGCGACCGCGCGGCCGTCCCGGAGGGGGCGTCGTTCGTGGAGGGCGACGTCGCGCAGGTGGCGCGGCCGTTGCTCGCCGACGGCGACTTCGACGGCGTGCTCCACTTCGCCGCGAAATCGCTGGTGGGAGAGTCGGTGTCGCACCCGTACAAGTACTGGCAGGGCAACGTGGTGACCACGCTGAACCTGCTCGACGCGATGCTCGCGGCCGGGGTGCCGCGGCTGGTGTTCTCCTCGACCGCCGCCACGTACGGCGAGCCGGATGCCGTCCCGATCACGGAGGACGCGCGGACCGCGCCGACCAACACCTACGGCGCGACCAAGCTCGCGATCGACGCGGCGATCACCTCGTACGCCACGGCCTACGGGCTAGCGGCGGTGTCGCTGCGGTACTTCAACGTGGCCGGCAGCTACGGCGGTTTCGGCGAGAACCGGGAGGTCGAGACCCACCTGATCCCGCTGGTCCTGCAGACCGCCCTCGGTCAGCGGGACGAGATCGCGGTGTTCGGTTCCGACTACCCCACCGCCGACGGCACCGCGGTGCGCGACTACGTGCACGTCAAGGACCTCGCCGACGCCCACCTTCTCGCGCTCGATCATGCTCGGTCGGGCACGCACGACATCTTCAATCTCGGTTCGGGCGAGGGCTTCTCGGTCCGGCAGGTGATCGACACCTGCCGCGAGGTCACCGGGCGCGAGATCCCCGAGCGGGCGGCCGATCGTCGCGCGGGCGACCCGGCGGTCCTGATCGCCTCGTCCCGCCGCGCCATCGACGAGCTCGGGTGGCGGCCCCAGCACACCGACCTCCGCGGGATCGTCTCCGACGCGTGGGAGTTCACGCAGGCCCTGGGCGACCGGGCGCATGCGGCGCGCCGCGGTTGAGGATCAGCCCGCGAGGGGGAACTCCTCGTCGTCCCGCGGCGGGAGCTCGATTCCCAGGCGCCGGGCCAGGCTCGTTCCGAGCTCGGCGGTGACGTACAGCTCGCGCGGGTGCATGCCGGCCCCCAGCGCCTGTGCCAGCAGGTGGGCGCCGCGGTACCGCCCGTCCGCCTCCAGCGCCGCCTCGAGCGCGATCCCCGTGAGCGGACCCTCCCCGCGGAGGTAGGTGCACACCGCCACCAGGGTGGCCGCCGCGGCCCTCGGCGTACCGCGGAGGCGGCGGGCCAGTTCGGCGAACAGGGCGCGCGCCGCGTCCGCTCTCACGGTGAGCCCCAACGCCATCGCGGCGTCGCGCACCCGCATGTCGAGCAGCGCGCCGCCGAGCAGCGCCACCTCGTCGTCCGTCAGCGGCCCGGGCCGCCGGGTGGTGACCGCGGCGACCAGGGCGCCCAGCAGCGCCCGCGGGTCCCCGTCGGCCTCCTCCACCGCCGCGTCCAGGCAGTCGTCCATGGTGATGCCGGGCCCCTCGTGCGCCACCTGGTCGGTCAGCGCGGCCCGGGAGCCGTGCACGGTGCGTCCGTCCACGACGGCCGCCAGCATGGCCGCTGAGGTCGCCGGGTCCGGGACGACCCCGCTCTCCCCGTGCCGGCACACCCAGCGCTCCCCCGCGGCGAGCCGGTCCGTGAAGATCACGTCGATGATCTCGATGTCCGGCTTGGCCGCCTCCCGCGACCGGCCGGCCGCATCGACCGCCGCGAGCAGCGCGGGGACGGCCCGCTGCAGAGGGCGGTCATCGACGAGGACGCAGAAGATCCGGTCCGCGCCCTGCCTGCGCAGCATGCCGACCGCCTCACCGATGTACTCGCGGGCGTCGTCGCGCAGCGCGCCCGCCGCGGTCAGCGTCAGGTCGGTGCGCGCGGTGGCGCCGAAGAAGCCGGTCACGTCGTCGAGCGCGAGCAGGACCACCGAACGCGCGGGGTAGAAGCCGAGAAGTGCCGGGATCGCGGCGAGCAGATCGCCCACGGAGCCGATCGTGGCGGCCGGAGTCGGGTGGGTCTCATTCGGATGCTGATTCGTCATGGTCCGAATGCTCGCCGAGCAGGCGGACACCGGGACCGCCCCACGGGCGTGCGTCCCCACTTTGATTACGAAACCTTCCGCACGCTGGATGTTGTCCACAGGCGCGCCGATCCGGACACCGGGCGGCTGCCGACCGACGGCCGGGGGCGGCGAGCGCTACTGTGATCCGCGTGATCGGCTTACCGCGGTTCTCGGACCGCACGCGCGACTGGTTCCTCAGCGGGATGTCGGAACGTGCGGGCACCCACGTGGGCCCGCACGCGAGCGATGCCGAGCACCCGCAGGCCTGGTGGAAGGTCATGTGCCTGACCGGCGTCGACTACTTCTCCACGCTCGGCTACCAGCCGGCCATCGCGTTCATCGCCGCCGGCGTCGTCTCCCCCATCGCCACGCTGGTGCTGATCGCGCTCACCCTGTTCGGCGCGCTCCCGGTGTACCGGCGTGTCTCCCGGGAGAGCTTCAACGGCTCCGGCTCGCTGGCGATGTTCGAGCGTCTCCTGCCCTGGTGGGGCGGCAAACTGTTCGTGCTGGTGCTGCTCGGGTTCGCCGCCACCGACTTCATCATCACGATCACCCTGTCGTCGTCCGACGCCGCCGAGCACATCGTGGAGAACCCGCTCGTCCCCTCGTTCCTGCACGGCGCCAACATCCCGATCACCCTCGGCCTGGTGGTCCTGCTGGGCGTGATCTTCCTCAAGGGCTTCCGGGAGGCGATCGGCACCGCCGTGGCCCTGGTCGCGGTGTACCTCGTGCTGAACGTGGTGGTCATCGCGGTGGCGCTGGGGCACATCGCCGAACGCCCGCACAAGGTGGTTCAGTGGCAGGACCTGCTGTGGGCGCAGCACTCGAACCCGCTCATGGTGGTCGCGGTCGCCCTGGTGGTGTTCCCGAAGCTCGCGCTCGGCCTGTCCGGCTTCGAGACCGGCGTCGCGGTCATGCCCCAGGTCAAGGGCGACCCGGACGATCCGCCCGAGTATCCCGCCCGCCGGATCAAGGACACGGGCCGGATGCTGACCACCGCCGCCCTGATCATGAGCGTGCTGCTGGCCACGTCCAGCTTCGCGACCACCGTGCTGATCCCCGCCGCGGAGTTCGAACCGCAGGGCGGGGCCAACGGCCGCGCGCTCGCCTGGCTCGCGCACGAGTATCTCGGCAGCGGGTTCGGCACCGTCTACGACGTGTCGACGGTGGCGATCCTGTGGTTCGCCGGGGCGTCGGCGATGGCCGGGCTGCTGAACCTGGTGCCGCGGTACCTGCCGCGGTACGGGATGGCGCCGCGCTGGGCATCGGCGGTGCGCCCGCTGGTGGTGGTCCTGACGGTCATCGCGCTCGTCATCGTGATCGTGTTCGAGGCGGACGTGAACGCGCAGGGCGGCGCCTACGCCACCGGCGTCCTCGTGCTGATGACCTCCGCCGCGATCGCGGTGACGATCTCCGCGCGGCGCAAGCGGCAGACGGCGGCCACCTGGGCGTTCGGGCTGATCTCCGCGGTGTTCGTGTACACCACCATCGACAACATCATCGAGCGCCCGGACGGGGTGCGGATCGCGGCGCTGTTCATCCTGGCCATCGCGGTGGTGTCGATCGGCTCGCGGGTGCGGCGGTCGTTCGAGCTGCGCGCCTCGTCGATCACGTTCGACGAGAAGGCGCTCGAGTTCATCCGGGAGGACGCCGCCGCCCAGCACGCGATCCGCATCGTCTCGCACGAGCCCGACGTGGACACCAAGAAGGAGTACCGCGACAAGGTCCGCGCGGAGCGCAAGTTCGGACACATCCCGGGGCGTTCGCGGGTGATCCTGCTCGAGGTGTGGCCCCGGGACTCGTCGGACTTCGAGGAGGACCTGGAGGTGCGGGGCATCGAGAAGTTCGGTTACCGCCTGCTCAAGGTCCGCTCGGGCAGCATCGCGAACACGATCGCCGCGGTCCTGCTGTACATCCGCGACGAGACGGGCGTGGTGCCCGAGGTGTACTTCCAGTGGTCGGAGATGAACCCCGTGCTCAACATGGGCAAGTACCTGGTGGAGGGGTCGGGTGAGGTGGCGGCCGTCTGCCACGAGGTGCTGCGGCAGGCCGAGCACGACGCGAAGCGCCGCCCGACGGTGCACGTCTCCTAGTCGGGGCGGTATGCGAACGACAGCTCGTGGTGCGAGACGGGCAGCGTCTCGACCCGCATCCACGGGTACCGCTCGGCCACCGCGGCGGCCAGGCGCGGGGCGTCGTGGTAGCGGGTGCGCAGCGCGAACACGACGGTGACTCCGCCGGGAACGGACTCCAGCGCGTCGAGCGCGGCCGCGGACGGCCGGCGCGGCGCGGCGTACGACGGCCGGGGACCGTCGGCGATCGCCGCGGAGAGCCGCTCGACGGCGGGCGTGGGCGGCCAGTGCCCGCCGGTCTCCCAGAGCAGGTAGCGCCGCTGCCGGGAGCTCGACGGCAACACCATGTGCGGCAGTGCGCGGATCACGGCGCCGGGCCGCATCGGGGCGAAGACGTGGGTGGGGTCGAGCAGCCTGATCGGGTGCAGCCGGCCGGTACCGGCGAGGGCCGCCGCCACAGCGATCTGAGCGCCGTACGAGTGCGCCAGCACCGCGGCGGACCCGGCGCCGACACCGTCGAGGACCTCGTCGATCCAGCCCGGCCAATCCGCCCGCGACCGGAAGGCCCGCCGCTGTGTTCCGCCCGCGTCTCCCGGCAGGTCGGGGGCGATCACCCGGTACCGCCGCGCGAGGTCCGCGGCCTGCGCGTACCAGGCTGCGGCGGTGGCGCCTCCGCCCGGCAGGCACAGCAGCGGCGGCGCGTCGTCGCGCCCGCAGGTGAGCACCGCTGTGCGCGCCAGGTCCCCGTCGACGATGAGGCGCCGCACGGGCACGCCCCAGTCCTCGACCACGGCGTCGTAAGCGTCGGTGAATGCGGATCCCATGCGATTCCTCTCGATCATCGAGATACTTGATGATCAAGCTACCTGATAACCTCGGCACGTGAGCGCCAACGAACACCTCGTGCACGCCCTGCGGTCGGCGGCCCTGCGGTGGAACCGGGACATCGCCGCGTTCGGCCGCGCCCACGGGCTCGGCGACACCGACGTGCGCGCCCTCGTCGCGCTGCTCGACCTGGAGCGCGCCGCGCGCCCGGCCACGCCCGGCGCCCTCGCGGCGGAGGTCGGGCTGAGCTCTGCGGCGTGCACCGCGCTCGTCGACCGGCTCGTGGCGGCGGGGCTGGTGGAGCGCGCGCCGGACCCGGACGATCGCCGCAGGGTGCGCCTGCTGGTGACCGGATCCGCGAAGAGTCTCGGCGAGGACTTCTTCGCCGGCCTGGTGGGGCCGTTCCGCGCGGCCGCCGCGGCGCTGAGCACGGAGGAGGCGGCCGCGGTGGCGCGCTTCCTCGGCGCCGCGAGTACGCCGTGAGCGGAAACACGCGGGTATCGGGAATCGGCGGACTGCACACGGGGTTGTCCCTCGTGGAAAACTGGTGACTCCCCCACCCCGCGGGGGCGCACGTCAGGAGGAAGCGCATGGACGAGCAGTCCCACATGTACGAGCTGGAGTTCCCCGGCCCCTCGGTGTCCGACACCGACGGCAACGGCCCCGTACTGGTGCACGCGCTCGACGGCTACGCCGACGCGGGCCACGCGCTGCGGTTGCTGCGCCAGCACCTCAAGGACAACCTCAGCACCGAGCTGGTCGCCTCCTTCGACGTGGACGAGCTCATCGACTACCGCTCCCGGCGGCCCGCGATGACCTTCGAGGACGGTTTCACCGGCGTCGACGAGCCCGAGCTGAACCTGTACGCCGTCCGCGACTCCGCGGGCAAGCCGTTCCTGCTGCTCGCGGGCGCCGAGCCGGACCTGCGCTGGAACGGTTTCGTGAGCGCCGTGGCCGGCCTCGCCGAACGCTTCGGGGTGCGCTCGGTGGTGGGCCTGCACGCGATCCCGATGGCCGTGCCGCACACCCGGCCCGTCCCGGTGACCGCGCACGGCAACAACCCCGACCTGCGCACCGCGCTGCGCTCCTGGGACGGCGGCACCATGCGCCTGCCGGGCAGCGCCGCGGGCATGCTGGAACTGCGCCTGTCCGACAAGGGCTTCGACACGCTCGGCCTCTCGGTGCAGGTGCCGCACTACCTCGCGCAGAACGACTACCCCGAGGCCGTGCTCGGCATGCTGGGCGCGCTGCGCAGCACCGTGGGACTCGAGCTGCCCGACGGTGACCTCCCCACGGAGGCCGCCGAACTGCGCGAGCAGATCGACGCGCAGGTCTCGGCCAGCGCCGAGATCTCGTCCGTGGTCGAGGCCCTCGAGCAGCAGTACGACCAGGCGAGCGCGCAGCCGCGCGAGCTCCTCATCGCGGACGGCGAGGCCATCCCCAGCGGGGACGACCTGGCCAGCGAGTTCGAGGCGTTCCTCGCGGAGCAGGCGGGCGACGAGGACGAGAACGGCCCTCAGTCGTGACCGCGGTGCGCCGGCGGACGGCGCTGATCCACGGGCACCGTCGTGCCTACCGCATCGGCGGGGAGGGCCCCGCTCTACTCCTGATCCACGGGATGGCGGACAACTCGTCGACGTTCGAGCCGCTCCTGGAGTCGCTCGCCGAGCGGTACACGGTGATCGCACCCGACCTGCTCGGCCATGGCGGCTCCGATCGGCCGCGGGCGGACTACTCGCTGCCGGCGTTCGCGAACGCGATGCGGGACCTGTTGCTGTACCTGGGGATCGAGCGCGCCACGCTGGTCGGCCACTCGCTGGGCGGCGGCATCGCCGGCCAGTTCACCTACCAGTTCCCCGAGATGGTGGAGCGGCTGGTGTTCGTGAACACCGGCGGCGTCACCCGATCGGTCTCGCCGGTGCTGCGCGCGGCGTCCCTGCCGTTGTCCGAGCTCGCGATCCGGGCCATGGGCCTGCCCGGCGCGCTGCCCCTGGCGAGCGCCGCGCTCACCGTCCTCGGCCGGGTCCCGTCCCGGATGTTCGTCGACAACGCCGAGTGCGTCCGCGTGCTCGCCGGGCTCCCGCACGCGGGCACGCCCCGCGCCTTCGCGCGCACGCTGCGCGCCGTGGTGGACCCGCGCGGGCAGGTGGTCACGATGCTCGACCGGAGCTACCTGGGCGCGGACGTGCCCGCCCTCATCGTCTGGGGCTCCGACGATCCGATCATCCCCGTCTCGCACGCGCACCTGTTGCACGCCACGTTGCCCGCCTCGCGCCTCGAGGTGTTCGACGGTGCCGGCCACTTCCCGTTCCGCGCCGACCCGCAGCGGTTCCTGGCGGTGCTCACCGATTTCGTGGAGTCGACCGAGCCGGCGCGGCTGAGCCGCGTCGACCTGCAGGCCGCGCTGCGCCGCGACCTCGGCCTCGACGCCGAGCTGGAAACGCCGGCGTAACCCGCACGGCCTCCCGCCGTCACACGGCGCGCGCACACTGAGCGCTCAGCCGCAGTGAGGAGTCCGCGATGAGTTCCGAGGTGGTGCCGTTCCGCGCCCGGCCGTACGTGCCGGACCTGTGCTTCGCGACGATCCACGGGCACCGTCGCGCCTACCGGATGGGCGGCAGCGGGCCCGCCGTGCTCCTGCTGCACGGGATCGGCGACAACTCGCTGGTGTGGGATCAGGTGATGGCGCCGCTCACCGACAGGTTCACCGTGATCGCGCCGGACCTGCTCGGCCACGGGCTCTCGGACCGGCCGCGCGCCGACTACTCGGTGGCGGCGTTCGCCAACGGGATGCGGGACCTGCTGTGCTACCTGGGCGTCGAGCGGGTGTCGATCGTCGGCCACTCGCTGGGCGGCGGCGTCGCCGGGCAGTTCGCCTACCAGTACCCGGACATGGTGGAACGGATCGCGTTCGTGGCGCCGGGCGGCGTGGACCACCACGTAGCCCCGCTGCTGCGCCTGCTCTCGCTCCCCCTCGCCCAGCAGCTGGTCGCGCTCACCGCCCTGCCCGGCGCGCGCCGGGTGCTCGGGGCCGCGCTGCTCGCCGCCGCGGCCCTGCCCGGGCCGCTGCGTCCCGACGCGGCGCAGCTCGGCCGCGCGCTCGACCGGATGCCGAACACCACCTCGCCGCACGCCTTCGCCCGGACGCTCCGGTCGGTCGTGGACCTGCGTGGCCAGGTGGTCACGATGCGGGACCGGTGCTACCTCACCGCCGACGTCCCGACCCTGATCGCCTGGGGCGCGGACGATTCGATCATCCCCGCCGCGCACGCGGAGATCCTGCGGGAGGCGCTGCCGTCCGCGCGGGTGGACGTGTTCGACGGCGTCGGGCACTTCCCGATGACGGAGGCCCCCGAACGGTTCCTCGCGCTGCTCACCGATTTCCTCACCACGACCGCGCCGGCGCGCCTGGCGCGCGGCCACCTGCGCGACGGGCTGCGGTCCGCCGCGGGCGTCACCCTCGCCGCACCCGCGCAGGAGCTGGGCTGAACGGCCGCGATCGCGGCCCGTACAGTGACCTGAGTGAACCTCGCCGAGCTGCTCCCCGCCGATCCCACGGCGGACGCGGTGTTCGAGGCGTTCCTGGAGTGGACCGAGAGCAGGGGCATCACCCTGTACCCCGCCCAGGAGGAGGCGCTGATCGCCGCCTGCTCGGGCGCCAACGTGATCGTGGCGACCCCCACCGGCTCGGGGAAGTCGCTGGTGGCGATGGGCGCGCAGTTCGCCGCGCTGGCCCAGGGCCGGCGCACCTACTACACGGCCCCGATCAAGGCCCTGGTCAGCGAGAAGTTCTTCGCGCTGTGCGAAGTCTTCGGCACCGACAACGTGGGCATGGTGACGGGCGACGCCTCGGTGAACGCCGCGGCGCCCATCGTGTGCGCGACCGCGGAGATCGTCGCGAACCTCGCACTGCGCGACGGTGAGGGCTCCGACATCGCCCAGGTGGTGATGGACGAGTTCCACTACTACTCGGAGCCGGACCGCGGCTGGGCGTGGCAGGTCCCGCTCGTCGAGCTGCCGCGGGCACAGTTCGTGCTGATGTCCGCGACGCTGGGCGACACCTCCTTCTTCGAGGAGGATCTCACCCGCCGGACGGGAAGGGAGACGGTGCTCGTCGCGGGCGCGGAACGCCCGGTGCCGCTGCACTTCGCCTATTCGACGATGCCGATCCAGGACCAGATCGTGGAGCTGGTCACCACCCACCAGGCCCCGGTGTACGTGGTCCACTTCACCCAGCAGGCCGCGGCGGAGCGGGCGCAGGCGCTGATGTCGCTGCCGCTGGCCACGAAGGAGCAGAAGGCCGCGATCGCGGCGGCGCTCGGGGACTTCCAGTTCACCACCGGTTTCGGGAAGACCCTGTCGCGACTGATCCGCTCCGGGATCGGCGTGCACCACGCCGGGATGCTGCCGCGGTACCGCCGGCTGGTCGAGAAGCTCGCGCAGGAGGGGCTGCTCAAGGTCATCTGCGGCACGGACACGCTCGGTGTCGGCATCAACGTGCCGATCCGCACCGTCTACCTGACGGGCCTGACCAAGTTCGACGGCAACCGGACCCGGCACCTGCGGGCGCGCGAGTTCCACCAGATCGCCGGGCGCGCAGGGCGGGCCGGGTTCGACACGATGGGCACCGTCGTCGTGGCGGCGCCCGAGCACGAGATCGAGAACGCGCGCCGGGAGGCGAAGGCGGGCGGGGACCCGGCCAAGCTCAAGCGGGTCCAGCGCAAGAAGCCGCCGGAGGGCTTCGTCTCCTGGGGTAGGGCGACGTTCGAGAGGCTCGTCGCCGCCGATCCGGAGCCGCTGACGTCCCGCTTCGCCGTCACCAACTCCATGCTGCTGAACGTGATCGCCCGGCCGCAGAACTGCTTCGCCGCGATGCGGCACCTGCTGGAGGACAACCACGAGTCGCGGCGGAACCAGTTGCGGCACATCCGCACCGCGATCACCCTGTTCCGCGGCCTCGAGTCCGGCGGCGTCGTCGAGCGGCTGGACGCGCCGGACGCGGACGGCCGGCACGTGCGGCTCACCGTGGACCTGCAGCCCGATTTCGCGCTGAACCAGCCGCTCGCCCCGTTCGCCCTCGCGGCGCTGGAACTCCTCGACCCAGAGTCGGGCGAGTACGCGCTCGACGTGATCTCGGTGATCGAGGCGGTGCTCGACGATCCGCGGCCGGTGCTGCGGTCGCAGCAGAACGCGGCGCGCGGCGCGGCGGTGGCGGAGATGAAGGCGGACGGCATCGACTACGAGGAGCGGATGGCGCTGCTCGAGGACGTGACGTACCCGAAGCCCCTGGAGGAGCTGCTGGTTCCCGCGTTCGCCACGTACGCCGCCGGGCACCCGTGGGTCACCCAGTTCGAGCTCTCCCCGAAGTCCGTCGTGCGGGAGATGATCGAGCGGGCGATGACCTTCAACGACTTCGTCTCGCGCTATCAGCTGGGCCGCTCGGAGGGCGCGGTGCTGCGGTACCTCTCGGACGCCTTCCGGACGTTGCGGCACACCGTTCCCGAGGGAGCCCGCACGCCCGAGCTGGAGGACTACATCGCCTGGCTGGGCGCGCTGGTGCGGTACGTGGACAGCTCCCTCGTGGACGAGTGGGAGGAGATGACCTCGCCGGATCCGGTGAGGGCGCACGCCGCCGCCCCGGAGATCGGGCGGTCCGCCTCGCTCACCTCGGACGAGCGCGCCTTCGCGGTCATGGTGCGCAACGCGATGTTCCGCCGCGTTCAACTGGTGGCGCAGGAGGAGTACGACCTCCTCGACGAGCTCGACCCGGACGTCGACTGGTACGCGGCCTTCGACGACTACTACGAGGAGTACGACGACATCGGGACGGACGCGGACGCCCGTGGGCCGCAGATGTTCTCGCTGGACACCTCGATGCCGCGGGCGTGGCGGGTGCGCCAGACCATCGCGGACCCGGACGGCGACCACGGGTGGGCGATCACGGCGGTCGTGGACCTGCCGGCCTCGGACGAGCGCGGCGGCGTGGTGCTCGTGGACGTCGCGGTCGTCTCCGGCTGATCAGCGGCGGACGTACGCCTCGAGCGCCTCGAGCGACCGGTCGAGGTACTCCGGCGGGAAGGGCGGCATCGGCACCTGGTCGCGGAACTCCTGCGGGGTCTCGGTCCAGTCGTAGGTGAGTGTGACGTCGGTGGCGCCGGTCTCGCCGGCGGCGGGCGCGAGGTCGTAGCGCCACCACCATCCCCCGGCGGTCCACTCCCCGTCGCGGGTGGTGCCGGGCAGCCACCCGATGGTCCTGCCGGGCTCGAACTCGCTCACCTTGTTCTCCATCACGTAGTCGCCGCCGGCGAGCTCGAGATACATGTTCACCGAGAACATCTGGCCCACGTGATCGAGCGGGGCGGTGTCCACCGCGTCGCGGACCCAATCGGTGGGCTCCGCGTGCTGGTGGGCGTTCGGGTCGGTCAGTGCCGCGAACACCTGCTCGGGCGACGCCGCGAAGGTCCGGGTGCTGGACATCTGCTCGGTCATGGGTTCCACCTGCTTCCTCGGAGTGCTTGCCGGCGCCCGTCGCGACGCCGGATGTTCACAGCGTACACATCGGAGGGCGGGGGCGGGCCCGATCAGTGCGGATCGGCTCCCGGCGGTGCGGGCGGGCGCAGGTTCAGTCGCGGTGGGCCCGCTCCGCCCGCAGCGACTTCACCCGCCGCTCCTCGCGCAGCACCACCTGGTAGGCGGCGCGCTCGGTGACCAGCCACTCGGGGTTCTCCGCGATGAGCGCGTCGATCTGCTCGGTGGTCAGCGCCTCCACGACACCGCCCCGGGTGAGGCCCGCGATGGAGACGCCCAGCTTGGCGGCGACGAGGTTCTTCGGGTGCGGCCCGTTCTTGCGCAGGTCCTGCAGCCACTGCGGCGGATCGGCCTGCAGCGCAGCGAGTTCGCCGCGGGTGATCGACGACTCCTGGAACTGCGCCGGGGTCGCGGGCGGGTAGACGTCCAGCTTCTTCGCAGCGGTGGCCGGTTTCATGGACTGCGTGTTCTGCCTGCTCATGACCGCCAGCCTATCGGTACGCTCGGACGGTGACCTCCACGGACGGATCGCCGGCCCCGCCGCGGCTGCGCCTCGGCTACGTGCCCGGCGCGACCCCGGCGAAATGGGCCCGCATCTGGGAGGAGCGGCAACCCGCTATCGCGCTCGACCTCGTCCCGCTCGCCGCGGCGGAGGCCGCCGGGGCGGTGCGCGACGGCACCGTCGACCTGGCCCTGCTGCGCCCGCCCACGGACACCGCGGACCTCGCGACGATCGCGCTGTACGAGGAGCAGGTGGTGGCGGTGGCGCCCAAGGAGCACCACCTCGCGGCCGCCGACGAGCTGACGAGCGCCGATCTGCACGGCGAGCCCGTGCTGCTCCCCCACGACGATGTGCTGCACTGGGCGGGCGCGCCGGGGTCGCCGATCGAGCATCGCCCCGATACCACGGAGGCCGCGATGGAGCTCGTCGCCGCCGGCCTGGGGGTGATCTTCGTTCCCCAGTCGCTCGCCCGCCTGCACCACCGCAAGGACCTCACCTACCGCCCGATCACGGACGCCCCGGTCGCGCCCGTTGCGCTCGCCCTCGTCGACGGCGAGCAGTCCGAGGCGGCGGCCGAGTTCATCGGCATCGTGCGCGGACGGCGGGCCGGATCGTCGCGGGGCCGCTCCGAGCCGGCGCCCAAGCGCTCGGCCCGCGAGAAGACCCTCGCCAAGCAGGCCGCGCGCGCCGCCGCGGGCAAGAAGACCGGAACGCGGAAGGGCAAGCCCGGCAAGCGACCCCGCCGCTGACTTCGGCCATCGCGTCGTCTCCGCGGCGCGGCGGGCCGGCGCTCAGCGCAGTGCGTCGAGATCCACCCGCACGGCGAACGGCATCGCCGTCTCGAACACGCCCACGGCCTCAGCGGACTCGTACTCGCCGTCCACCAGCGTGAGGACCTCGAGGCGGACGTCGTCACCGTCGAGGTCGACGATCCAGTAGTGCGGAATCCCCGCTTCGGCGTACTCGTACCTTTTCATCACCAGGTCGGTCCGGCGGGTGCCGGGCGAGAGCACCTCGATGACGAGTACCGCGTCCGAGGCGGAGAGCGGCCTGGCCGCGCCCCGCGGCACCACCACGACGTCGGGAGCGCGGACGGATGCCGGCGTCCGGGCCTCGAGAACGAGGTCGATCTCCGGGTACGCACGCAGCCCTGCGGGTGCCGCCCCGTTGAGCAGGCTGAACAGGACCCCCGCGGCGTACTGATGCTCGGGTCTCGGCTTGGGCGACACGATCAGGACCCCCTCCTGAAGCTCCGCGTGCGACGACGAGTCCTCCCCCAAGGCGTCCCACTCCTCCAGCGACAGGAGGTGCGGGCGGGTCGCGGCGGTCATGAGCGCATCCTACCTCCGGCTCAGCCAGGCTGAACCGCGGATTCCGCGGCGGCGCGGGCGATCTCCGCGAGCCTGCTGAAGCCCTCCGTCTTCGCGCTCGACGCGCGGTAGGCGAGGCCGATCCGGCGTCCGGGCGCGGGCGCGGCGAACCTGGCCGTCGCGAGATCGGTGCCGCGCAGTTCGACCGCGACGGCGGGCTCGGGAAGCAGCGTCACCCCGAGCCCACCGGAGACGCACTGCACGATGGTCGCGAGGGAGGCGGCCCGCGTGTCGCCCATGACGCCCACACCCTCCTCCGCCTGCCGGCACAGGTCGAGCGCCTGGTCGCGCAGGCAGTGCCCCTCATCGAGGAGCAGCAGCGGAAGCCCGGACAGGTCGTCCGCCGTGAGGTCGTCCCGCCCCGCCAGCGGGTGCCCGGGAGGCACCACGAGCACGAACTCCTCGTCGTAGAGCGGGATCTCGGCAACGGCCGAGCTGTGCACGGGGAGCGCGAGCACCGCCACGTCGATCCGGCCGGAGCGGAGCGCCTCGAGCAGCCGGGCGGTCTGATCCTCGACGACGGTGACGGCCAGGTCCTCGACCTCCGCGCGCAGTTGCGGCAGCAGGCGGGGCAGCCGATAGGGCGCGACCGTGGGGATCATCCCGAGGCGCAGAGTGCCGCGCAGCTCGCCGGTGAGGCCGGCCGCCGAGCTGACGAGCTCGGCCGCGGACGAGACGATTCCGGACGCCTGCTCCAGCAGCACCATTCCCGCCTCGGTGATGAGCACCTTGCGGGTACTGCGCTCCACGAGCTGCACGCCGAGCCCGGCCTCGAGCGAGGCGAGGGCCTGCGACAGCGACGGCTGACTGACGCCCAGCGAGGCGGCGGCCGTGCCGAAGTGGCGCGAGCGTGCCACTGCCACGAACGCGCGCAGCTGCGCGAGGGTCGGCTGATAAGGCTGATCGGACATACCTATCAGTCTAGTGCCATCCATCACCTTTCCTTTACAAAGATGTGATTCACACGGAAGATCGGAGGCGAGAGAAGCCCGCACCCATCGGGCGCTTGCACCCAGTGATGAAGGAGTTATCGTGCCCCTCAAGACGATCGGCGATCAGTTCCCCGCGTTCAACCTCACCGCCGTGATCGGCGGCGACCTGTCGAAGGTCGACGCGCAGCAGCCCGACGACTACTTCACCACCGTCACGAGCGACGACTACGCCGGCAAGTGGAAGATCGTGTTCTTCTGGCCGAAGGACTTCACCTTCGTCTGCCCCACCGAGATCGCCGCGTTCGGCAAGCTCAACGACGAGTTCGCCGATCGTGACGCCCAGGTGCTCGGCGCCTCGGTCGACAACGAGTTCGTGCACTTCCAGTGGCGCGCCCAGCACGAGGACCTCAAGACCCTCCCCTTCCCGATGCTCTCGGACCTCAAGCGCGAGCTGGCCGAGGCGGCCGGCGTGCTCAACGCCGACGGCGTCGCGGACCGCGCCACGTTCATCGTCGACCCGAACAACGAGATCCAGTTCGTCTCCGTGACCGCCGGTTCCGTGGGCCGCAACGTCGACGAGGTGCTCCGCGTCCTCGACGCGCTGCAGTCCGACGAGCTCTGCGCGTGCAACTGGAAGAAGGGCGATCCGACCATCGACGCCGGCGAGCTGCTGAAGGAGAGCGTCTAAGCCATGTCGATCGACAACCTGAAGAACGCGGTCCCCGAGTACGCCAAGGACCTCAAGCTCAACCTCAGCTCGCTCGCCCGCTCCACCGAGCTCACCGAGCAGCAGCTGTGGGGCACGTTCCTCGCCTCGGCCGCGGCCACCAAGAACGCGACCGTGCTGCGCGAGATCGCCGAGGAGGCCGCCGACACCCTGTCGGCGGAGGCCTACCAGGCCGCCCTCGGCGCCGCCTCCGTCATGGGCATGAACAACGTGGCCTACCGGGCGAAGGGCTTCCTCGGCGCGGACTACGCCCAGGTGCGAATGGGACTGCGGATGAACATCATCGGCAACCCGGGTGTCGACAAGACGGACTTCGAGCTGTGGAGCCTCGCCGTCTCGGCGATCAACGGCTGCGAGCACTGCGTCGCCGCACACGACGATGTGGTCCGCAAGGCCGGCCTCACCAAGGAGCAGGCCTTCGAGGCCGTCAAGGTCGCCGCCACCGTGCAGGGCGTCGCGCAGGCGATCTTCGCCGCCGAGGCCCTCGCGGGCGCAGCGGTCTAGCACCGCACATCGACGAGTGCCCGCCCCGGACCACACGGGGCGGGCACTCTCGTGGCGCTCGCCAGGGTCCTGACCTTCCTCGCGATGCTCACCTCCCGGCCGCGCTGGGGCAATCGCTGGGCGTGGTTCTGGATGTTGGTGGTCGGCCAGATCGGGACGGCGAGGGGGGCGCGCTGTCGATCCTCGCCGCCTTCGGCGCCGCGATCGCGGCGACCGGGATCGGGTGGCTCGCGGGCCACGTCCTCCCCTGATCGTCCACGCCCGACGGTGCCTCAGGGCCGCCAGGACCCGGCCTCCTGCCGGGTCGCGTGGTTCACGCGGTTCCACAGATTGATCTGGCCGACGGCGAGGACCAGGCCCGCCAGCTGCGCGGCGTCGAACTCGTCGGCGGCGGCGTCCCACAGGTCGTCCGAGACGGCCTCGGGCGCCCCGGCCAGCGCCGTGAGCTCCTCCGTCAGCTCCAGCGCGATCCGCTCGGAGTCGGAGAAGTACGGCGTGTGCCGCCACGCGCCCACCGCGAACAGCTTGTCGTCCGAGGCGCCCTGCTTGCGCGCCATCCGCCAGTGCCCGTCGAGGCACGTGCTGCACCCGTTGAGCTGACTGGCCCGCATGTTCACCAGCTCCAGCAGCTCCGGCGAGAGGCCGGTCGCAAGGACCACCTCTCCGAGCCTCGTCAGGGCGTCCATCGCGCCGGGCAGGGCGAAAGCGGGGTTGGTCATCCGTGCGGTCATCGGGGTCTCCTTCGTTCTGTCACACTCGGGGCGCTCGCCCCGTCACCTCCATGACGGATCGACGACGGAGGATGTGACAGATGGATCTCGACGAATTCCAGAGGGCCCGCCCGCGGCTGCTCGCGGTCGCCACGCGGATGCTGGGCTCGGCCGCCGACGCGGAGGACGCGGTGCAGGAGGCGTGGCTCCGCGCGGACCGGGCGGACGGGGACGGCACCGTCGACAATCCCGCGGCCTGGCTGACCACCGTGGTCTCGCGGATCTGCCTGGACCGCCTCCGCGCCCGGAGCGACACCCTCCCGCTCGACGACGTGGACCCCGCCGATCCCGCGCCCGCGCCCGACGCGCAGGCCCAGCTCGCGGAGTCCGTGGGCGCCGCGATGGGCGCGGTACTCGACGAGCTCGCGCCCGCCGAGCGGGTGGCGTTCGTACTGCACGACGTGTTCGCGGTCCCCTTCGACGACGTCGCCGCGGTCCTGGGCAGGAGCCCCGCAGCCACGCGCCAGCTCGCGAGTCGCGCCCGGCGCCGAGTGTCCGGCGCTCCCCGCCCCGACGCGGCACGCACCGATGCCGTCCGGGCGTTCCTCGCGGCGTCGCGCGACGGCGACTTCACCGCTCTGGTCGAACTGCTCGACCCCGACGCGGTGTTCCGCACCCACACCGACGACGCGCCCACGACGATCCTGACCGGTGCCCCCGCCATCGCGGAGGCGTTCCTGTTCAAGGCGAAGACCGCTCTCGTCGCGCTGGTCGACGGGCTGCTCGGGTACACCGTGCGGCCGCCCGGCGCGGCCGGCTACCTGCTACTCGCCGATGTGACCTTCGCCGACGACGGCCGCATCGCCGCCCTCGACGTCACCCTGCGCGGCGACGAGGTCGCGGGCAGCGAGATCGTCCCGCTCTGACCCGGGTACGACGGTGCCCGGTCCCCGACTGAGAGCCGGGGACCGGGCACCGTCGTCGATCGAACTCCTAGTGGTCGATGGCCTTCTCGACCCCGACACCGGTGAGCGAGCGGACCTCCATCTCGACCGCCTTGTCGGTGAGATCGGTGTCCCGCTTGCCCACCAGGGTCCCGATGATCGCGAGGCCGAAGCCGACAGGAATCGACACCAGGCCGGGGTTCTGCAGCGGGAACCAGTGGAAATCGACCGAGGTGAACATCGACGTGGATTCGCCGGACACCGCGGGCGAGAACACGATCAGCACGATCGCGGAGATCAGGCCGCCGTACATCGACAGGACCGCGCCGGTGGTGTTGAACCTGCGCCAGAACAGCGAGAACAGGATGGTAGGCAGGTTCGCCGACGCCGCGACGGCGAAGGCGAGCGCCACGAGGAACGCGATGTTCTGGCCCATCGCGCCGATACCCAGGATGATCGACACGATGCCGATCACGACGACCGTGATCCGCGAGACCCGGACCTGCGCCTCCTCGGACGCCTTCCCGCGCTTGATGACTCCGTTGTAGATGTCGTGCGCGAGACTTGCCGAGGCGGTGATCGCGAGGCCGGCCACCACGGCGAGGATCGTCGCGAACGCGACCGCCGAGATCACGGCCATGAGGATCGTGCCGCCCAGGGAGAACGCGAGCAGCGGCGCGGCGGAGTTGACGCCGCCGGGGGCCTTGGCGATGACGTCGGCGCCGACGTACGCGGCGGCACCGAAGCCCAACACCAGGGTGAAGATGTAGAACGCGCCGATCAGGCCGATCGCCCAGGTCACCGATCGGCGGGCCTCCTTGGCCGTCGGCACGGTGTAGAAGCGCATCAGCACGTGCGGCAGGCCGGCGGTACCCAGGACCAGGGCCAGCGCCAGGGAGATGAAGTCGAGCTTCGTGGTCTCCGTCTTGCCGTACTTGAGGCCGGGCTCGATGATCTTCTCGCCCGACTTGCTGCCGTCGATCGCCTTCTGCAGCAGGTCGGAGAAGTTGCCCTTGACCGCGGCCAGCACCATGAGCGTCATGAGGAGCGCCCCGCCGACCAGCAGGACCGCCTTGACCATCTGCACGTAGGTGGTGCCCTTCATCCCGCCGACCAGCACGTAGACGATCATCAGCACGCCGACCACGGCCACCACGACCGCCTGGCCGGTGTGCCCCTTGATGTTGAGCAGCAGCGCCACTAGGCCGCCCGCTCCGGCCATCTGCGCGATCAGGTAGAACAGCGAGACGGTGAGGGTCGCGAGCGCGGCGGCCATCCGGACGGGGCGCTGCTTGAGGCGGAAGCTGAGTACGTCGGCCATCGTGAACTTGCCGACGTTGCGCAGGCGCTCCGCCACCAGCAGCAGCGCGACGAGCCACGCCACGAGGAAGCCGATCGAGTAGAGGAAGCCGTCGTAGCCCTGCACGGCGATGGCGCCGCAGATCCCCAGGAAGCTGGCCGCGGAGAGGTAGTCGCCCGCGATGGCGAAGCCGTTCTGCGGACCCGTGAACGTGGCGCCGCCGGTGTAGAAGTCGGTGGCCTTCTTGGTGGTCCGGCTGGCGCGTATCACCAGGCCCATCGTGAGGCCGATGAACAGCAGGAAGATGAGGATGTTGAGCGCCGTGGAACCGACCTGCTGGCCGACCTCGATGCTGCCCGGCTGCCAGGCGAGTACGTCGGTCATGCGCGCGTCTCCCCCGCCTTGAGCTCGGCCTCGATGTGCTCACGCAGGTCGGTGGCCATCGGGTCCACCGTGTTGTTCGCGAAACGCACGTACGCCCAGGTGATGGCGAACGTGGTCACGAACTGGCCGAGCCCCAGCACCAGAGCCACGTTGATGTTGCCGACCAGCTTGTGGCTCATGAAGCCGTGCGCGTAGGTGGCCAGCAGCACGTACAGGACGTACCAGAGCAGGAAGGCCACCGAGACCGGGATCACGAACGACGCCAGCCTGCGGCGCAGCTCGTGGAATTCCTTGCTGTCGTAGGCGCGCTGGTATACCGCCGCCGTCTCCTCATCGTTCACGTGCGAAGTGTGGCACGGAGCACATTCGTCCCGGGATCGATTCGGCGACAAACGCCTTGCAACCCCTTGCAACCGTCATTACTCACCGATGGTCGAGCGCGGGCCGGGCCGCGGCACAGGGGCCGGGTTCGGCTGCCGTGCTCAGGCGTCGAGGGCGCGCCGCGTGGCGGCGGCGATCTCGGCGACCTGCTCGTCCGTGGTGACCAGTGCCGGCGAGTACTGGAGCGTGCCGAGGCCCGCGGCCCGGCCGGAGACTCCCTGCGCCCGAAGCTTCTTCACCATCGCCATCGCCTCGGCGGCCTCGTGCAGCTGCACGCCGGCGACCGCCCCGACGCCGCCCCGGACCTCCTTGACCTTCGGGTGATCAGCGAGCGGGGCGAGCTCGCGCAGCAGCGTGTCCTGCAGGCGCAGCGCCTCGGCCACGAGGTTCTCGCGCTCCATGATGTCGAGCACCGCCATCGACGCGGCCGCGGCTGCGGCGTGCCCGCCGTAGGTGTAGCCGTGCCGCCACCACACCCCGCCGGCGTAGAACGGTTCGGCGACGTGCGGGGCCACGAACAGCGCACCCATCGGCACGTACCCGCTGGTCAGACCCTTGGCGGTGGTCATCAGGTCCGGTTGCAGGTCGAACCGGCTCGAGGCGAACCAGGCGCCGCCGATCCGGCCGAAGCCGGTGATCACCTCGTCGGCGACGAACAGCACGTCGTGCTCGCGGCAGATGTCGCGCACCTCGCGCAGGTAGCCCTCGGGCGGCGGCAGCAGGCCGCCCGCGCCGATCACGGGCTCGGCGACGAACGCCGCGATCGAATCCGCGCCCACCCGTTCGATGAGGCCGAGCAGTTCCTTGGCGTCGTCCCAGGCGATCGTCGCGGTGTCGTCGAACAGCACCCCGCCGTAGCCCTCGGCGTTGGCCGGGATTCCGCCGAGCGAGGTGCCGCCCACGTGCATCCCGTGGTAGGCGTTGGACCGGCCCACGATGAGTTTCTTCTCCGGCCGGCCCTTCTCCTGCCAGTACCGGCGCGCGAGCTTGATCGCCGAGTCCACCGAGTCCGAGCCGCCGGAGGTGAAGAAGATCCTGCTGTCCGGCACCGGTGCGATCGTCTGCAGGCGCTCGGCCAGGGCCACGGTGGTGTCCGTGGCCGCGTCGCCGAACCCGGTGACGTGGGCCACCTTCAGGAGCTGGTCGCGCACCGCGTCCGCGACCTCGGCCCGGCCGTGGCCGACGTTCGCGAACCAGAGGCCCGCGGTGGCGTCGAGGTAGCGGTTGCCGTCGACGTCGAAGACGTACGCCCCGTCGCCGCGGGTGAACACGAAGGCACCGTCGCGCTCCACGGCGCCCATGTCCGCGAAGCCGTGCCACAGTGCCGATGGTCGCGTGGATCCCTGTCCGCTCATGGTGGATAAACTAGCCGCAAATGACGAAGCAGGAGACGCGCACCGCCCGAACCGACGCCCCGGGGCCGGGCGGGAGCAAGCGGGACCTGTACGCGGCGCTCGGCACGGACACCGAGCCCGGCGTCACCCTGCGGGACCACACCCGCCTGCGCGGCAGGATCAAGCGCGCGAAGCCGTCCGACCTGCCGCGCCTGCAGCGGGACGTGGCGGCGGCCCGCGAGCGGTACGCGGAGCGGAGGGCGGCCGTTCCCGCCATCGTCTACCCCGAGAACCTCCCGGTCAGCGCCCGGCGCGAGGAGATCGCGAAGGCGATCGCCGAGAACCAGGTGATCATCCTCGCCGGCGAGACCGGCTCCGGGAAGACCACGCAGCTGCCGAAGATCTGCCTCGAACTCGGCCGAGGCGTCCGCGGCATGATCGGCCACACGCAGCCGCGCCGGCTCGCTGCCCGCAGCGTCGCCGAGCGCATCGCGGAGGAGACCGGCACCGAGCTCGGCGACGCGATCGGCTACGCGGTCCGGTTCACCGACAGGGTCTCCCCGCGCACGTCGGTGAAGCTGATGACCGACGGCATCCTGCTGCGCGAGCTCACCCGGGACCGCCTGCTGCGCGACTACGACACGATCATCATCGACGAGGCCCACGAGCGGAGCCTCAACATCGACTTCCTGCTCGGCTACCTGCGCCAGATCCTGCCCCGCAGGCCGGATCTCAAGGTGATCGTCACGTCCGCGACGATCGAGCCGGAGCGGTTCGCCAGGCACTTCGCGGGGCCCGACGGTGCGCCCGCCCCCGTCATCGAGGTCTCGGGACGCACGTACCCCGTCGAGATCCGGTACCGGCCGCTCGACGAGATGACCGACGCCGCGGGCGAGGAGAAGGAACCCCTCGACCAGGTCACGGGCATCGTGCACGCGGTGGACGAGCTGTTCCGCGAGGCCCCCGGTGACGTGCTGGTGTTCCTCTCCGGCGAACGCGAGATCCGCGACGCGGCCGAGGCGCTGCAGGCGCGGTTCGGGGCGGGCGGGAGCGGCACGCCGGTCGAGGTCCTGCCGCTGTACGCGCGCCTGTCCTCGGCCGAACAGCACCGGGTGTTCGCGCCGCACCGGGGCCGTCGGATCGTGTTGGCCACCAACGTCGCCGAGACCTCGCTCACCGTGCCCGGGATCAAGTACGTGGTGGATACGGGCACTGCGCGCATCTCCCGCTACTCGCTGCGCACCAAGGTGCAGCGGCTGCCGATCGAGCCCGTCTCGCAGGCATCGGCCCAGCAGCGCTCCGGGCGCTGCGGGCGCACCTCGGACGGCATCGCCATCCGGCTGTACTCGGAGGCGGACTTCGACGCGCGGCCCGTGTACACCGACCCCGAAATCCTGCGGACCAACCTCGCCTCGGTGATCCTGTCGATGACCGCGCTGGAACTGGGCGAGGTCTCCGCGTTCCCCTTCGTGGACCCGCCGGACGAGCGGGCGGTGCGCGACGGCACAGCGCTGCTCGAGGAACTCGGCGCGTTGGAGGTCGCCGGGAGCGGAGCGAGCGGGACCAAGGGAGATCAGCAGGCGGAGGCGGGGCACAAGCGGCTCACCGAGGTGGGCAGGCTCCTCGCGGACCTGCCGGTCGATCCGCGGATGGCGCGGATGCTGGTGGCGGCCCGCGAGCTCGGGGTCCTCCCCGAGGTCCTGGTCATCGTGGCCGGCATGTCCATCCAGGACGTGCGCGAGCGTCCGGCCGAGCATCGTCAGGCCGCCGATGCGCAGCACGCCCGCTTCGCGGACCCCACCTCCGACTTCCTCTCGTACCTGACGCTGTGGCGGCACCTGGGCGACCGCCGGGCGGAGCTCAGCTCGAGCGCGTTCCGGCGGGAGTGCCAGCGGGAGTTCCTGCACTACGTGCGGATCCGCGAATGGCAGGACCTGCAGGGCCAGCTCCGGCAGATCTGCCGCGACCTGGGGTGGAAGGTCGAATCCCTGGGCCGGGAACCGGCACCGTCGGCGGACCTGATCCATCAGGCGCTGCTGGCCGGACTGCTGTCGCACATCGGACTGCGCGAGCCGGACGGCAAGGAGTTCCTCGGGGCGCGGGGCGCCAAGTTCCTGGTGTTCCCGGGGTCGGCGCTCTACCGCAAGCCGCCGCGGTTCGTGATGGCCGGCGAGCTGGTGGAGACCTCCCGCCTGTTCGCGCGGACGGTGGCGCGGATCGAACCCGAGTGGGCGGAGAAGCTGGCGGGCCCGCTGGCCAAGCACCACTACTCCGAGCCGCACTGGTCCACCAAGCGGGAGGCCGTGCTCGCGAAGGAGCGGGTGACGCTGTTCGGCGTGCCGCTGGTCGCGGACCGCACGGTGAACTACGGCCGGATCGACCCGGAGGCCGCGCGCGAGTTGTTCCTGCGGCACGCACTCGTCCAGGGCGAATGGCGAACGCGGCACGCGTTCTTCGCCCGGAACCGCGCGCTGCTCGACGACGCCGCGTACCTGGAGGACAAGGCCCGCCGGCGCGACATCGTGGTCGACGAGGACGGCCTGTTCGACTTCTACGACCGCCGGGTTCCCGAGGGCATCGTCTCGGCGCGGCACTTCGACGCGTGGTGGAAGAAGGCGTCCCGCACCGACCCGGGCCTGCTGGACTTCACCGCCGACGACCTCCTGGTGGGAGGCGCTGCCGCCGAGGTCACCGCAGCGGCGTACCCCACGTCCTGGCTGCAGGGCCGGATCGAGGTGCCGCTGAAGTACCGATTCTCGCCGGGCGAGGCGGACGACGGTGTGACGGCACGGATCCCGGTCAAGGACCTGGCGACGGTGCGCGCCGACGGCTTCGAGTGGCTCGTGCCCGCGATGCGGGAGGAGCTGGCGGTGGCGCTGATCAAGTCGCTGCCCAAGCAGCTGCGCCGCGAGGTGGTGCCGGCTCCGGACTTCGCCGCGGCCGCCCTCGCGCGGCTCGCCCCGCGGGCCGAGCCGCTCACCGAGGGCCTGGCCCGGGAGTTGACTCAGCTGTCGGGCACCGTGATCCGCGCGGCCGACTTCTCCGCCGCCGCGATCCCCGACCACCTGCGGGTGACGTTCACCGTGATCGGCGACGACGGCCGGGAGCTCGGGTCCGGCAAGGACCTCGACGCGCTCAAGCGCCGGCTGGGCGCCGCGGTGCAGGAGGACCTCTCGGCCCGGGCGGGGGCGTACGAGCGCGCGCCGGCGACGCAGTGGACGGCGCAGACCCTCGGCGACGTGCCGCGCACCATCGACACCGAGGTGCGCGGCAGCCGGGTGACGGGGTTCGGCACGCTCTACCCCGACGGGGACCGCGCGGGGGTCCGGGTGGTGGCCGCGGAGCCGGAGCAGGCCGCGCTGATGGGCGCCGGCCTGGACGTGCTCCTCGCGAACGCCCTTCCCGCGGCGCACAAATCGGTGCTGCAGTCGGTGGGCCCGCGGGAGCGGCTCGCGCTGTCGCAGAGCCCGTACGCCTCGCCGATGGACCTGGTGGCGGACTGCCGGCGCCGTGCCATCACGGATCTGCGGTCCCGCGCGGGCGTCGCATGGACGCCCGGCGAGTTCGCCGACCTCACCGCGACCGTCCGGGCGGGACTCGGCGAGGCGGTGCAGCGGAACTTCGCGCACGTGGCCGCGGCGATCGCGACTGCCACCGAGGTGCGGGGCGCGATCGCCTCCGCACCGCCTGCGCTGCGCGACGCGGCGGACGACATCGCCGAGCAGCTGGACGGCCTACTGTTCCCCGGATTCGTCGCCGCCACGGAGGACGTGCACCTGCAGCACCTCCCGCGATACACCGCGGGGGCCGCGGCGCGGTGGGCGGCGCTGCCCGCCGCGATCGACCGGGACGACCGCGGGATGGCGAGCCTGGACCGCGTCTACGCGGCGCTCACCGCGAAACTCGACGCACTGCCCGAACACCGGCGCGACGCCGCGCTCGACCGCGTGCACTGGCTCATCGAGGAGCTGCGGGTCAGCCTGTTCGCGCAGTCCCTCGGGACGGCCGGGTCGGTCTCGGAGAAGAAGGTGCTGGCCGCGATCGCGGACCAGGACTGACCGGGGACGTCGGGCTCAGGCGGCGTCGGTGGGACCGGCGGCGGCCGCGCGGGTGCGCAGCTCGCGGATGGCCGCCTCGAAGTCCTCGATGGACGAGAAGCCCTGGTAGACGGACGCGAACCGCAGGTACGCCACCTCGTCGAGGTCGCGGAGCGGCCCCAGGATGGCCAGCCCCACCTCGTTCGCCGGCACCTCGGCCACGCCGGTGGCGCGGATCGCCTCCTCGACCTGCTGGGCGAGCTTGTGCAGATCGTCCTCGGCGACGTCCCGTCCCTGGCACGCGCGGCGCACCCCCTGCATCACCTTCTCGCGGCTGAACGGCTCGGTGACGCCGTTGCGCTTGACCACGGCCATGACCGCGCTCTCGACCGTGGTGAAGCGGCGGCCGCACTCGTTGCAGGAGCGGCGCCGGCGGATGCCCTGCCCGTCGTCGAAGACGCGCGAATCGACCACACGGGTGTCGTCGTTCTTGCAGAACGGGCAATGCATCGGTCCACCTCCCACGCGGCTGCGCTCGGCCGTCCGGCGGGGCATGGCCAGCACGGTGGCCCCTGCCACCGCCGTGCCCCGCGATCTCGCCTCCGAGAATACTCGGCGTGGGAACGGCACCACGTTGTCGAGGTGGGCGCCCCGCCCGTGCCGCTGGGAATCGAGGACCGTCATGTGCGTCGTCATCCGTTTCTCCTTCGCTCCGGCGCCGTTCAGTACCGCGGGGTGATGAGGGTCTGCCCCGACTCGACCCGCCCGTCGCGCAGGCCGTTGATCTCCGAGATCTCGGCCGCGACGGACGCGGGGTCGCGTTCCGGTGCGATCTCGCGGGCGATCTGCTCCAGGTCCTGCCCGGCGCGGACGGTGACCACGGAGGTCAGCGCGGGGGCGGCCGTTCCGGCCGGCGCCGGCTCGGCGTGCGGGGCGCCGCCGAAGAGCACCAGCAGGCCGGCGAACACGCCCACG
>JBEBXD010000005.1:0-77147 GCA_040391845.1 Tsukamurella paurometabola | reverse complement strand
TTTCCCGCGCCTCAACGGCGAGAAGCCGCTGGACGACAAGCAGCGCCGCCGCCCCGAATCGGTCATCTCGGCCACGTTCGAGCGCGTTGGTGAAATGCACGAAGGCCACGGATACTCGGCGCCGTTCGCCGATCTCCTTGCCGCCGTTCACCAATTCGGCGATGGACGGGTACGCGGTCCGCGCGGCCGATGCCGTCGCGGGCGCCGTACTCGAGGTGACGGCGGACATCCCCGCCGGCCGCACCGAGGTGCCGCCGCTGGAACCCGGCGCGGCGCACCGCATCATGACCGGGGCGCCGCTGCCCGAGGGTGCCGACGCGATCGTTCCGGTGGAGCACACCGACGGCGGCGTCACGCGGGTCCGCATCGACACCGCACCCGAACCCGGCCGGTTCTTCCGGCACGCGGGAAGCGATATCGAGGCCGGCGCGGTCGCGCTGACCGCCGGCGAGCGGGTGGGGCCTCCCGCCGTGGGCCTGGCGTGCGCCCTGGGCCTGACGACGCTCCCGGTGCTCGCACCCCTGAACGTCGCCGTGCTCTCCACGGGCTCCGAACTCGTCGAGCCCGGCGCCCCGCTGCGGCCCGGCCAGATCTACGAGTCGAACGCACCGATGCTGGCCGCGGCCCTGGCCGAGACGGGCGGGGTCACCGCGGAGGTGCTGCGCTTCGTCGAGGACCGGCCCGAGGCGTTCCTGGAGCGGCTCGCGGACCGCGTCCGGGCCGGCGGGATCGACCTCGTGATCACTAGCGGCGGCGTCAGCGCCGGTGCGTACGAGGTGGTCAAAGACGCGCTGGCGGACCGCGGCGTGGAGTTCGTCAAGGTCGCCATGCAACCGGGGATGCCGCAGGGCTGCGGCACCGTCACGCTCGACGGTGCGCCGCCCGTCCCGTTCGTCGCGTTCCCCGGCAATCCGGTGAGCGCCCTGGTCTCGTTCGAGGTGTTCCTGCGGCCGGCCCTGTGCGCGGCGATGGGCCTGCCGGACCGCCCGCGGCGCCGCGCGCGACTCGCCGGGGCCGTCGAGTCGATCCCCGGGAAACGCCAGTACCTGCGCGGACTCGTCACGACCGGCGCCGACGGTACCGATTCGGTCTCGGTTCTCGGTGGTCCGGGGTCTCACTACCTACGATGGCTGTCACAGGCGAATTGTCTTCTGGATGTTCCCGCCGAGGTCGAACAGTTGGCCGAGGGATCGACGGTGGACGTGATCGACCTGCACCTCTAACAAGGAGACGTCATGATCGCGCAGTACGCAGACTCTTCCCTTCTCGCCGCCACGTTCGCGGCGGACAAGGTCGGTTGGATCGGCTGGATCATCATCGGCGGCCTCGCCGGCTGGATCGCCAGCATGATCATGGGCACCAACAAGCAGATGGGCTTCCTGCTCAACGTGGTCGTCGGCATCATCGGCGGCCTGCTCGGCGGGTTCATCCTGTACCTGCTCGGCTTCGACGTCGCCGGTGGTGGCTACTGGTTCACGTTCTTCACCGCGATCGTCGGCGCCGTGGTGCTGCTGTTCATCGTGAAGCTGGTCACCGGACGCAAGTGATCGCGCCGTCGGGTGTCAGAATGTCACCCGACATGACAGCGAACAGAAGGGACGTCAGGTGGCACGCCGACCTCGCACGCCGGTCGACGGGCATCTGACCGAGCACTCCACCGGAATCGAGCACATCGCGGAGCTGATCCACCACACGGTTCCGCCGCTGCACCCCGCGGGGACCCCGTTCATCGCGGGTTCCCTCGGGGTCGCGGCGGTGGGCTACCGGCGGCCGTGGGTGCGGGTTCCGGCCCTTATCACGGCGGCCGCGTGCGCCGGCTTCTTCCGGCATCCGCCCCGGGTCTGCCCCACCGCCGAAGGCGTCGCGGTGGCGCCGGCCGACGGCGAGGTGACCCTCGTCGACGAGCACGTCCCACCGCGCGAGCTGGGCCTCGGGGATGCCCCGCTGCCCCGCGTCTCGATCTTCCTCTCGGTGTTCGACGCGCACGTGCAGCGCGCGCCGCTCGCCGGCGTGGTCGATTCGGTGGTGCACATCGACGGCAAGTTCCTCCCGGCCGACCTGCCCGAGGCCAGCGACCGCAACGAGCGGACCTCGGTGCGGCTCGCCACCGAGCACGGCCCGGTCGGCGTCGTGCAGATCGCCGGCCTGGTGGCGCGGCGCATCCGCACCGACTGCGCGCCGGGCGAGCACCTCGAGTTGGGCCAGACCTACGGCATCATCCGGTTCGGCTCCCGGGTCGATACCTACTTCCCCGCCGGCACCGAGCTCACCGCGTACAGCGGCCAGCGGGCGGTGGCGGCCGAGACCGTGATCGCGCGACTACCGTGAGCCCCGCCGCGCAACCGGAGCAGCCGCGTCCCGTCGGCGTGATGATCCTGCCGTCCGTGCTGACGGTGGCGGCTCTGTGCGCGGGCCTGACGGGTGTGCGGTTCGCCGCGGACGGCAAGGTCGATCTGGCACTGATGCTGGTGGTGATCGCCGCGATCCTCGACGGCCTCGACGGCCGCGTGGCCCGGCTGCTGGGCGCCTCCACCAAGATCGGCGCCGAACTCGATTCGCTCGCCGACGCCATCAACTTCGGGGTGACCCCGGCGCTGATCCTGTACTTCGTGTGCTTCCCCGGCTCGCCCGCCGGTTGGATGGTGGCGCTGCTGTTCGTGGCGGCGATGGTGCTGCGGCTGGCGCGGTTCAACACCCTCGCCGCCGACCCCACGGCGCCCGCGTACACCAAGGACTTCTTCGTGGGCGTGCCCGCGCCCGCGGGCGCCCTCCTGGTGCTGGCACCGCTGGCGGCGCAGCAGGAGTGGGGCGACGGCTGGTGGGTGAGCACCCCGATGGTCGCGGTGTGGACGCTGTTCATCGCCGCGCTCACCGTCTCCCGCATCCCCACCTCCAGCTTCAAGACGATGACGGTGCAGCCGGCGAAGGCCGCGGGCGTGCTGGTGCTGGTCGCCGGCCTGGCCGCGCTGATCCTCACCTACCCGTACGTCGCGCTGCTCGTGGTGATCGCCCTGTACCTGCTGCACATCCCGTTCGCCTGGCGGTCCAAGCGGTGGGTCGTGGCCCGCCCGGAGGCCTGGGACAGCAAGCCGGCGGAGCGGCGCGCCATGCGCCGCGAACAGCGCCGCCCGGTCCGTCCGCACCGGCGCGCCGCCACCGCGGGCCGCGGCGGACGCCGCACCGCGGCCCGGCTGGGCCTGCGCCGCCCCACCCGCGAGGAGTGATCCCCGCCGGGGTCGGCGGGCCTCCGCGCGGCGCCCCGGCGAACTAGGGTGGAGCGCGTGTCGAACCTCTCGCTCACCGTCCGCCTGCAGACCTCGGCCCTCGAGGCACGGCGGGGCATCGTCCGGATCCACCCGGAGGCCCTCGCCGCGCTCGGGCTGCGCGAATGGGACGGGATCGAACTGCTCGGCGCGCGCCGCACCGCCGCCGTCGTGGCGGCCGCGCCGTCCGGCAGCGCCCCCGGCGTCGCCCTGCTCGATGAGCTGACCATCGCCAACTGCGGCCTCCGGGAGGACGCCCAGGTGGTGATCTCGCCCGCCACCGTGTACGGCGCGAAGCGGGTCCTGTTGCGCGGCAGCGCCCTGACCCGCACCGCGCTCGACGGTGCCGCCCTGCGGCAGGCGCTGCTCGGCAAGGTGATGATGCCCGGCGACACCGTCTCGCTGCTGCCGCGCGACCTGGGCCCGGGCACCTCCACCGCGGAAGCGGCGGCGCAGTTGTCCCGGCTCGTCGGGGTCACCTGGACCAACGAGCTCCTCACCGTGGCCGGGGTCGATCCGGAGCCGGGACCCGTTTCCGTGCAACCGAACTCGGCCGTGCTCTGGGCGGACGACGACGGCGCCGCCGTGCCCGCGTCCCCGGCCCCGAGCGCGGCGGTCGGCGACCTGGCCGCCCCGCCGGAGGCCGAGGCGCCGCCCGTGCGCCCGGTCGCCGACCTGGTGGGCGCGGACGGCGCGGTGCGGCGCCTGACCGAGTGGCTGTCGCTGGCGCTCGACGAGCCGGAGCTCCTGGAGAAGCTCGGTGCGCCGGCGCGGCTCGGGGTGCTCATCACCGGCCCGACCGGCGGCGGCAAGGCCACCGTGGCACGGGCCGTGGTGGCCCCGCGCCCCCTCGTCGAGCTCGACGGTGCGCTGACCGGCGCCCTGGAGCCGCAGGCTCGGCTGGCGCGGGTGCGGGACGCCGTCACCCGCGTCCGCGAGACGGCGGCCGGGGGCGAGACGGATTCCGGTGCCGCGCTGCTGGTCCGGGACGTGGAGGCGCTGCTGCCCGCGACCCGCGAGCCGGTGTCCACGATGATCCTCGACGAGCTGCGGCGGGCGGTCGCGACGCCGCGCGTGGCCCTGATCGCCACCACCTCCGCCCCGGGCGAACTGGACTCGCGGGTGCGGGAACCCGACCTGGCCGACCGCACGGTCACCGTCGACCTGCCGGACGCGAAGCAGCGCGAGCAGCTGCTCGAACTCCTGCTGCATCAGGCGCCCACCGTGGACCTGGATCTGCACGAGATAGCGCTACGCGCACCGGGTTTCGTCGCCGCCGATCTGGCCGCGCTGTGCCGGGAGGGCGCGCTGCGCGCCGCGGCGCGCGTGGTCGGCACCGACGAGCGGGTCGCGATCACCCAGCCCGACCTGCTGGGCGCGCTCTCGGTGATCCGGCCCGTGTCCCGCTCGGCCACGGAGGAGGTGGCCGTCGGGTCGATCACCCTGGATGACGTGGGCGACATGGTGGCGACCAAGCAGGCCCTCACGGAGACGGTGCTGTGGCCGCTGCGGCACCCGGACACGTTCGCGCGGCTCGGCGTGGAACCGCCCCGCGGGGTGCTGCTGTACGGGCCGCCCGGCTGCGGCAAGACGTTCGTGGTGCGCGCGCTCGCCGCGTCCGGGCAGCTCTCGGTGCACGCGGTGAAGGGCGCGGAGCTGATGAACAAGTGGGTCGGCGAGTCCGAGAAGGCGGTCCGCGACCTGTTCGCGCGGGCGCGGGGCAGCGCACCGTCGCTGATCTTCCTCGACGAGGTGGATGCGCTCGCGCCGCGGCGCGGGCAGTCGAGCGATTCCGGGGTGGGCGACAAGGTGGTGGCCGCGCTGCTCACCGAGCTCGACGGCGCCGAGCCCCTGCGCGACGTGGTGGTGCTGGGCGCGACGAACCGGCCGGACCTGGTGGACCCTGCCTTGCTGCGGCCGGGGCGCCTGGAGCGGCTGATCTTCGTGCCGCCGCCGGACGCGCAGGCCCGCGCGGAGATCCTGAGGACCGGCTCGCGGTCGATCCCCCTCGCCGACGTGGACCTCGACGCGCTGGCGGAGCAGTTGGACGGGTACTCGGCGGCCGACTGCACGGCGCTGCTGCGCGAGGCGGCGCTCACCGCTATGCGCCGCGACCTGGACGCGGCCACGGTGACCGCCGAGGACGTCGAGGCCGCGCGCCTGGCGGTGCGGCCCTCCCTGGACCCCGCGCAGGTACAGGCCCTGCAGGAGTACGCCGACCGCCGCGGGGCGTAGCTTCCGAAACCGCGCCTCCGAGCGAGTAGGGCGAATCATTTCCATCGTGATCGAGCACGGGCCCGGTTTCAGAAGTCGGTGGTGCCACGATGCCGCCCCTTGCGGACCAGAGAGAGGACTTCCTGGAGGAACGCGGCCCATTGCTGCTCGTCCATCACCTCGTCGTAGTCGATCCGGAGCACGCGGTAGTTGCCGACGGTGGAGGCGCGGTCGCGCTTGCAGTCGGCCTTGCGCCGATCACCGTTGTGGTGGCCGTCGCTGTCGCACTCGATGATGAGGCGGTCGCCGACCAGCAGGTCCACCCTGCCCACGCCGGGTATCACCACCTGTGTGCGCACCCCGATGTGCGCGCTGCGCAGCCGATACCGCACGACGGATTCAGTCCCCGATTCAGCCGCCGGATCGAGCTGCTCGAGCAGTCTGCGCGTCCGCATCGGAGCACCCTCGAACCAGGTCCGGATATCGGCGAGGTCGACCGGAGGGGTGAGCCTCAGCACGGAATCCGCGACGGCCACGAACATGTCCGGGTCGAGGCAGTTGGCTGCGCAGGCCAGCGCCTCCGGCAGCGCATCGACCGCCGCGATCGGCGTCGCCAGGGTGCGGTGGGCGCGGCACTGCTCATCGAACTTCGGTGCGTCCCGGTACCGGGACCACCGCACGTGGAGCCGCCGCTGATACGGCGGGATCCACACCCCGGGCCGATGCTTCAGCGCCGAGACACACGCGACCGTCGCGCCGGCGCGCACCGCTGCGACCACTGCCGCGTCGGCACCGGGGGTTTCGTACCAGCCGCGGCGGATCACCCTGAGCGCCCTCCGCCGGCGGAGTTCGTCGACCTCCGCGGCGCCTGCGCCTGCGCGCACGAGCTGCCTGCGGGAGACGACTCCGCCATTGCCCGCGGCGAGCGCGGCGATCAGATCGTGACTGCCCATGAGCCGATCGTGCCGGTCCCGCCGGCCTGATCAGCCCCGGCCGGCCCGCCGCTGTGGACGAAACACGTTAGGTACCCAAATCTGTGGAGAAGCAGCGTTCCGAAACCGCCGTTCTACGAGGTCACGATGCAAATACTTCGCCCCGATCGCGTTTCGAGCGGGTTCGAGAACGCGCTAGCCCCTGCTGACGGAGTAGAAGACCGCGTTCGGGACGGCGCCCGCCTGCACGGTGCTCACGGTGATCACGTATCCCTTGCCGGAGAACTGCGCGGACTGCGAGGCGTTGTCGGGTGCGCCCGCGCCGGCGCCGAGCGCGAGATAGCCGGCGTCGGTGAGCTTCTTCTTCGCGGCCGCGAAGCCGCCGTCCCCGGCCTGCACCGTCACGTTGAACACGGTGACGCCGCCCTGCCCGCGTTCGCCCGCGTCGATCAGCGTGCCGTCGACAATCGGCACGTCGTCCTTGGGGAAGCTCGCGGGCAGGGTCACGGCGGCGGAGGGCGAGTCCTGCGCGTCGTCGCCGCAGCCCGCGGCGAACAGCAGCCCCCCCGCGGCGAGCACCGCGGCGGCGGCGCGTGCCCAGCGCGATGAAGTGATCGGACGATCCGTCAACTGGTCCATGCAGCTCCCCACAGGCCTACCGGTAGAATCTCAAAGGAACGACACCCCGCTCACCCAGGACGGAGTGCCCTTGCTTGTCATCCTTGTCTGCTTGTCATTGGCGACCTTAGCCGCACCATTGGTGGTCGGTCGGTTCGGCGCGCGCGGATTCCTCGGCCTCGCCCTCGTGCCCGCGGCGGCGCTGGCGTGGGTCATCGCCGTGTGGCCCGTCTCGGGCGAGCCCGACCGCACCGAGACCGTGCGGTGGGTCCCTGCGCTGAACATGAACGTGGACCTGCGGCTCACCCCGCTGTCGGCGATCATGTCCGTACTGGTCCTCGGCATCGGCGCCGTCATCCTCGTGTACTGCGCCGGCTACTTCACGGGCGTCACCAACACCCGCAAGCTGCCCACCTTCGCGGCGGAGATGGTGGCCTTCATGGCCGTCATGTTCGGCCTCGTGGTCAGCGACAACATGCTGGTCATGTACGTCTTCTGGGAGCTCACCTCGGTGCTGAGCTTCCTGCTCGTGGGCTACTACGCCGAACGCGCCACCAGCCGCCGCGCCGCCACCCAGGCGCTGCTGGTCACCACGCTCGGCGGCCTCGCGATGCTGGTCGGCATCATCGAGCTCGGCGAGCACTACGGCAGCTACCTGTTCTCCGAGGTGATCGCCCGCGCCACCGCCGACCCGTCGACCATCTCCATCGGCGTCGAGGTGGGCGTGGTGCTCATCCTGATCGGCGCGATCAGCAAGTCCGCGATCGTGCCCTTCCACTTCTGGCTGCCCGGCGCCATGGCCGCACCCACCCCGGTCTCCGGCTACCTGCACGCCGCGGCGATGGTGAAGGCCGGCGTCTTGCTGGTGGCACTGCTCGCGCCCGCGTTCGCGCACCTGACCGCGTGGCGGGTGATCGTCCTGGGTCTCGGCATCCTCACCATGATCCTGGCGGGGTGGCGCGCCCTGCGGGAGTTCGACCTCAAGCTGATCCTGGCGTTCGGCACCGTCAGCCAGCTGGGCATGCTGATGGTGCTCGTCGGCACGGGCGAGCGGAACGTCGCGCTCGCGGGCATGACGATGCTGACGGCGCACGCGCTGTTCAAAGCGACCCTGTTCATGGTGGTCGGCATCATCGACCACGCGACCGGCACCCGCGACATCCGGCGCCTGGCGCTCCTCGGTGACCGGCAGAAGGCGCTCGCGGTGATCGCGGCGCTCGCCGCCGCGTCGATGGCGGGCATCCCGCCGCTGTACGGCTTCGTGGGCAAGGAGGCGGCGCTCGAGACCATGCTGCACGCCACCCTGCCGGCCCCGATCCCGCTGATCCTGCTGGTCGGAATGTGCGTCGGTTCGGCGCTGACGGTGGCGTACAGCATCCGCTTCCTGTGGGGCGCGTTCGGCCGGAAGCGGCAGTCGAAGCCGACCAGCGCCGTGGAGGGCATGCACGCGATCAGCCCGCTGTTCCTGGCCGGGCCGGCGCTGCTCGCCGCGCTCTGCCTGATCGACGGCGTGCTCTCGTTCCGGCTCGACGGCGTGCTCGCCGAATACCCGGACGAGGCGTTCCCACCCGCGGAGGAGAGCTACCACCTCGCCCTCTGGCACGGGCTGACGCTGCCGCTGCTGCTCACCGTGCTGATCATCGGCACCGGCGTCCTGATCGCCGCGCCGCGCAGCCCGCTCGCGCGGCTGCGGCGCCGCGGCAGCGTCCTGCTGGGGAACGCGGACAGGCTGTACGACGCCACCCTGCGTGCGGCGGACGTCGTCTCGCTGCGCATGACGCAGGGCACGCAGCGCGGTTCGCTGCCCCTGACGCAGGGCACGATCCTGCTGACCCTGGTGCTGCTGCCGGTCCTCGTGCTGGTCTTCGGCACCCGCGCCCACCCCGACCTGCGGGTCGAGGCCTCGCCCCTGTTCCTCGCCGTCTCGGTGCTGATGTGCGCCGCCTCGCTCACCGCGGTGCTCCTGCGGAACCGCCTGGCGACGGTCCTCGTGGTCGGCGTCACCGGGTACGGCACGGGCGTGATCTTCGCGATCTACGGCGCACCCGACCTCGCGCTGACCCAGTTCCTGGTCGAGACCCTCACGCTGGTCGTATTCGTCCTGGTGCTGCGGAAGCTGCCCGCCGAGGCGCCGATCACCGGCAACCGGCCGTCGCGGATCGCCCGCGCCCTGCTGGGCGTGGCGGTCGCGGCGATGGTCCTCGTGGTCGCGGTCGCGGCGCGCGGCGCCCGGGTGGCGGCGCCGGTCGCGGACCGTCTGCCCGGCCAGGCCTACGAGTTCGGCTACGGCCACAACACGGTCAACGTGATCCTCGTGGACATCCGCGCCTGGGACACGTTCGGCGAGATCTCGGTGCTGCTGGTCGCCGCCACCGGCGTGGCATCCCTGGTGTTCCGCAACCGCCGCTTCGGATCGGCGCCACGGGTGAGCGCCGAGCGCGCCGCGGCGGAGATCGCCTCCCCCGGGAACACCTGGCTGATCGGCAGCGCGCTGCGCGATCCGCGGCACCGGTCGCTGGTCCTCGAGATCACGTCCCGGCTGGCGTTCCCCACCCTCATGGTGGTGTCGATCTACTTCTTCTTCGCCGGCCACAACGCGCCCGGCGGCGGCTTCGCCGGCGGCCTCACGGCCGGGTTGGCCCTGGTGCTGCGTTACCTGGCGGGCGGGCGATACGAGATCGGCGAGGCGCTCCCCCTCGACGCGGGCCGCATCCTCGGCACCGGGCTCCTGCTCGCCGCGGCCGGGACGGTGGTCTCGCTGCTCGTGGGCGCGCCGGCCATGTCGTCCGTGGCCGTCGAGTTCACCCTGCCGGTGTTCGGCCACGTCAAGGTGGTGACCGCACTGATCTTCGACGCCGGCGTCTACCTCATCGTCGTCGGCCTCGTGCTCGACGTACTGCGCAGCCTCGGCGCGCGACTCGACTTGGAAGGTTCCCCCGCCGATATGACCTCGCCCCTTCCCGTGCAGTCGGCAGGTGGTGCGCGGTGATCATCGACGTCGGGCTCTTCGCCGCGGTCGCCGTCATGGTGGCCACGGGGGTGTACCTGCTGCTGGACCGCAGCCTCACCCGCATGCTCATGGGCATCATCCTGTTCGGCAACGCGGTGAACCTGCTGCTGCTCGCGCTCTCCTCGCCGCCGGGGAACCCGCCCATCGTCGGGTACTTCTCGGACGGGCGGCTCACGGAGGCGGATCCGTTGGCGCAGGCGATGATCCTCACCGCCATCGTGATCACCATGGGCATGGCGGCGTTCATCCTCGCGCTGGCCTACCGCTCGTTCACCATCAACACCGACGACGAGGTCGACGACGACCCCGAGGACACCAAGGTGCTCGAGCGCGACGTCGACGTCGCCTCCGACGATCCCGACTACGACGCCTCGGACGATCCGATCACCGGCGCACCGTCGGCCCTGGGCGACGCGTTCGGCCCCGACGGCGAGCCCCTGACCCCTGAGGAGCTCATGCAGGCCCGCGTGGACGTGGTGGACACCGGCGCACTGCCGCTGCCCGACCGGGCGACGCAGAAGGACGCGCGGGAGGAGCAGCGATGAACGCCTCGTTGATGCTCGCCCTCATCCCCCTGCCCACGGTGCTGCCGATCGTGGCCGCCGCCGTCACGATGGTGATGGGCCGCCATCCCCGGCTGCAGCGCCTGATCTCGCTGCTGGCGCTCGCGGGGATCGTGGTCGTCTCCGCCGCGATGCTGTACTACACGGACCGGCACGGCACCGTCGCGCTGCACGTGGGCGGCTGGGGCGACCGCGACGGGAAAGGCGCGCCGCTGGGCATCACCCTGGTCGCCGATCAGCTCGCGGCCCTGATGGTGCTGATCTCCGCGATCGTGCTGCTCGCCGTCCTCGTGTACTCGGTGGGGCAGGGCATCCGGGACGGCGACGAGCACCAGCCGGTCTCGATCTTCTACCCCACCTACCTGATCCTCGCAGCGGGCGTGTGCAACGCCTTCCTCGCGGGCGACCTGTTCAACCTGTTCGTCTCCTTCGAGATGCTGCTCGCCGCGAGCTTCGTGCTCCTCACGGTGGGGGCCAGCGCCGACCGGGTGCGGGCCGGCGTCTCCTACGTGATGGTCTCGATGGTCTCGTCCGTCGTGTTCCTGCTGGGGATCGCCTACGCCTACTTCGCGACCGGCACGCTGAACCTGGCCGATATGGCGATCAAGCTGCAGGGCCTGCCCTCGGGCACCCGCACCACCCTGTTCGCGGTGCTGCTGGTGGCGTTCGGCATCAAAGCGGCTGTGTTCCCACTGTCGACGTGGCTGCCCGACTCGTATCCGACGGCGCCCGCGCCCGTCACCGCGGTCTTCGCCGGCCTGCTCACCAAAGTGGGTGTGTACGCGATCATCCGGGCGCACACGCTGCTGTTCCCGGGCGGACGCCTCGACGACGTGCTGATGATCGCCGGGCTGCTCACCATGATCGTGGGCATCCTCGGCGCCATCGCCCAGACCGATATCAAGCGCCTGCTCTCCTTCACCCTGGTCAGCCACATCGGCTACATGATCTTCGGGATCGCGCTCTCGACGCCGCTGGGCCTCAGCTCCACGATCTACTACGTGGTGCACCACATCCTGGTGCAGACCACGCTGTTCCTGGTGGTGGGCCTCATCGAACGCCAGGCCGGGGCCGCGACGCTGCGCAGGCTGGGCGGTCTCGCCGCCGCCAGCCCCGTGCTCGCGATCCTGTTCTTCCTGCCGGCGCTCAATCTCGGTGGCATCCCGCCGTTCTCGGGCTTCGTCGGCAAGGTCGGCCTGCTCGAGGCGGGTGTGCGCCAGGGCTCCGTGCTGGCGTGGGTGCTGGTCACCGGGAGCGTGATCACCAGCCTGCTCACCCTGTACGCGGTGGTCCGCGTGTGGACGAAGGCGTTCTGGCGCCCCCGGTCGGACGCCCCGGAGGGGCAGCTGGCCGTGGCGCATCCGCAGGCCCTGCTCAACGACGCCGACGTGATCGAGTTCGCCGAGCGCGAGGACCCGGGCCGGATGCCGCTGAGCATGGTGGCGCCCACCGCGGGCCTCCTCGGCGTGGGGCTGCTCCTCGCACTCCTCGCCGGTCCGATGTTCACGGTCACCGACCGGGCCGCCGACCAGCTGATCGGCCGGGCCGACTACGTGGAGGCCGTGCTCGGCCCCGAGGGGGCCGCGAAACTCACCATGCCCGACGGTGACGGGTGGCACGCGTACACGCCGCTCACCGAGGGCAGGGAGGGAGGCACCCATGGCTAGGCGACTGGTGACCCGGATCCTGCCCGACCTGCGCGACGGCCGCGCCGTCCTGGTGAAGCTGGGGCACCTGGTGTGGCTCGACGCGGTGTGGGTCATGTTGTGGGGCACCGTGTCCTGGGGCAACATCGCGGCCGGGCTGCTCGTGGGCCTGGCGATCCTGCTGCTGCTCCCCCTGCCGCCGGTCCCCGTGGAGGGCCGCGTGCACATCGGGGCGCTGCTCAAGCTGATCGGCGTGTTCGTGGTGGAGATGTTCCGCTCGTCGCTCGAGGTCGCGTGGCTGGCGATCCGCCCCGGCGCGATGCCGCTGAGCGCCGTGCTGCGGGCCAAGGTGTCGATCAAGTCGGACCTGGTGCTCACCCTGCTGGTGGACATGATGAACCTGATCCCCGGCACGATGGTGCTGGAGATCGACACCCAGCGGCGGCTGCTGTACGTGCACGTGGTGGACGTGAGCAGCGAGAAGGCGGTGCGCCAGTTCTACCGCACGACGGCGCGTCTGGAACGCCTGTTCATCAGCGCCTTCGAGCGCGACAGCGAGTGGCATCCGAGCCCGATGCACGGCATCGACGACGACGAGTTCCACCACGTGAGCACCGCGTCGCGTGGCCTCGCGAGCGACGCGCGCCGGATGGCCGCCCCCGAGATCGCCCACCGCAGGGCGCAGCACCGAGACGGACAGGAGAAGCCATGACCGCCGTGTTCGTGATCACCGGCGTGATCCTCGTCGTCGCCGCGTTCCTCACCTCCTACCGCCTGCTGCGGGGCCCGAACACCCTCGACCGGGTGGTCGCGGTGGACGCGCTGGTCGCGATCGCCATCGGCGGGCTCGCGGTGTGGGCGTCCTACAGCCGCAACTCCTCCGTGATCCCCGCGATCGTGGCGCTGTCGCTGATCGGGTTCGTCGGCTCGCTCTCGGTGGTGCGGTTCCGCGTGCCCGACGACGCCGGCACCGCCCCGCGGCCGCCCGACGAGAAGCCGGACGTCGCTCCGGGGACGGGAGGGCTGCGATGATCGTCGACATCGTCTCCTCGGTCCTGTTCCTGACCGGCGCCGTGTTCGCGGTGACCGCCGCGATCGGCATCATCCGCTTCCCGGACACGCTGACGCGCATGCATTCGGCCACGAAGCCGCAGACGCTGGGACTGCTCCTGCTGCTGGCGGGGGCGATCGTGCGGATGTCCGGATCGGTGGACGTGTGGATGCTGGTGCTGGCCGGCCTGTTCACCATGATCACCGCCCCCGCGGTGGCGCACCGGGTGGGCCGCGTCGCCTACCAGGAGCAGCGGCTGCAGGACCGCACCATCGCCCCCGAGCAGATGGAGACCGGGAACCGGGACTGACCCCGCCCGCGCTACGGAAGGATCAGCTCGCCCGTCACCGATCGCACGACGTCGCGGTAGGCGTCGGTGCTGCACACGCCGGCGGCGACGGCGCGCTGACGCTGGTACGACCCGCCGCGCCGGGGGATCTCCTGCACCGCAGCCAGTTCCCGTTCGCACCCGAGCCGCCGGGCGATCGGGGTGAGGCGTTCGAGGAGCTCGTCGAGGTCGTCGGTGACCAGGCGCTCGTTGTTGTCGGAGTCCTGGATGATGATGGCGTCCAGGCCGTACCGCGCTGCCCGCCACTTGTTCTCCTGCACGTGCCACGGCGGCAGCGTCGGCAGGGTCTCCCCCGCGTCGAGCCGCGCATCCAGCCACACCACCAGGCAGTGGATGAGCGCGACCACCGCCTCGAGCTCCGCGAAGGTGGACATGCCGTCGCAGATCCGCACCTCGATGGTGCCCAGGTGCACGGCCGGCCTGATGTCCCAACGGATCTCGTTGAGGTGATCGATGATCCCGGTGGTCTTCTGGTCGTGCACGAACCGCTCGAACTCGCTCCACCGCTCGAACTGGAAGGGCAGGCCCGCGGTGGGCAGCTGCTGGAACATCATGGCGCGGGTGCTGGCGTAACCGGTGTCGTGGCCACCCCACATCGGGGAGCTGGCCGAGAGGGCGAGCAGGTGCGGGTAATGGTTGAGCAGCGCGGAGATGATCGGCAGCACCTTGTCGCGGTGGTTCACGCCGACGTGCACGTGCACACCCCAGATCAGCATCTGGCGGCCCCACCACTGGGTGCGGGCGATCAGCTCGTCGTACCGCGGATTGTCGGTGAGCTGCTGGGCGTTCCACTGCGCGAACGGATGCGTGCCCGCCCCGAACAGGTCCAGGCCCATCGGGTCGGACGTGCGCCGCACGGCACGGATCACGGTCTCCAGATCCGCCATCGCCTCCGCGGTGTTCTCACAGACCCCGGTCACCACCTCGACGGTGTTGCGCAGCATCTCCGAGTGCACCTGCGGTGCGATCCCGGGATCGGCCGCGCGGACACGGTCGAACAACTCCCCTGCCCTGCTGGCCAGGTCCGCCGTCTCCCGGTCGACGAGGGCGAACTCCCACTCGACGCCGATGGTCGGCCGCGGCGACGCCGCGAAGGCGACCGGTTCGATGGCTAACCGACCTTGATCACGCCGCAGGCGATCCGCCCGCCGGCGTCGCCGGTGTTGAGGGTGGTCTCGTCCGGCACGGGCTGGCCCGGAACGATGTTGGTGTAGCGCGCCGAGGGGATGTTGCCGAAGTTGTCCGGCCCGGCATGGATCACCAGGGCGTTGCCGTCGGCGTTCTTCTTGATGTCGCTCAGCGTGAACGCACCGGTGCTGGTGACGGTCTGGCCGGTGCCGTTGGAGTTGACGTAGATCGAGACCAGGTCGCCGGTCATCGGATGCCCGCTGGCGCCGGGCTTCTGCCAGTGCCCGCCCGCGGAGCCGAAGTTGGTGGCCGAGCCCGGGGCGCCGTCCTTGGCGACGGAGTTCGGTTCGCACTTGCCCACCTCGTGGATGTGCATGCCGTGGAAGCCGGCGGGCAGGCCCGTGACCCGCACGTCGATCACCACGACACCGTCCTTCTCGGAGAAGGTGGCCTTGCCGGCGCTGCTGCCGTCGGGCTTGACGAGGCTCACCTCCGCCGTGCCGGACGACGGTGCGCTCGAACCGGTCTCCTCCGAGCCGTGCGCGTCCGGCGCGAGGCTGCGCACCGGGCCCTGCGCGGGCACCGTCGCCCCCGTGACGACCGCGGGGTTCGTTCCGGGCGAGTCCGAGGGCTTCTCGTTGGTGGTGCAGCCCGACAGGGCGATGGCCGCCACCGGAAGGATCGCGATCGGGGCGAGGAACTGACGCTTCGTCATCGATGACTCCTTATGAACGGCTACCGGGGCTGGGCCGCCCTGGGGCTGGTGTTGCCCGAAATCATATCGGGGCCTCCGCCGCGACGAGGGAGAGGACCCCGCTGCGGCCGTCGCGGCCTACTTCTTCACGACCGCGACGGCGACGGCCCCCGCGCACGCCTGGAGGCCGTCGGGCCGGGCGGCGGTCGCGGCGTCCTCGAGCGCGGAGGAGACCGTCTCGGCCGCCGCCTTGCCGTCGTCGTCGTAGTAGACGGTGGTGGCGTGCGGCGCCGCGGTGCCCTTGGGCCAGGCCGTCGCGGCCTCGCCTCGCACCGTGAAGCCGGCCTTGGAGAGACGCTCGCGGGTCTCGGCGACGGGGGCGCGCGCGACGGAGAGCAGGCACACCGTGGGGGCGTCCGCGGCGGGCTGCGCGGTCTGCGAGGAGGCGGCCTTGAGTTTGGCCTCCTGGGCGTTCAACGCCGCCTGCGGGTCGTCGTCCCGGGTCACGATCCCGTGGATCCCGATGGCCGCGAGAATGATCGCGGCCGAGATCAGGATCATGATGATCGTCCGGATCGGGACGGCGCGGGTGTTCTGAGTGCTCACGACACCCGACTGTATCGGATCACGTGATCTCGAAGCCGAGCTTGCGGGCCGCGCGGGCCTTCTGCCGGCTGGCGCGCACGCGGCGCAGGCGCTTGACGAGCATGGGGTCGGCCGCGAGGGCCTCGGGCGTATCGACCAGGGTGTTCAGCACCTGGTAGTAGCGGGTCGCGGAGAGCCCGAACAGCTCCTTGATCGCGTCCTCCTTGGCGCCCGCGTACTTCCACCACTGGCGCTCGAACGCCAGGATGTCGTGCTCGCGCCTGGTCAGACCGTCGTGCCCGCGTTCGTCGACGGGCTGCGCGTCAGTTCGGTCCGTCTTCTGCGCGGCCGCACCGGCGCCTTCCATGCGTTCCCCTCCGCATTGGTGAATAACACTTCTGTAGTTCCGTCAATCTAACCACGTGCGGCGGCGCGGCCGCGGGGCTGCGGGGGCGTGTCGCGGACCCGCCGCCGACGGTCCCGGGGGCGCACCCGGTGCACCGGTGCGGCCCGCCGCGGCCCCGACTACCGTGTATCCCCATGGCCGTTCTTCCCATCGTCATCGTCGGCGACCCCGTGCTGCACACCCCCACGAAGCCCGTCGACCTGGACGCCGACGGCAGGCCCACGGCCGAGATCGTGACCCTGCTGGACGACATGTTCGAGACCATGGACGTCGCGAACGGCGTGGGGCTCGCCGGCAACCAGGTGGGCCGGGACCTGCGGCTGTTCGTCTACGACTGCCCGGACGAGGAGACCGGCGAGCGCCGCCGCGGCGAGGTGATCAACCCCGCCCTCACCACCTCCGAGATCCCCGAGACCATGCCCGATCCGGACGACGACTGGGAGGGCTGCCTCTCCGTCCCCGGCGAATCGTTCCCCACCGGCCGCGCCGACTGGGCGAAGGTCACCGGCACCGATCGCGACGGCGCCGCGGTGGAGATCGAGGGCACCGGCTTCTTCGCGCGGATGCTGCAGCACGAGACCGGCCACCTCGACGGATTCCTCTACACCGACGTCCTCATGGGGCGGTACGCGCGGCAGGCGAAGAAGGTCATCAAGAAGAACGGGTGGACCGTTCCCGGCCTGACGTGGGTGCCGGGCACCGTCGACGATCCCTTCGGTCACTGACGTGCCGGCCCCGGGCGACCGCGTGGTGGTCCGGCGGCTGCTGCCGTCCGGGCACGCCTCCGACGTGATCGGCACCCTGCTCTCCGGCGGCGACCCGCTGCGGGTGCGCGCCGATCGCGACGGCACGGAGCACGTGATCGCGCGGGAGACCGTCGTCCGGTGCAAGACGGTGCCGCCGCGGCCGGTACGCGCGAGCGAGATCCGCTCGCTGGACCTGGCCCGCGCACGGTCCTGGTGGTCGGTGGAGCGGGAGGGGATCGACGGCTGGCTGTGCCGCGCCGCCCCGGGGCTGCCCGGGAATCGCGCCAACTCGGCGGCCCCGCTGCACCCGGACGCGTCGCTGCAGCGCCTCGACGGGGTGCGCGCCTGGTACGCCGCGCGGGATCTGCCGCTGCTGTTGTCGCTCTCGGACCGCGTCCTGCCCGGCGCGTCGTCCCTCGCGCCGGCGCTGTTGCCGTCGGAGGTGCTGACCGCGCCGGCCTCCGGCGAGGAGCCGGACCCCGCCGTCCGGATCTCCGGGACTGCGGGACCGGCGTGGCTCGCCCTCACCGGGGTGGCGGGCCCGCTCGCGACCGCCGTCGACGGTGCCGTCCTGTTCGCGACGCTCGACGGGCCGGACGGCGCGCCCGCCGCGGCGGCGCGCCTGACCCTCACCACCGACGCCGCGGGAGCGCTGTGGGGCGGGCTCGGGTCGATGGCCGTCGCGCCGGATCACCGCCGGCGGGGCCTGGCGTCGCGCGTGGTGCGGTCGCTCCTGGCGCGGGCGGGCGCCGAGGGTGCGCGGCGCGTGTTCCTCGAGGTCACCCGGGAGAACGCGGGGGCGCAGAGCCTGTACCGCGGCCTGGGGTTCACCGCCCATCACGGCTACCACTACTGGACGGAGCCGCGGTGACCACGCCCGCGGAACCGTCCTGGGGCGCCGGCCCGGCCGATCACCGCCGGGCGGAGATCACCACGACGATCGGCCGCGGCGACGCGGCCTTCGCCCGCGCCGCGCACGACGTGCTCCGGTGGAAGGTGAAGACGCGCAGCGGTTTCGCGGTGCCGGCCGACGGGCCCGTCGAGCCCGGGCAGCGGCTCACCGTCACGGCGCGGGTCGCGGGCGTCACCGTGCGCGAACCGGTGGAAGTGGTCGACGTGGTGCGCACTGCCGAGCGCGTCGGCTTCTCCTACCGCCCCCTGCCCGGGCACCCGGTGCGCGGGGAGGAGGCGTTCGTCGTGCACCGCGACGGCGACGCCGTGCTCCTCACGATCCGCTCGCTGACGCGGGCGGCACCGTCGGGCCCCTGGCGCGCCCTGTTCCCGGTGCTGCTCCTCGCCCAGCGCGTCGCGCGCGCCCGCTACCTCCGCGCGCTGCGCTGAGGGGGCGGGGCCGGCGGGTCAGGTGTGCGCGGCCGAGGCGACGACGTCCTGGTACTGCGGGAACCGGGTCAGGAACGAGCGGACGTACGTGCACACGGGGATGACGCCCCGGTTGCGAGCGCGGGCGTCCTCGAACACGCCGGAGACGAGGGCCCGGGCGAATCCCTGGCGGCCGAACTTCTCCATCACCACGGTGTGCAGCAGGATCATGTCGCCGTGGTCGGTGAACTCGTACCCCTCGACGCCGATCAACTCGTCCCCCGACCACAGCTCGTACCGGTCGCGAACGGGGTTGTCGAAGAGCCGCAGGGGCTCCGTCAGTTCGAGCGTGGGCGGTGGAACCTGAGCATTCTCAGCCATGAACACCTCCGTCTGTGATTTCCGTCACCTCACCGTACGCCGCGTCGGCACCCGCTCGCCCTTCTCGACACGGCCGTGTCTCGATCCACACATGTTTCACTATTCAGAATCCGATAACGCCGCTACTGTGGGCGCATGACCCTGGTCGCCCGCGGGCTCACGCGGACCTTCGCGCAGCACGTCGCCGTCGCCGATGCCACGCTCGCGCTCACGCCCGGGCGGATCACCGGGCTGGTCGGGCCCAACGGGGCGGGCAAGACGACGGTGCTGCTCATGCTCGCGGGGCTGCTCCGCCCGTCCGGCGGGAGCATCGAGCTCGACGGTGCGCCCATCGCCCCCGAATCGTTGCGCGCCCGCGTCGGCTGGATGCCCGACGTCTTCGGCACGTGGGACTCGCTGACCCCCACCGAGGTCCTGACCACCTTCGCCCGCCTCTACGGCGTCCCGTCGGGCGAGGCCCGCGCCCGGGCGCGGGACCTCCTGGCCCGGGTGCATCTCGCGGAGTTCGCGGACCGGCCGGCGCAGGTCCTCTCCCGCGGGCAGAAGCAGCGCCTCGGGTTCGCCCGCGCGATGGTGCACCACCCGCCGATCCTGCTGCTCGACGAACCGGCCTCGGGCATGGACCCGCGCTCGCGGTTCGAGCTGCGGGACTCGCTGCGCGCCCTGGCCGACAACGGGGTCGCGGTGCTCGTCTCCTCGCACATCCTCTCCGAGCTCGGCGAGATGGTGGACGACGTGGTGATGATGTCCCGCGGGCGCACCGAGCCCCCGCCCGAATCCACCGTCAGCAGGTGGCGCCTGCGGCTCCTCGGCGAGCCACCCAGCGGCGGAACGTATCTCACCTTCGACTCCGAGGCGGACGCCGCCGCGCACCTCGCGCAGCGGATCGCCGACGGTGCCGCGGTCGTCGAGTTCGCCCGCGCCACCAACGCCCTCGAGGACTCGTACTTCGCATTGGAGGCCGATCGCACATGAACGGTTTCACCGCATGGTGGCGCACCGTCGGCGTGCTCGTCGGCCTGGAACTGCGGCAGCGCACCCGCGCCACCCGCTGGCGCGTCCTGCTGGGCGTGTTCTTCGCCTTCGTCAGCCTCGTGGTGTTCGGATCGCTGTGGTTCAGCGCGCAGGGCAACAACGGCACCCCGGGTGACGAGTGGAGCACGAACCTCTACTTCTTCGTCCTCGGGGTCGTGGGGTTCCTCGGGCTGGTGATCGCGCCGACGATGACGGCCACGTCCATCAACGGCGACCGCAAGGACGCGACGCTGGCCGTCGTACAGGCCACACCCGCCAGCGGCCTGCAGCTGGCCGCCGGCAAGCTGCTGGGCGCGTGGGCCGCCTCATGCGCGCTGCTCCTGGTCTCGGGGCCCTACCTGATCTGGGCGATCATCGCAGCTCCGTACCCGGTCTGGAGATCACTGCTGGGCATCGCGGTCATCGCTCTGATCTTCCTGACGTACTGCGGCATCGGACTCGGGCTGTCCGCGTTGTTCTCCCGGCCCATCGGCTCCGCCGCCGTCACCCAGCTCGTCATGCTCTTCCTCCTCATCGGCCTGCCCATCATCGCCGTGGCCCTCGTCCCCACCACGACCGAGCGCGTCGCGTACACGACGACGGACTGGAACTACGAGCGCGACACCGGCCGATCCACCTGCCGCGAGATCATGACCACCCGGAAGATCGCGCACACCAACAGAATCTGGTGGATCATGACTCCGAACCCCGCGATCGTGTTCGCGGACGCCGCAAGCGCCTCCGACCCCGGCCGCGCGGACCGGCGCAGCGGATGGAGCGAGTACGACCCCGACGCGCCCGTCCGGCCCCGCGAGACCGGCCTCGGCGAACTCGCGGACTCGGTCGCCGCGTTCCGGGCGGGCGAGCCACGTCCCACGGACCGGAGGTGCAGCGTCGATACGCCGACCGGTTCGCGGTACCGCTACGTCGACTACTACGGCGGCGGGGACGACATCTCCGCGGTGGGTCACACCTGGTACTGGGGGCTGCTGGCGAACCTGGCGCTGGGCGGGATCGGGCTGGCGTTCGCCGCCCGGCGGCTGCGGGTGCCGGCGGCGCGGCTCCCGCGCGGGGTGCGGATCGCCTGAAGACTCCTCGGCGGTGCGTTACGCTCGGTGACGCACACCAACGGGAGCTCGTAGCAACGAGCTGAGAGGACGCCTAGCGCTGGCGTCGACCGTACGAACCTGTCCGGGTAATGCCGGCGTAGGGAAAAGGAGTCCCGTATGCCTGTTTCGTCCACCCCCACCGTCAGTTCCGTCACGGTCGGTCCCATCGAGGGATCGCACAAGGAGTACCGCCTCGTCGCCGGGGAGGGCTCGCAGCTCCGGGTCCCGTTCCGCCGGATCGCCCTCACCAACGGCGATCATCACGACGTGTACGACACCTCCGGCCCCTACACCGAGTACACCGGTGAGGACCAGCTGCACGACCTCGCCGAGGGTCTTCCCACCACCCGCGACGACTGGCACAGGCCCGCCCCCGTCGAGGGAGCGAGCACTCAACTGGCCTGGGCCCGTGCGGGAATCATCACCGACGAGATGCGGTTCGTCGCGACCCGCGAGGGCGTCGACGCCGAGAAGGTCCGCGCGGAGGTAGCCGCCGGCCGCGCCGTGATCCCCGCGAACCGCAAGCATCCCGAGCTGGAGCCGGCGATCATCGGCAAGGCCTTCGCGGTCAAGATCAACGCCAACATCGGAAACTCGGCCGTCACCAGCTCGATCGCCGAGGAGGTGGAGAAGATGGTGTGGGCCACCCGCTGGGGCGGCGACACGATCATGGACCTCTCCACCGGCAAGGACATCCACGAGACCCGCGAGTGGATCATGCGCAACGCGCCGGTCCCCGTGGGCACCGTGCCGATCTACCAGGCCCTGGAGAAGGTCAAGGGCGACCCCACCAAGCTCACGTGGGAGATCTTCCGGGACACCGTGATCGAGCAGTGCGAGCAGGGCGTGGACTACATGACCGTGCACGCGGGCGTACTGCTGCGCTACGTTCCGCTCGCCGCGAACCGGGTCACCGGCATCGTCAGCCGCGGCGGCTCCATCATGGCCGCCTGGTGCCTCGCGCACCATCAGGAGTCGTTCCTGTACACGCACTTCCGCGAGCTGTGCGAGATCCTCCGCGAGTACGACGTGACGTTCTCGCTCGGCGACGGCCTGCGGCCCGGCTCCATCGCGGACGCCAACGACGAGGCCCAGTTCGCCGAGCTGCGCACGCTGGGGGAGCTCACGAAGATCGCGAAGTCGTACGGCGTTCAGGTGATGATCGAGGGTCCCGGGCACGTGCCGATGCACAAGATCGTGGAGAACGTACGGCTCGAGGAGGAGCTGTGCGAGGAGGCGCCGTTCTACACGCTGGGCCCGCTCGCCACGGACATCGCCCCCGCCTACGACCACATCACCTCGGCGATCGGAGCTGCGATCATCGCACAGGCGGGGACCGCGATGCTCTGCTACGTGACCCCGAAGGAGCATCTCGGCCTCCCCGACCGCGACGACGTGAAGACCGGCGTCATCACGTACAAGATCGCGGCGCACGCCGCCGACCTCGCGAAGGGGCACCCCGGCGCGCAGGCACGTGACGACGAGCTCTCCAAGGCGCGCTTCGAGTTCCGCTGGATCGACCAATTCAACCTGTCGCTGGACCCCGATACCGCGCGCGAGTTCCACGACGAGACGCTGCCCGCCGAGCCCGCCAAGACGGCGCACTTCTGCTCGATGTGCGGGCCGAAGTTCTGCTCCATGCGGATCAGCGCCGACGTCCGCGCCTACGCCCGCGAGCACAACCTGGTGACGCAGGAGGACATCGACGCGAAGCTGGCGGCGGATATGGCGGCGAAGTCGCAGGAGTTCGCCGATGCCGGTGGCCGCGTGTACATCCCGCTGGAAACGGCGCGGGGGTGACCGGCACCGCGACCGTCACGACCGGCGCACCGTCGCCCCTGCCCACGGCGCCCCGCGGCACCGCGCCGCACCGGGTGCTGACGATCGCCGGCTCGGACTCCGGTGGGGGCGCGGGAATCCAGGCGGACATGCGGACCTTCGCGGTGCTGGGGCTGCACGCCTGCGTGGCGATCACCGCGGTCACCGTGCAGAACAGCGTGGGGGTGCAGGACTTCCGCGGCGTCGAACCGGAGATCGTCGGCGCGCAGATCCGTTCCGTGGCGGGTGACATCGGCGTGGAGGCCGCGAAGACGGGGATGCTGGCGTCCACGGCCATCATCGAGGCTGTCGCCGCCGCGGCGGACGCCGAGGGGATCGGCCGCGGCGGCGCGGTGCCGCTGGTGGTGGACCCGGTGGCCGCGTCGATGCACGGGGACCCGCTGCTCGCCGCGGACGCGCTGGAAGCCGTTCGCACGGTGCTGATCCCGCGAGCCACGGTGGTCACCCCGAACCTGGACGAGGTGCGGCTCATCACCGGCATCGAGGTGGTGGACGCCGACACCCAGCGCAGGGCGGCCGGGGCGCTGCTCGAACTGGGCGCGCAGTGGGCGCTCGTGAAGGGCGGGCACCTGCGGGACAGCCCGCACAGCCCGGACCTGCTCACCGACGGCACCCGGTCGGCCGAGTTCACCGCCCCGCGGGTTCCCACCGGCCACGACCACGGCGCGGGCGATACCCTCGCGGCGGCCATCACCGCCGCGCTGGCGCACGGCCGCACTGTGCCCGAGGCCGTCGAGTTCGGGAAGGCCTGGGTCACCGAGGGTCTGCGCTGGGCGTACCCGCTGGGAGCGGGGCACGGGCCGGTGAATCCCCTCTGGCGGGTCTCGGCCGTATCCTGACCCCATGCCGATCGTCGGAGACACCATCGCCGGCTACCGCCTCGCCCGGCGGCTCGGCGGCGGCGGCAACGGCGAGGTCTTCCTCGCCGAGCGGGCCGGCCGTCCCGACGTGGCACTCAAGCTGTCCCGCTCGGACGCCGATGCGGCGGTGCAGCAGCGATTCGAGAGGGAGTTCACGATCTCCGCCTCGATCGCCGGCCCCCACGTCGTCGTCCCCCTCGACCGCGGGCTCTCGCGGGTGTTCCGGTCCGGCGAACCGATCGGAGGGCCACGGCCGTGGCTGGCGATGGAGTACATCGACGGTCGTCCGGCCACGGACCTCGTCCCGCGGCGGCATCCTCCGGCGGTCACCGACGTCGTGCGCGTCCTGGTGGACGTGGCGGCGGCCCTGGACCACTGCCACCGTGCCGGAATCCTCCACCGTGACGTCAAGCCCGCGAACATCCTGGTATCCGGTACCGGTCCGGGCACCATCGGATTCCTCACCGATTTCGGCACCGCGCAGCCCCTCATCCCGCCGAAGGCCGAGCTGTGGGGCGGGCAGCTCGACTTCTCGCTGCCGTATGCGGCACCGGAACTCCTTCAGGCGCTGGATCTGTCGCCGCAGACCGACGAGTACGCCTTCGCCGTCACCGCCTACGAATTCCTGACCGGCCGGACCCCGTACCGGCGCTCGACCCCTGCGGCGATCCGATACGAGCAGTCGCGGTCCCCGGTGCCTCCGCTCGACCGCTTCCAGCGCTGGCTGCCGCGGTCTCTGAACTCGGTGTTCGTCAAGGCGCTCGCCCCGCGCGCCGAGGACCGCTACGCCTCGTGCGGAGAGCTCGCCGATATCGTGCGACGCTCGCTGCGGGGCATCGAGGCTCCCCGCCCGGGAAACGGCCGGTAGCACCGGCGTTACACGGGCGTCCCCGTCGCGTCACAGAGCGCACCTACTGTTCGTGAACGCTGAACAACAGCGCCCTGAACGTCAGGGTGGATGAACTCTGCAGGCTGATCGCCGCGACAGGAGATGTGCATGACGACGACGGACTACGACAATTCCGCTCTCGCACACGAGGACGAGGGCTATCACAAGACCCTCAAACCGCGTCAGATCCAGATGATCGCGATCGGCGGCGCCATCGGCACGGGCCTGTTCATGGGAGCCGGAAGCCGCCTGCACGACGCGGGTCCCGGGCTCTTCCTGACCTACGCCGTCTGCGGCCTCGTGGTGTTCTTCATCCTCCGGGCCCTGGGAGAGCTGGTACTGCACCGCCCTTCCTCGGGTTCGTTCGTCTCGTACGCCCGCGAGTTCTTCGGCGAGAAGACGGCCTTCGTCACCGGCTGGCTGTACTTCTTCAACTGGGCGGCCACGGCGATCGTGGACGTCACCGCGATCGCCCTCTACGTGCACTACTGGGGCGCATTCGAGTCCATCCCGCAGTGGACCATCGCGCTGATCGCGCTCGCGATCGTCATGGCGATGAACATCATCTCGGTGAAGCTGTTCGGAGAGCTGGAGTTCTGGGCGGCGATCATCAAGGTCGTGGCGTTGGTCGGCTTCCTGATCGTCGGCGTCGTGATCCTCGCATCGCGGATGAAGGTCGACGGTCACTCCACCGGCCTCTCCGTCATCGCCGACAACGGCGGCCTCTTCCCCACCGGCGTGTTCCCACTCGTCATCGTCGTCTCGGGCGTCGTCTTCGCCTACGCCGCAGTCGAACTCGTGGGAATCGCCGCCGGTGAGACGGCGGAGCCCGCGAAGGTGATGCCCCGCGCCATCAATTCCGTGATCGTGCGCATCGCCCTGTTCTACGTGGGCTCGCTCATCCTGCTCGCCTTGCTGGTGCCCTACACCGAGTTCGCCAAGGGGACGAGTCCGTTCGTGACCTTCTTCTCGAAGATCGGCGTGCCCTACGCCGGCGATGTGATGAACATGGTGGTTCTCACCGCCGCACTGTCCAGTCTCAACGCCGGCCTGTACTCGACGGGTCGCATCCTGCGCTCGATGTCGCTCAACGGATCCGGCCCCCGGTTCACCGGCGTGATGAACCGCAACGGCGTGCCCTTCGGCGGCATCGCGCTGACGGGCGCCCTCACCCTGCTGGGCGTCGTGCTCAACCTGTTCGTCCCCGAGGAGGCCTTCAACATCGCGCTGGACCTCTCGGCGCTCGGCATCATCTCCACGTGGGCGATGATCCTGGTGTGCCAGATCCAGTTGCACCGCTGGGCGAACAAGGGCATCGTCACCCGCCCCGCCTTCCGGCAGTTGCTCTCGCCGTGGAGCAGCTACTTCAGCCTCGCCTTCCTCGCCGTCGTCGTCGTTCTCATGTGCTACGACAACATCTGGAACCTGTACGCGATCATCGCGCTGGTCCCGATGCTCATCGGCGGCTGGTACGCGGTGCGCGGCAAGGTGATGGCCGTGGCCGCCGAGCGGGAGGGCTTCACGGGCAAGTACCCGGTTCTCCCCGAGCCCCCGATCCCCACGGATCACGGCCACGACGACTGACCACCGGCTCCCGCAGGCCAGGGCGGTATCGTCGTCCCATGCGGTTCCTCCCCCTGCCCGCCGTCGGCGAGACCCCCGTGCGGGTGATGACGATCGCCGGGTCCGATTCGGGCGGCGCCGCAGGCCTGCAGTCGGATCTGCGGACCTTCGCGCTCGCCGGGGTCCACGGCACCAGCGCGATCACCGCCGTCACGGTGCAGAACAGCCTCGGCGTCACCGGCTTCCACCCGATCCCGCCCGAAACCGTCGCCGGGCAGATCCGGGCGGTGGTGCAGGACATCGGGATCGGCGCCGCGAAGACGGGGATGCTCGCGACTGCGGAGATCATCGACGCGATCGCCGACGCCGCGGTCGAATGCGGGATCGGGACCGCCGGCCCGGGCGCGGGCCCGGACGGCGGGGTCCCGTTCCTCGTCGACCCCGTGTGCGCCTCGCAGCACGGCGATCCGCTGCTCGCGCCGGAGGCGCTGGAGACGCTGCTGCGACGCCTGTTCCCCCTGGCCCACCTGGTGACGCCGAACCTCGACGAGGTGCGGCTGATCACCGGCATCGAGGTGGTGGACGACGCCTCGCAGCGGGACGCGGCCCGGGCCCTGCACGACCTCGGGCCGCGCTGGGCGCTGGTCAAGGGCGGCCACCTGCGGAGCGCCGCCACCAGCACGGACGTGCTGTACGACGGTGCCGAGTTCCTCGAGTTCGAGGCCCCGCGGCTGCGCACCCGCCACGACCACGGCGCGGGCGACACCCTGGGCGCCGCGGCGGTCTGCGCACTGGCGCACGGCCGCTCGGTCCCGGAGGCGGTGGCCTTCGGCAAGGAGTGGGTCACCCGGTCGCTCGCGGCGGCCTATCCCGTGGGCGCGGGCCACGGCCCCGTCAACGCGTCGTGGCGCCTGCGCGAGTAGCCGGTCAGGCGTCCCGTCGGGCCACCAACGCGACCGCGCCCACCCAGAGCGCCCCGATGACCAGCACCAGGTAGAGGAACGACAGCGGCGCACCCCAGGGGAAGTCCCCGGAGAGCAGCACCCCCATGAAGTTCTGCAGGTTCGACAGCGGCAGCAGCGGTCCCGCGTCCCGGGTCTGCGGGATCGAGGTGATCACGTTGTCCACCACGAACAGGTACCCGAGCAGCGCGGTGATCGCGCCCGCGCCGTTGCGCAGCGCGGCGCCGGCCGCGACCCCCAGGACCGCGGCGAAGGCCACGCCGAACGGAAAGGTGATGAAGGAGCCCGCGCCGCCGCGGAGCGCGGCCACCGGCGAGCCGCCCACGATTGCGCCGAACACGCCGACGGCCACCACCATCACCACCGCGTACGTCACCGCGCACACCGCGGCCACCACGACGGTCTTGGCCGCCAGGGCGATCCACCGGTTGGGCACCGCGAGGAAGGTGGCCCGCAGCGTGTTGTAGCGGATCTCGGTGGTCACCGACAGCACCCCGATGACGGCCGCGAAGGTCAGGCCGATGCCCGGCAGCCCGCCGAAGCCGGAGAGGGGCGCGAGCGCCACCACCGCGATCTCGTCGACGGTCTCCCCCACGTTCCGGATCACGAGCGCCACGATCACGGTGATCGCCAGCGCCGCGGCGGAGGAGCCGATCAGGATCCACTTCGCGGCGCGCACGGTGGCGAGCTTGACCAGTTCGGCCGTCAACGCGCGGACGATCATCCGATGCCTCCCGTTCCCCGGTACTCGACCGCGGCGCCGGTGAGCCGCATGAAGACCTGCTCCAGCGAGCTGGTGCGGGGCGCCAGCTCGGCGAGTGGTAGCCCCTCCGCCGCGGCGATCTCGCCGACCGCGTCGCTGGTGGCGCCGCGGACCGTCAGCACGGTCCGCCCGCCGCCGCCGGGCGCGGCCTCCGTCTCCGCGGCCACCGCGAAGCCGCGGGAGGTGAGCGCCTGCGCGAGCTCGCGATCGCGCGGGCTGCGGACCCGCACGGTGTGTTCGGAGTTCTGCTCGATGAAATCGGACATGGCCCCGTTCCACACCAGGCGGCCGCGGCCCACGATCACCACGTCGTCGGCCGTCATCGCCATCTCCGCGAGCAGGTGGCTCGAGACGAACACCGTGCGCCCCTGCGCGGCCAGCGATTTCATGAAGGTGCGCACCCACACGATACCCTCGGGGTCGAGGCCGTTCACCGGTTCGTCGAAGAGCAGCACCCCCGGATCGCCCAGCAGCGCCCCCGCGATGCCGAGGCGCTGCGCCATGCCCAGCGAGAAGCCGCCCGCTTTCTTGCGGGCCGCGTCCGTGAGGCCCACCGCGGCGAGGCACTCGTCCGCCCGCCCCGCGGGGATGCCGGTCGCGGCCGCCAGCCAGCGCAGGTGGTCACGCGCGGTGCGATTGGGGTGCACCCACTTCGCCTCGAGGAGCGCCCCCACCGCGGTGAGCGGCCGCTCGATCGCGCGGTAGTCGCGGCCGCCGATCGTCGCGCGCCCGGCGGTGGGCCGGTCGAGCCCCAGGATGCACCGCATCGTCGTCGACTTCCCCGCGCCGTTCGGCCCGAGGAACCCGGTCACGCGGCCGGGCCGCACCGCGAACGAGAGGTCGCTCACCGCCCGGACGGCCCCGTAGGTCTTGGTCAACCCGGCGACTTCGATCATGGATTCACGCTAGCAATTCTCGGCCCGGAGCGCCGCGACGCGCCCCGGGCCATAGGATCGGTCGAAGCGGACACCGCGGAGGGGACGTGCGATGAGTGGGGACTCGGCGAGCGACAAGGCCGGAACGGACTTCGGCCCGTACCGGCTGGTGCGGCTGCTCGGCCGCGGCGGGATGGGCGAGGTGTACCTGGCCCGGGACACGGTCAAGGACCGGGACGTGGCGCTGAAGCTGCTGCGCACCGGCGTGGCCCAGGACCCGGGCTTCCGGGAGCGGTTCACCCACGAGTCGCAGACCGCCGCGCGGCTGTCCGATCCGCACGTGATCCCGATCCACGACTACGGGGAGATCGACGGCACGCTCTACCTGGACATGCGGCTGGTCGACGGCAGCAACCTCGCCGAACTGGTCGCCGCCGGCGCGCTGCCGCCCGAGCGCGCCGTGGACCTGGTCACCCAGATCGCCTCGGCGCTGGACTCCGCGCACCTGCAGGGCCTCGTGCACCGGGACGTGAAACCCGCCAACGTGCAGGTGACCCCGTCGGGCTTCGCCTACCTCCTCGACTTCGGCCTCGTCGTCGACGGCGAGGGCGAGCGGTTCACCTCCGCCGGGTTGTTCGTCGGGTCCCAGGCGTACGCGGCGCCCGAGCGGTTCGACGGTGGCGGGGCCACGGTCGCGGGGGACGTGTACTCGCTGGCCTGCGTCCTCTACGAGCTGCTGACGGGCCGGCCCCCGTTCACCGCGGGCTCGATCTCGGAGATGATGCGCCAGCACCTGCTCTCGGCGCCGCCCCGGGCGTCGGCGAACGCCCCGCACCCCGTCCCTCCCGCGCTCGACGCCGTGATCGCGAAGGGCATGGCCAAGCGCCCGGAGGAGCGCTACGCGAGCTGCGGCTCGCTCGCGCGGGCGGCCTCCGCCGCACTGCAGGGCGGCCCGCAGAGCTGGGGCACCACGACGACGGTGCCGTCGGCGCACCGCCCGCCGCTCCCGGCGGGCCCGCCGTCGGCGCCGCAGCCCACGCAGATCGGGTACCCGCACAGCACGCCCTCGTCCAGCGGGCAGCCGCGCTACGTGACGCCGAGCTACGCGCCGCCGCCGCGCAACCGGGCGCTGATTCCGGCGCTGGTGATCGGAGCGGTGGTGCTCATCGCCGCGATCGTGGCGGCGGCCGTGCTGCTCAGTGGCGGCGGCGGTTCGACGCCGGTGGCGGGCACCACGACCACCGCCCCGGCGACCACCGAGCCGACGTCGCCGAGCACCGCACCGTCGACCACGCCGAGCGTGACGAAGGCCGGCCCGCCCGGCAACGTGAACATCTGCGAGGGCAGTACCGACGCGGTGTTCGGGACCGTCGCGGCGGACAAGGGCAGCGGCGCCCCCGGCGCCTCGTACACCTCGTGCGAGTTCGCGAACGCGATCGCCGCCGCCTACCGCGCGGCCTACACTGCGCCGCAGTCGGGTTCGGTCTCGGCGGTCAGTCCGAAGGCCACGGATCTCGGCCCGATCACCATGGCGTGCACCGGCGCGACGAACATCGTGACGTGCCGGGGAGGGAACAATGCGATCGTCTACATCTACTAGGTTCGCGGCGCTGGCGCTGGCCGCGCTGTGCGCCGCGGGGTGCACGATCGGCGATGCCGGCTCGGCGCCGGGATCCTCGGCCACGTCGTCGCCCGGGGCTGCCGTCTCTGACGGATCCGGCTCGGCCGCAGCGCCATCCGGGGAGCGGCCCTCCGGGGGAGGGTCGGCCCGGCCCGCGGCCGCGCCGCTGCGGGCCGCGCTGGAACGCGCGGTGTCCGGGATCGCGGGGCGGGCGAGCATCGCGGTCGCCGGCGGCGGCACGGTGGTGGCGGCCGGTGACTCCACGGGGCTGCCCGCGTGGTCGACGTCGAAGGTCCCGCTGGTGATGGCGGCGATGGAACACAGGGGCGGGGCGGAGGTGACCGTCCCGATGCGCGCGGCGATCACCGCCTCGGACAACGATGCGGCGGAGTCGATCTGGTCGTCGCTCGGCGATCCCGAGAAGGCGGGCGCCGCGGTGACCGCGGTCCTGCGCGCGGGAGGCGATGCGACGACGCAGGTGCAGACGGAGAAGGTGCGGCCCGAGTACTCGGCGTTCGGCCAGACCCGGTGGGAGGACGGCCCCGCCGCGACCTTCGCCTCCCGGCTGGAGTGCTCGCCGCCGGGGAGGGCGACCGCCGGGCTCATGCGCACGGTCGAGGAGAACCAGCAATGGGGCGCGTACGGCCTGCCAGGCGCGCAGGTGGGCGTCAAGGGCGGCTGGGGCCCGGGGACCGACGGCGCCTACGTGGTGCGCCAGCTCGTGGTCCTGCGGACCGCGCGCGGCTACACGGGCGTCATGATGTCCGCGCGCCCCGCCGACGGCGCGTTCGCCTCCGGCAGGGCCGCGCTGACCCGGCTCGCGGAGACGGTCCGCGCGCAGCTCGGGGCGCTGCCCGCGGGCGGCTGCTGACGCCCGCGATTCCCGCCACACGGACGAATCGGACATGCGATGATGAATCACCCGTTCCGACCGCCCGGAGTGCCCGATGATCGCCAGCACGCTCGATGACGACATCACCCGGTCCGCGCTCCGCACGATTCGTACGCGCACAGAACTTCCGGTCGCGTTCGCCGGGCTGGTCGACGACGACCACGTGATCCTGCGCGGCGGCGTCGGCCTGCGCACCCCCGCCCTCAACGGCCTGCCGGTGGCCCGCGGCGCCGGGCTCGGCGGCCACGTGCTGCGCACCGGCCGGCCCACCGCGGTGGCGGATTACGGCACGGCCGGGATCACCCAGCACTACCACGCGCACGTCCGGGCCGAGGGGCTGCGCTCGATGGTCGCGGTGCCCCTCGCGGTGGGCGGGGCCGTGCGCGCGGTGTTCTACGCCGCCGATCACCGTCGTTCCACCTTCGGCGACACGGTGCTCGGCGCGGTGGCGCAGACGGTGCGTGATCTCGCGTACGAGCTGCGCGTGCGCGGCGAGGTGGAGCGCAGGATGCAGTTCGCCGAGGCCGCCGCGGCGGAGCACTCCGCCCTGGGCGGGGCCGATCGGGAACTGCTGCGGGAGGTGTTCTCGGAGCTGCGGGCGCTGGCCGGCGAGATCACCGACGATGCCGTCCGGTCGCGCCTCGAATCGGCGTGCGGCCGCATCTCCGTCCTCGGCCGCGAGGCCGACGGTGCCGCCCCCGCCGCCCCGCCCGAGCGACCGCTCACCGCGCGGGAACTCGACGCGCTCGCCCAGGTGGCGCTCGGCTGCACGAACGCCGAGGTGGCGCAGCGGTTGTCGCTGCGCCCGGAGACGGTGAAGGCCTACCTCCGCAGCGCCGGGCAGAAGCTGGGAACCCGCACCCGGTTCGAGGCGGTCACCCGCGCCCGCAGCCTCGGCCTCCTGCCCTGACCGGGCGCGCCTACCCCCCTTCGGGGGTACCGGCGGTGTGATCGCCGTCACTACCGTTCGGGGCGTCCACCGACCCTTCAGGAGTACACGTGAGCGCACCCGAACTCCCCGCCGTCCCCCCGTCCCGGCTCCGCCGGGTGGCGATGGCCAGCTCGATCGGAACCACGATCGAGTTCTACGACTTCTTCATCTACGGCACCGCCGCCGCCCTGGTGTTCCCCACCATCTTCTTCTCCGACATGTCCCCGGGCGTGGCGACCCTGGCCTCGTTCGCCACCTTCGCGGTCGCGTTCTTCGCCCGCCCCGTCGGCGCGATCCTGTTCGGGCACTTCGGCGATCGCATCGGCCGCAAGCGCACCCTGGTGTGGACGCTGCTGATCATGGGCGCGGCCACCGTGGCCATCGGCCTGCTCCCCGGTAGCGAGACCGGCGTCTTCGGGCTGTTCCCGAACGGCATCGGCACGCTCGCACCCGTCCTGCTCGTGGTGATGCGGTTCCTGCAGGGCTTCGCGGTGGGCGGCGAGTGGGCCGGTGCGACGCTGCTCACCGCCGAGTACGCCCCGAAGGGCAAGCGCGGGCTGTACGCGATGTTCCCGCAGCTGGGTCCCGCGTTCGCGTTCTTCCTCTCCAGCGGCACCTTCCTGCTGTTCACCCTCGTGGCCGGCGATACCAAGGACGCCGACAGCGCGTTCATGACGATCGGCTGGCGCATCCCGTTCCTGCTGTCGTCGCTGCTGGTGCTCGTCGGCCTCTGGGTGCGCCTGTCCGTCGCGGAGACGCCGGTCTTCACCGAGGTGCGGCGGCGCGCGCAGGCGGAGATCGGCCGCACGAAGCTGCCCTTCCTGGACGCGATCCGCTTCCAGTGGAAGGAGATCCTCATCGCCGGCGGCGCCCTGGCCTCCCTGTTCTCGCTGTTCTACATGGGCACCGCGTTCCTCACCAATTACGCGACCAAGAACCTCGGCTTCGATCGCGGCACGGTACTGGCGATGGGGATGGCCGCCGCGGTGTTCTTCGGCGTCTCCATCGCGGTGTCCGCGGCGTACTCCGACCGCATCGGCCGCCGCAGGGTGATCATGGCGTCCTGCGCGCTGGCCGTGGTGTGGGCGCTGGTGCTGTTCCCCATCCTCGACACGAAGTCGCTGCCGATGTACGCGCTCGGCCTGATCGGCACGCTGATCATCTTCGGCATCGCCTACGGGCCCGCCGGGGCGGCGCTGCCCGAGCTGTTCCACGAGCGGTACCGGTACACCGGCGCCGGCCTCGGCTACAACCTGGCCGGGATCTTCGGCGGTGCCATCCCGCCCCTGCTCGCCGCTCGGCTGGTGGCCGACGGCCACGTGCTGTGGGTGGGCGTGATGCTGGCGGCCCTCTCCGCGGTCAGCGTGTTCTGCTGCTACCTGATGGTGGAGACCAAGGACCACGACATCGTGGAATCCGCCGCCGCCCAACGGGACGACACGACGCCCGACGAGGACCTCGCCGCCGTCTGAGCGTCAGGCCCGGCGCGCCCCGCCGAGAAGTAGATTCGTAACCACACGAGCACTCTCGGCGGGGCTCGTGACGTCCACGTCGTTGATCATCGCGGCCGTGGTGCCGAGCACGTAGCCCATCCATGCCTCCGCGATGTCGGCGGTGTCGAGGCGCCCGTGCAGCAGCCCGGCCCGGCGCGCACCGTCGAGGATCGCGGTGAACCGCGCGACCGCCTCGCGGTAGAGAACCAGGTACGTGTCGAGGGCGTCCTCGTCCACCCCGGGCACCTCGAGGGCGAGGACCCGGAACTCGTCCAGCCGCTCCGCGATGTCCAGCACCGCTTCATGGTTGACGGCGAGCACCGTCCGCTCGAGCCCGTCCGCGGTGAGCTCCGCGGGGAGCGCGGCGATCGTCGCGTCCAACCGGCCGAGGAGCCGCGCCCGGTTCCGCTCGATGAGCACGGTGAGCATGTGCCGCTTGCTGTCGAAGTAGTTGTAGAACGTGCCGTGGCTCACGCCGGCGCGCTCGGTGATCTCCCGGACGCCGACCGCGGCGTACCCCTTGTCCACGAACTCCGCGATCGCCGCGGCGAGCAGCTCCGCGGCCCGCCCCGTCTCCGGGACATCCTCCGCGGCAGGGATGTTCACCGTCTCCTGGGATACCACCGCGGCCAGCGCCGAGCGGGCCTCGCCGGAGAGGATCCCGCGCGCCGACATCCGCACCGCGGCACGCACGTAGGCCCTCCTCCGCTCGGGATCGTCGGCGCCGGTGAGCGCCATCACCAGGCCGGGGACGCCGAGTGCGGGGAGCAGGCGGCCGAGGTGCACGGTCTCGGTCTCGGGGTGCTCGGTGCGGGTGATGATCCAGCCCCGGTCGCGGGCATGGCCCAGCGCGCGCGCCATCATGGAGTCGAAGCTCTGGTACAGCCCCTGGATCCGGAATCGCAGTTCCTCGTCAACGGTGCCCGATTTCACCAGCACCACGTTGAGGATGTCCGGTCGGGAGTCGATCAGCTCGAACAGCCGGCCGGCCACGTCCTCGACCATGTGCTCGGTGGCCTCGAGGTCGCCGCTCGCGGTCACGTCCACCACGGCGTCCGGCCCGATCGCGGTCATCAGTTCGTCCACGCACCGGTCGAAGACGAGGTCGAGCAGCTCGCGTTTGCCCTCGACGTAGCGGTACAGCGTGCCCTGACCGATGCCCGCGCGCTTGGCGATATCGGCCACGGACGCCTGCTCGTATCCCTGTTCGGCGAACACGGCGAAGGCCGCGTCCGTCAGCTCGTCGCGGCGGCGTTCGGCCAGCCCGATCGACGGCGGGCGGCCGCGACGCGGCCTGCGTTCCCCCGCTACCCCCGACTCGGTTACCGACATGGTTGAAGATTCTATAGTGCGCCTCCGCCGCGCCCCTCTCGCCACTGTGCGATCGCAACCCCCATTTCGGTAACGGGTCCGTCGACACCCAGTACCTCGCACGCGATGCCCCGCCACGGCGCGGTGGCGTGCAGCTCACCGAGGAGCGCCACCGTGGAGATGTCCGTGCGCCGGCCCAGCGCGTGCTCCACCTGCAGCATCTGGCCCTCGAACTTGTCGTAGAAGCCGCCGGCGGGGAGCGCCGCGGCGATCACCGCGTCGCGGGCGGTTCGCGGGGTCACCGTCACATCGCCCTCGCGGAGGTGCCAGCCGACCACGTGGTCGATGTAGTCGGCGAGGTCGTGCGCGTTCATCAGATCCGGGCGCCCGATGAACCCGGCCCGCACGGCGAGCTCGTGCACCCGCTCCAGTTCGCCGCGAAGCAGCGCGGTGAACAGATCACGCTCGAACGCGTGCTCCGACTCCGTCAGCTCCACGGTCATCCCGAAGTCGACGAAACCCACACGGCCGTCGGGCAGTACGAGCACGTTTCCGGGGTGCGGGTCGGCGCAGAACCGGCCCGTACGGTACATCTCGCCGCAGTAGAAGCGGTACACCGCCTCCCCGATCCGGTCGCGCACCGCCCGCTCCAGGCCGGTGGCCCGTGCGAACGGCTCGCCCTCGAGGAACTCCGTGACCAGTACCCTGCCGGTGCACAGTTCGTCGACGGGTGGTGGGACAGCGATGCCGGGGTGCCCCGCGAACAGGTCGGAGAAGTAGCGCTGGTGGCCGCGCTCAGCCTCGAAGTCCAACTCCGCGAGCACCTGTCGGGTGATCTCCTCGGCGAGCGCGGCGGCGTTCGTGGCCGGAATGTACTTGCCCAGGACCTTCATCAGCAGCCGCATGTTCTTCAGGTCCGCCCGCACCATGGCGTCGACCCGCGGATACTGGACCTTCACCGCGACCACCCGGCCGTCGTCGAGTACGCCCCGGTACACCTGGCCTATGGACGCGGCGGCGATCGGCCCGTCCAGCCGCACGATCCGCTCCCGCCGCTCCCCCAGTTCCCGCTCGAGCAGCGCCATCATCGCGGCGTCCGTCCACCGGGGCGCCGACCGGAACAGCGGGGCCAACCGCTGCGCGAAGGCCTCCCGGGCCGAGCCGCCCGTGATCCCGATGTCGATGACGGCCAGCAGCTGCCCCAGCTTCATCGCGGCGCCCCGCATCCCGCCGAGCACCGTCACCAGATCGTCGGCGAGGGCCAGGATCGCGGCGTCGCGGGCGTCCCGGTCGGCCTGCTCGTCGCGGAACGGCGAAGCGGCCAGGGTGCCCGCCGTGCGGGCCGCGTGCCGCACGGCGACGCCGCCGATCCGGGCGCTGCGGCGGACCCGCCCCGACGGTGCCGTCGACTCGCCGCCCGGTACCGGGCCGGGCTCAGTCCCGGCCACGGGGCGCCCCCGCTCCTGCCATCCTGCCGCCCATCGGCGAGGAGGGAACGGCCCAGCGGCGCTGCGGGATCCGCCCCGCGCTGTGGGCGAGCCGACCGGCTTCGACTGCGAGCCGCATCGCCTCCGCCATCACCCGTGGGTCCGCGGCGCGGGTCACGGCGGAGGCGAGAAGGACGGCGTCGCAACCGAGTTCCATCGCCCGGGCGGCATCGCTCGCCGTGCCGATACCGGCGTCCAGGATCACCGGGACCTCGCTCTGCGCGACGATCATCTCGATGTTGTGCGGGTTCAGGATTCCCAGCCCGGTGCCGATGGGCGACCCGGCCGGCATCACCGCGGCGCAGCCGATGTCGGCGAGCCGGCGGGCGAGGATCGGGTCGTCGTTCGTGTACGGCAGCACCGTGAAGCCGTCGGCCACCAGTTCCTCGGCCGCCTCCACGAGGGCCACGGCATCGGGCAGCAGGGTCCGTTCGTCGCCGATCACCTCCAGCTTCACCCAGTCGGTGTGCAGCGCCTCGCGGGCCAGCTGCGCGGTGAGCACCGCCTCCGCCGCGCCGAGGCAGCCGGCGGTGTTCGGCAGGGGCGTGATCCCCAGCTCGCGGATCGTGTCCAGCACCCCGCCGCCCTCGGCGATGCTGGTGCGGCGCAACGACACCGTGGTGAGTTCGGTGCCGGAGGCGGTGAGGGCGTCCCTCAGGTGCTGCAGGTTGGCGCTGCCGCCGGTGCCGGTGATCAGGCGGGAGCCGAACGCGCGCCCGGCGATCACCAGCGGGTCGGTCCCGTCAGCCACCCTGCACCGCCGTGAGCACCTCGACGTCGGCATAGGCGGGCAGCGCCTCGTCCCAGCGGGAGCGCGGGTGCACCGCACCGTTGACCGCGATCGCGACGCCCTTGTCCGGCAGCCCCAGCTGGTCCAGCAGCGACTGGGCACTCGTCCCGTCGAGCACTTGCCGGTCGTCGCCGTTCACCGTCAGCTCCATGCGTGTACCTCCTGTCCAAGAACCATATCCGTCGCTCGCGCGCCCGTCACGGGCGCGAGCAGCACTCCGCCCCGCCCGTGCCCGGTGGCCGCGAACAGCCGCCCGCGCAGCGGGGCGATCACGGGCAGGTTGTCCGCCGTCGTGGGCCGCAGTCCCGCGCGCGCCTCGATCACCTCGTACTCGCGCAGGAAAGGCAGCACGGTGAAGGCGTCGTCGAGCAGCTCCACCACGGGCCCGATGCGCACCCCCAGGTCGCGGTCGTTCTCGTACTGCGTCGCGCCCACGACCACCCCGTCGGCGCGCGGCACCACGTACACCTGGCGGCCGCGGACCCGCGCGCGCACCGTCACCGTCGGCGGGGGGAGGCTTCCCGGGCCGCGCCGCAGCCGCACCACTTCACCCTTGACCGGGCGCACACCCAACTCCGGCTCGAGACTCGCGGAACCCACTCCCGCGCAGAGGATCACGGCGTCGCCGGAAACGTCGTCGAGCGCGTCGGCACCGTCGACCTCCTCGGGACGGAAGGCGACGCCCTCCGCGACGCACGCGGCCCGCAGCGCGTCGTGCAGCAGGCGGTTGTCGACGGCGATCTCCGTCGGCGCCCAGGCGGCGGCCCGGATGCGCGGCGCGGCACCGGGTACCGCGCGCGGGACGGCCGAGGGACGCATCGGCCCGAAGCACGCGGCGTCGCCCACCGCGGCGGCCACGGTGTCGAGTTCCGCGGCGTCGCCCTCGTCCACCGCGAGGTGGACGGCGCCCCGGGCGGTGATCAGCGGACCGTCGGCGAAGGGCTGCAGCTCCTGCGCGAAACCCTCCCAGAGGCCCAGGGATTCGACACTGAGGCGGTACAGCTCCTCCTCGCCGGGCCACGCCTCCGAGTAGGGGGCGATCATGCCGCCCGCCACCCAGGAGGCGCCCGACCCGGGCTGCGGATCGAGCACGGTGACGTCGGCCCCGCGCCGCGCCAGGGTCCATGCGACGGTCAGGCCGATGGTGCCGCCGCCCACGATCGAGACAGTCCGATTCATGCCTGAAGAGATCCTTCCTTCGCCGGCATTACCCGGATCAGGTCTGACGGTCAGGGACGGCTCGCGCCCCACTCTCAGCCCCTCGTTCCCGCTGCGCGGACCCGGAGCTCCCGTGTGTGTACGTGGGCCAGCCTACTCCGCCGGGCCTACGCTGGGGCCATGATCTCCCCCCGCGAGCGCCTCGGCTCCGCCTCCCTGTACCTGTGCACCGACGCCCGCCGCGAGCGCGGCGATCTCGCGGCCTTCGTGGCAGCGGCGCTGCGCGGCGGCGTCGATATCGTGCAGTTGCGCGACAAGGGCTCGGCCGGGGAACGCGAGTTCGGGGCGCTGGAGGCGGCGCAGGAGATCGAGATCGTGGCGCAGCTGCGGGACATCGCGCACGCGCACGGTGCGCTCGTCGCCGTGAACGACCGCGCCGATATCGCCGTCGCGGCCCGCGCCGACGTACTGCACCTCGGGCAGGACGACCTGCCGGTGCCGGTGGCCCGCGCGATCGTGGGGCCGGACGTCGTCATCGGGCGTTCCACGCACGACGGTGCGCAGGCCCGCGCGGCCGCCGCGGAGGAGGGGGTCGACTACTTCTGCACCGGTCCGTGCTGGCCGACCCCCACCAAGCCCGGCCGGCCCGCGCCCGGCCTTGCGCTGGTCGCCGAGACCGCCGCAGCCGCCCCCGCCCGGACGTGGTTCGCGATCGGCGGCATCGACCTGCCGCGCGTTCCCGAGGTGACCGCCGCCGGCGCCTCCGCGATCGTGGTGGTCCGCGCCATCACCGAGGCCCCCCAGCCCGAGGCCGCCGCCCGCGCCCTCAAGGCCGCCCTCGCCCCCGCCTGATCCCGCGGCTCGCCCTAGCGGGCGGTGCTCCACCACCGCGCGTCGTGCATTCCCCATGTCCATGGACAGGGGGAGGTGGCCGCCCCTATAGGGAGCGCAGGAGGAGGAAGCCGGCGGGGCTAGCCTTCGGCGACGGCGCGCACATGCGCCTGCAGGTCCGGCCAGGCGGCCGCGAAGGCGGGATGCAGCTTGCGGTCGGAGACGGCGCCGAGGCTCACCCATTCCAGGGCGGTCGACTCCTCGTTGGGCACCAGTTCGCGCGGCTCGACGAGACGGGCCAGCACCGTCGTATAGGTCCAGCCGACCGCCGAGCGGGCGGTGACCACCTCGGACAGCACCTCGAGCGCGGTGGGCGGCAGGCCCGTCTCCTCGAAGGCCTCGCGGAGCGCGGCGTCGGCGGCGGACTCGTGCGAATCGCGGGCGCCGCCCGGCAGCGCCCACGTGCCGCCCTGATGACTCCACCACGCGCGGTGCTGCAGTAACACCCGGCTCTCGTCCTGCGACAGAGCCAACAGACCCGCGGCGCCGAACCGGCCCCAGAACCGGGACCCGTCCGGGTCGCGGACCCAGCCGTTCCCGTCACCCAACACGCCACCCACCGTAGCCGAACACCGGGCCATCGGGGCGACGACGAAGCGCGTCGTGCGCGACGACGACCGGGGGTCGGCGATAGGGTCGAAGGCACGTTGTCCGCAGTGGCCCGACCCCGGCCGATGGGTGCGATGCAAGGGAAGGAGCACACGGTGACAGCCCAGGCGTCGAAGTATCGACAGCTGTCGTCACTGCGCCTCCGCTCCTTCCCCGAATCGTCGGTCTTCGCGGAGCTGCGGGAGTTCTTCACGTCCAGTCCCGGCAAGCTGGTCTCGATGGCGCTGGTACTCATCACCATGTGCGTGTTCTCCGGGTGGTTCACCTCCGCGGCGCAGCTCTCGCGCACCGAGGTGCTGGAGCAGAACCTCTCCGACTACGAGCCGCGCGCACACGCCTCGCAGGTGCTCTACAGCTCCCTCTCCGCGGCGAACGAGTCCGCCAACGCCGCGTTCGTCGCCGGGGGACTCCCGTCGGACGAGATCCAGAACAGCTACAGCATCGCCCTGGCCACGGCGGGCAAGGCGCTCATCACGTCCGCCACCAGCCTGCCCGCCGACGACGGGCGCGCCCACGACAACCTCGACACGATCGCCATGAACCTGCCCGTGTACACCGGGCTGGTCGAGACGGCGCGCACCAACAACCGGCTCGACAACTCCGTCGCCGCCGCCTATCTCGCGACGGCCTCGACGCTCATGCAGGACACCCTGCTCCCGGCGGCGGAGAGCTTCTACCGCGAGGAGACCGAGAACCTGCGGCGCACCCACGGCCAGTTCGCCTCACCCCCGTGGGGCGTCTACGGGGTGCTCGTCGTCGCCCTCGCCTCGCTCGTCCTGACCCACCAGTACCTCGCGCGGCGCACGCAGCGCCGGGTGAACCGCGGGCTGGTGGTGGCCGCCGCCACCCTCACCATCGCGATGATGTGGGTGATGGTCGCGGGGCTCACCTCCTCCACCTACTCGATCCGCGCCGAGCAGCGCGGGACCGCCGCGGTGGACGCGCTCTCCCAGGCCCGCACCCTGACCCAGAAGGCCCGATCGATGGAGACCATGGCGCTGGTGCAGCGCGGGGCGGGGCGCGGCGTGCCGGCGTCCGCCTTCGCGGACACCCTGCAGAGCGCCGAGCGCGACCTCGCCGCCGTCGGCGATTCCGACCCACAGATCGCGGCCGCCGTCGCCGCGGCGCGCGGCGATGCGCAGCGCTGGGTGACCGCGCACCAGCAGATCGCGGCGCGCGAGGCCACCGGCGACTACCTGGGCGCGACGCGGCTCGCGATCGGCACCGACCCCGGCTCCGCCGCCGTCGCCTACCGTTCGCTCGACGATCACCTGACCGCCGCCATCGACCGGGCCCGCACGCTGTACCGGGACAACGTGAACACCGCCCGGTTCGCCATCGCCTTCTCCGGCCCCGGCGCCTTCCTGCTGTGCGTGGTCGCCGCCGCCGGTGTGGCGGTGGGCTTCTACCCGCGAGTCAGGGAGTACCGATGATGCGTAGGACCTTGGGCCCCGTGGCCGTCGCACTCGCCGTCGCACTCACCTCGACGGGGTGCGTGGTCTCCGCGCCCGACGCCCCCGGCGATGCGGTGACCGCCGTGGCGCAGCCCATCCCCGGCTCGGCCGCCGTGGTGCCGCCCGACGCCCCGATCCCCGGGGAGGTGTCGATGTGCACGGCCACGCCGTCACCGTCGCCCCTGCCGGCGCCGGGCCAGATGGTGCCGGGCACCACGATGGCGGAGATCCACGACCGCGGCCGGCTCATCGTGGGTATCGACATCGGCTCGAACCTGCTCTCCTTCCGCGACCCGATCACGGGGGAGATCAAGGGCTTCGACGTCGACATCGCGCACCAGATCGCCGCCGCCGTCTTCGGCGATCCCGACCGCATCCACTTCCGGATCCTCCCGACCGCCGAGCGGCAGAAGGCGCTCGAGGACGGCACCGTCGACGTCGTGGTCAAGACGATGTCGTCCACCTGCGAGCGCGCGAAGTCGGTGGCCTTCTCCGCCACCTACTTCATCGCCCAGCAGAGGATCCTGGCGCCGCGCGGCGCCCCCATCAACACCGTCGGCGACCTGTCGGGGCGCAGGGTGTGCGAGGTGCGCGGCACCACCTCGCTGGACCGGATCCGCCGCCTGGTTCCCAGCGCCACGGTGCTCGCGGCGGATTCCTGGTCGGACTGCCTGGTGATGCTGCAGCAGTCGCAGGTCGACGCCGTCTCCACCGACGACGCCATCCTCGCGGGGCTCGAGGACCAGGATCCGAACCTGACGATCACCGGCCCGTCGCTGGGGTTCGAGTACTACGCGGTCGGGGTCGGGAAGAAACGGACCGACCTGGTGCGTTTCATCAATGCGGTGCTTCTGCGCATGGCCTTCGACGGGACGTGGATGCGGCTGTACAACCAGTGGTTCGCCCCGTCGCTCGGCCAGGTCTGGTCAGCGCCGGCCGCGAAGTACGAGGGGTGATGCACGATGTCCGACGACATCGACGAGTCCGAGCACACGCAGGCCCAGGTCGTCGTCTTCGACGATGACGACGAGCAGGGCACCGTCGGGGCGCCGATGGAGAACCTGTTCGACACCGAGCCGCCGCCGGTGGGCACCCGGATGACGATGGTGCCGCCGCCGGTCTCCACGGTGGCGACCGAGGCCACGCCCCGGTTCGGGAACGGCCCGGTGCGGGCCGCGAGCACCACCCGAGTGGCCGCGCGCCGGCGCGTGGGCGGCGGGCTGGTGGAGATCCCGCGGATCACGGAGGTCGACCCGTCCGAGGCGATCCGCACCGACCCGATCATCGCGGAGGGCAAGCGGTACTGCTGGAACTGCCGCAAGCCCGTCGGCCGGGGGCACGACGGTGAGCCCGGCCAGCTGATCGGCACGTGCCCGCACTGCGGCGCACGGTTCTCCTTCGAACCCGCCCTCAAGCCGGGCGACATCGTCGCCGACCAGTACGAGATCCAGGGCGCGATCGCGCACGGCGGCATGGGCTGGATCTACCTGGCCACCGATCTCAACGTGGTGGACCGGCCCGTGGTGCTCAAGGGGCTGCTCAATTCCGGTGACGCACAGGCGCAGGCCGTCGCCGTGTCCGAGCGGCGGTTCCTCGCCGAGATGACGCACCCGTCGATCGTGAAGATCTACAACTTCGTCGAGCACCCCGATCCGGACGGCACCCAGATCGGCTACATCGTGATGGAGTACGTGCCGGGGAAGACGGTCAAGGAGATCCTCGCCGAGGCTGCCGACGATGCCGGGGGTGACGGTTCCGGCGGTGACGGCTCCGGCGGTGACGGCTCCGGCAGCTCGAAGGTGGAGGTCGAGCAGGCGATCGCCTACATCCTCGAGGTGCTGCCCGCCCTCGGCTACCTGCACAGTCTGGGACTGGCGTACAACGATCTCAAGCCCGACAACATCATGGTGAGCGAGGAGGACGTCAAGCTCATCGACCTCGGCGCCGTGGCCCCGCTCGGCGGGTACGGCTACATCTACGGCACGCCGGGGTTCCAGGCGCCGGAGATCGCACGCACCGGACCGTCGATCGCCTCGGACGTGTACACCGTGGGCCGGACCCTCGCGGTCCTCGTCGCCGACGTGCCGATGGAGAACGGGCGCTACGTGGACGGCCTGCCCTCCCCCTCGGAGGACGAGACGCTGGCCACCCACAACTCGCTGTACCGGCTCCTGGTGAAGGCGACGGCGGACGACCCGGACGAGCGGTTCACCTCCGCGGCGGAACTCACCGACCAACTGCTCGGCGTGCTCCGGGAGTGCCTGTCCACCAAGTCCGGTGAGCCGCGCCCCGGTCTGTCCGTGGTGTTCACCCCGCAGCGCTCCACGTTCGGCGTGGAGCTGATGCTGCGCGCCGTCGACCCCGATCCCGAGGTCCACGACGATCGGCTGCGGGCACCGGAAGTCCTTGCCGCGCTGCCCATTCCCATCGCGAACGCCTCCGATCCCGCCGCCGGTGTGCTCGCGCTCACCATGCGCAGCGACCCCACCCAGATCCTCGACTCGCTCGCCGAGCTGCGCGAGGCGATGGCGGGCACCGTGGAGATCGACCTCGCCGAAGCCCGCGCGCACCTGGAGCTCGGCGAGGTGGATGCGGCGACGACGCTGCTGGATTCGCTGGCCTCGCGCGAGCCGCACCGCTGGCAGGTCACCTGGTACCGGGCCGAGACGGCGCTGATGCAGGGCGACTACGCGGCGGCCTACGACTACTTCGAGGCGGTGACCGATCAGGCGCCGGGCGAGGCCGCGCCCAAGCTGGCCGCCGCCGTGGCGGCCGAGTTCTGTTACGTCTCCGGCGAACCCGACCCGGATGGCTGGCGCGACCGGGCCCGCCAGCGCTACGAGAACGTGTGGCGCACCGACCGCGGCATCATCTCCGCGGCGTTCGGCGCCGCCCGGATGCGGCGCGCGGCGGGCGACGTGGTGGGCACCGTCGAGATCCTCGACCAGGTGCCGTCGACCAGCCGGCACTACCACAACGCATTGTGCTCATCCGTGGTGGCGCTGGTGCACGGCCGGGACCTCGCGGACGTCACCGAGGCGCAGCTGCAGGAGGCCGCGCGCCGCGTGCGCACCCTGCCGAAGTCGGAGTTCCGGCGGCTGCAGCTGCGCGCGCTGGTGCTCGGCGTGGCGCTGGGCTGGGTGCAGCACCGCAATCAGCACGGCCGCCTCGACGGCTCCCACACCCTGCTCGATCACGCGCTCACCGAACGTGGCCTGCGCACCGCGACGGAGAAGTCGCTGCGCGAGATCGCAGCGCTCGCCGAACGCAAACGCCAGCGGCACGCCCTCGTCGACCTGGCGAACGCGATCCGCCCCCGCACCCTGTTCTGACCCGGCGACCGCTCACCTCGCGCCCCACCCTGCCGCGCTCCCTATAGGGGCGGCCACCTCCCCATGTCCATGGACAGGGGGAATGCACGCCACGCGGAGGCGCAGCACGCCCCGCTAGGGACGCGGCGGGGCGAGCGCTACGGGGCGGCGGACTCCGTGCGGCGGGAACCGATCGGGATGATGCACGGCCGGCCGGGGGCGACGGGGTCGTCGATCACCTTGGAATGCAGCCCGAACGTCTCGCGGAGCATCTGCTCGCTGATCACCTCGGCGGGCGTGCCCTGCGCGACCACGGCACCGTCGCGCATGGCGATGATGTGGTCGCTGTACCGGATCGCGAGGTTCAGGTCGTGCAGCACCATGACGACGGTGCGCCCCTGCCCGCTGAGCTCGTCCACCAGGTCGAGCACGTCGAGGGCGTGCGAGAGGTCGAGGTAGGTGGTGGGCTCGTCGAGCAGGAGCAGGTCGGTGCCCTGCGCGAGCGTCATCGAGATCCACACCCGCTGCCGCTGTCCGCCGGAGAGCGAGTCGACGGGGCGGTCCGCCAGGTCCCGCACGCCGGTCTGCTCGAGCGCGGCGTCGACCACCTCGGCGTCGTCGGAGCTCCACTGCCGCAGCCACGACTGGTGCGGGTGCCGGCCGCGGGCCACCAGGTCGCCCACCGTCAAACCCTCAGGGGCGAGCGGGCTCTGCGGCAGCAGGCCCATGGTGGTGGCGATCTGCTTGGACTTGAGCCTGGCGATGTCCGCACCGTCGAGCACCACATGGCCGGAGGACGGCTTGATCAGGCGGGCCAGGGTGCGCAGCAGCGTCGACTTGCCGCACCCGTTGGGGCCGATGATGGTGGTGACCACCCCCGTGGGGATGTCCAGGTGCAGGTCGTCGAGGACGGTGACGTGCCCGTATCCGGAGGTGACGTTGCGGGCGCCCAGGCGCGACGGTGCGGTCGCCGCGCCGTCCGACGGCCCCTTCCGCATGGAGTCGGTGGTGGTCACTTGGCCCCCTTGAGGTTCTGGCGGATGAGGAGATAGACGAGGAACGGGCCGCCCACGGCGGCGGTGACGATGCCCACCGGCAGCGCAACGGAGAACAGCGTGCGGGCCGCGAGATCCGCGCAGGAGAGCAGCGCCGCGCCCATGATCGCCGACGGGATCAGCGGCGGCGTGGGGAGCCTGGTCAGGCGCATCGCGAGCTGCGGGGAGACGAAGGCGATAAATCCGATGGGGCCCGCCGCGGCGACGCCCGCCGCGGCGAGCAGCACCGACGCGATGAGCAGGATCGCCCGGTTGCGGCCGAGCCGCACGCCGAGGCCGAGCGCCACGTCGTCGCCGAGTTGCACCGCACGCAGCGGGAAGGCCGCGGCGAGCGCGAGGAGCGCCGCCGGAGCGCCCAGCCCCAGCGCGGTCCACACGTCGCCCCAGTCGCGGCTCTCGAGCGAGCCCACCAGCCAGGTCTGCGCCCGCGCCACGTCCCGGATGTCGGCGCGCACCAGCATCCAGTCGACAAGGGCGCGCATGAGGAAGGTGATGGCGATACCCACGAGGATCAACCGCATACCGTCGACTCCGCCGCGGATGGCCAGCAGGTAGACCAGGGCGCCCGTCGCGAGACCGCCGACCACGGCGACCACGGGCAGCCCGAAATCGTTGTTGAGTGTCGCGGCCAGGGTGCCGGTGGAGGTCACCAGGAAGACCGCTGCCACGCCGGCGCCGGCGGTGACGCCGAGGATGTCCGGGCTGGCCAGGGGGTTTCGTGCGATGGACTGCACGATGGCGCCGGACATGCCCAGCGCGGCCCCCACGAGCAGCCCGACCAGCGCGCGGGGCATGCGCAGGTCCATGACGATGAAGTGCGTCGTCGAATCGCCGGTGCCGATGAGCGCCCGCAGCACGTCGCCGAAGGACATCGGGAAGGCGCCGAGGCGGATGCTCGCGCAGAACGCGACGAACGCCACCGCCGCGAGGATCACGGTCACGGTCACGGGCCAGGGCCGCCACACGAACGAGACGACGTTGCCGAACCGCAGGCCCGGCCTGATCGGGGGTCTGCGCTCGCCCGCCTTGTCGAGGGTGATGCTCATACCTTGACCGCCTTCCGCCACCAGACGAGAGCCACGAAGAACGGTGCGCCGAACAGCGCGACCACGATGCCCACCTCGAGCTCCCCTGGCCGGGCGACCACGCGGCCCACGATGTCGGCGGCCAGCAGCAGCCAGGCCCCCATCAGCGCCGAGTAGGGCAGCAGCCAGCGGTAGTCGGGGCCGGTGAAGTACCGCACGATGTGCGGCACCATCAGGCCGAGGAAGGAGATGCTGCCGCACGCCGCGGTGGCGGCGCCGACGAGCAGGGTGACCGCGATGATGCCGACGGTGCGGGCCAGGTTGATGTTCAGGCCCAGTCCCTTGGCCACATCGTCGCCCATGTTCAGCAGGTTCACCGCGGGGCCGTTCGCCAGAGCCAGGACGAGGCCGATCCCGATGGGGACCACCACCGTGAGCCAGCCGACGAAATCGAAGTTGCGGCCGACGACGGCGCCCGCGTTCCAGAACCGCAGGGTGTCGAGGGAGGCGTTGTCGCTGAGGGCGATCGCCGAGGTCATCGAACTGAGGAACATCGCGACACCCATGCCGGCGAGCACCAGCGTCAGCGGCGATGCGACGCCGCGCCCCACGCTCGCGATCCCGAACACGAGGATCGCGGTGACCGCGGTTCCCGCGAACGCGAACCACACGTACTGGATCGGATCGGTGAGCCCGCCGACGAACGTCGCGCACACCACCGCGAACGCCGCACCCTGGGTGAGGCCCAGGAAGCCGGGGTCGGCGACGGGGTTGCGGGTGTGGCCCTGGATCAGTGCGCCCGCGACCGCCAGGGCGGCACCGGCGATGAGCGCGAGCAGGGTGCGCGGCACGCGCAGCGTCTGCACGATGATCGCGGCCTGGTTCAGGTCGGGGTCGGGCGGGTTCGCGCCCGTGGTGTAGCTGTGCCACAGCCCGTCCCACACCAGAGACGGTGCGAGGCTGCGGGAACCGATCGCCAGGGAGGCGACCACCGACACCATCAGCAGGACGATGAGCAGCGAAAGGCCCAGCAGACGGCGTTTGCGGCGGGCGGCGCCGGAGGTCGCCGCGGGTCGCTCTGGCGGAGGCCCGGCGGAGGGCGCCTCCTCGGTCGCAGAAAGGGTCACGGCCATAATGATAGGCTGCCCTTCATTCTAGGGAAGGGGCGGCATGCGTCTGATTTCCGCGGCCCTCGCCGCACTGCTCGCGCTCACCCTCGCCGCGTGCGGTTCCGGATCCGGAGCGGGCCCGGCGAGTGAGGCCCCTCAGACGCCGCAGCGCGTGGCGGCGCTCGGGCTCGGCGACGTCGACACCCTGCTCGCCCTCGGCGTGGTCCCCGTACTGGTGGCGCCGTGGGCGCAGGACGCCACCGAGCCGGTCGGGGTGTGGGCCGAGCCGCTCCTGCAGGGCAGGAACCCGCAGCTGCTGCTGGGCACCGGCAACGGACTCGACACCAAGGCCATCGAGACCCTCGCTGCCGCGAAGCCGGACGTGATCATCGCCGTGAACTCCGGCTTCGACGATGCGACCTTCGCGCGACTGGAGGCGGTCGCTCCGGTGATCCGTCGCCCCGCCCAGTACGCGGCGTGGACGGTGCCGTGGGAGGCGCAGGTCCGCGCCATCGCTGCCGGCGTCGGCCGTACCGCCCAGGGCGACGGGCTGATCACCAAGACCCGGGAGACGATCCGCCGCACGCAGGAACAGCACCCGCAGTACCGGGGCAGGACCGCGGCCACCGTCCTCCCCAAGTCCGACGGCGGCTTCTACGCCTACTCCACCGGCGACGGCCGCGGCCAGGTGCTCACGATGCTCGGATTCACTCTGCCCGAAGCCGTTTCGTCCCTCGTGCCGGCCGGGAAGTTCTACGCGGATATCCCCGCCGAGCGCGTGAGCGTGCTGGACCTCGACGCCCTGGTGTACCTGGACTACGGCACGAAGGCCGGCGAGGACACCGCGTTCCGGTCGCTGGCCGTCAGTCGCGATCACCGGATCGCGACCGTCGACAAGATGATCGGCAACGCCATGTCGATGCCCAATCCCGTGACCATCGAATGGGTTCTCGGCCAGCTGACCTCGCGGCTGCCCACCTTCGCCTGACGCCGCCCGAGTCAGAGCTTCGCGAGGTACATCCGCGTCGGCTGGGTCCGCCCGCGCAGCACCTCGACGGGGCCCGGCCGCCAGTGCGCGCACTCCGCCCGGTCCGCGGTGCGGACCGCCGGGGCCGAGGCCCACGGCACCGTCGGGTCCGCCTTGGCGTAGGTCGAGAGCCGGGCGGCCTCGTTGACCGGGTCGCCGATCACGGTGTACTCGAACCGATCCGCCGCGCCCACGTACCCGGCCACCACCACGCCGTAGGTCACGCCGCAGCCGGCCCGGACCTCCGGCACCTCCCGGATCAGGCGGCGCATCATGGCGCGCGCCGCCGCGAGGGCGGCCCCCGCGGGATCGGACAGCGGAGCCGGGGCGCCGAACACGGCGAGCACGGCGTCGCCCTCGAACTTGTTCACCAGCCCGCCGCGGCTGTTCACCTCCGCCACGACCACGCTGCAGAAGCGGTTGAGGATGTGCACCACGTCGGCGGCCGGGCGTTCGGCGGCGAGCTCCGTCGAGCCGACGAGGTCGATGAAGATCACGGCGACGGTCTGCTCCACCCCGCCCAGCTCGGGATCGCGTTCGATGGTGGCGCGGGCCACCTGCTCGCCCACCTGCCGGGCGTACAGATCGCGCACCCGCTCCCGCTCCCGCAGCCCGGCCGCCATCGCGTTGAACCCCGACTGCAGATCGCCCAGCGAGGTCCCGTCGTACACCACGACCTCGGTGTCGTACCGGCCCTCCGACACTCGACGCATGCCCGTGGTCACGCTCTGCACCGGCGCCGAGACGCGGGACGAGGAGAGCAGGTTGAACGTCATACCGGAGAAGATCCCGCCGGCGGCGAGAACGCACATGCTCACGGCGATCCCGCGGACCGTCGCCGCGGGCTCGAACAGGGCGAACAGCCCCACGGTGATCACACCGAGCAGCGGCAGCCCCGACCCCAACAGCCACAACCACAGCGACCGCCCCTGCAGGCTCTGGTGCCGGGGCTCCGGGCGGTTCACCCGCAGAGCGATCGCGGTGACGGGGCGCAGGCTGAACTCGGTGAGCACGCGGACGACCCCGGAGGTCATCAGGCCGGCGCCGAGCACCACGAGGGAGACCTTCGGCACGAGGTCGGCATCGACCCTGCCGTAGAGCCAGCCGAACATGACCGCGGCACACAGCCAGGCGGCCAGCTCGAACCAGTGGAGGCGGCGCGGCAGGGCCAGCGCGTCGGCCGCCTCCCGTGGGGTCGGCGGGTCCTCGCCCCCCGCCCAGCGCAGCGAGCGGCGCACCAGCCAGAAGGTGTAGAAGTGGCCGATCACGAGGCCGGCCGCGATGTACGTCGGCACGGCGACGCTGTTGACGGTGTTCAGTTCGGGCCGCAGCACGGACGGTTCGGGGATCCCGACCACCACGAGCATCGCCGCGAACCCGCCGCCCAGCAGCGTCGAGGCGGAAGTGGTCACCGCGATCAGCGCGACGGCGCGGGACCGGCGCTGCCGGGCACCCTCGGTGCGGGTTCCCAGGAGCGGCGAGCCGTAGTCGGGCCCGTCGCCCCCGGATCCCCCCGCCGCGTGCCCGAGAGGCATTACAGCGCGGCTGCTTCGCGGGCGATCGCGAGCTCCTCGTTCGTCGGCACGACGAGTACGGCGACGGTGGCCGCGGGGTCGTCCCGGGGCGAGATCAGGGTGGGCTCGGTGATCCGCCCGGCGTTGCGCTCGGGATCGACGACGATGCCGAACCGTTCCAGCCCGGCCAGCGCATCGGCACGCACTTGAGCGGAGTTCTCGCCGACCCCGGCGGTGAAGGTGATGGCGTCGGCACCTCCCAGGTCCACGAGGTACGCGCCGATGTAGCGACGCAACCGGTGGATGTACACGTCGTAGGCCAGCTTCGCCTCCTCGTCACCCGCCGAGATGAGGGTGCTCAATGCGCGGAAGTCGTTCTCCCCCGCCATACCCTTGAGTCCCGAGCGGCGGTTGAGCAGGTCGTCGATCTCGTCGATCGTCATGCCCAGGCCGCGCCCCAGGTGCAGGACGAGCCCCGGGTCGATGTCGCCGCTGCGGGTGCCCATGACCAGGCCCTCGAGCGGTGTCAGCCCCATCGAAGTGTCCACGGCGCGGCCCCCGCGGACAGCGGAGGCGCTGGCGCCGTTACCGAGGTGCAGGACGATCTGGTTCACCTCCGAGTACGGCCGACCCAGGAACTTCGCGGCCTGCTGCGAGACGTACTGGTGGGAGGTTCCGTGGAACCCGTACCGCCGCAGCGCATGTCGCAACGCCAGCTCGCGATCGATCGCATAGGTGGATGCGGCCGGCGGCAGGTCGAAGAAGAAGGCCGTATCGAACACCGCCACCTGCTTGACGCCCGGCAGCAGCTCGCGTGCCACCTCGATGCCCTGGGCGTTGGCCGGATTGTGCAGCGGTGCCAGCGAACTGAGCCGACGGATCTCGGCGAGCACGCGATCGTCGATCAGCGTGGGGGAATGGAACGAGCGGCCCCCGTGCACCACGCGGTGCCCCACCGCGACCACGCCCTCGGGCGTGCCCGCCCCCGCGGTGAGGTCGAGGCCCCGCGCCGCGAACTCATCGAACACGCGCCGCAGCGCGGCCTTGTGGTCCGGCACGTCGGTCTCGCCGATACGCTCGACGATGCCGCCGTGCACCACCTCGCCGGTCTCCGGGTGCAGCAGTTGGTACTTCAGCGACGACGATCCGGAGTTGAGAACCAGGACGGACCCCGCGACGGCACTCATCGGGCACTCCCCTCTGCGTCGCCCGCCGCGCCGCCTCGCTCCTGCGCGAAGGCCTGGGCCTGGATCGCGGTGATCGCCACCGTGTTGACTATGTCCTCGACCAGCGCCCCGCGGGAGAGGTCGTTGATCGGGGCGTTGAGCCCCTGCAGCACCGGCCCGATCGCGATGGCACCGGCGGAGCGCTGCACGGCCTTGTAGGTGTTGTTCCCGGTGTTCAGGTCGGGGAACACGAGCACCGTCGCCTTCCCGGCGACGGCCGAATCCGGCATCTTCGAGGCGGCGACCCCCGGATCGACGGCCGCGTCGTACTGGATCGGGCCCTCCACCAACAGTTCCGGCGCGCGCTCACGGACGAACGCCGTGGCGGCGCGTACCTTGTCCACGTCGGCGCCGGTACCGGACTCGCCGGTGGAGTAGGAGAGCATCGCGACCCGCGGGTCGATCCCGAACTGGGACGCGGTCTCCGCCGAGGAGATCGCGATGTCGGCGAGCTGCGTATCCGTGGGGTCGGGCACCACCGCGCAGTCGCCGTAGGCGAGCACCTTGTCGGCCAGGCACATCAGGAAGATCGACGACACCGTCGAGACGCCGGGCTTGGTCTTGATGATCTCGAACGAGGGCCGTATGGTGTGCGCGGTGGTGTGGGCCGCGCCGGAGACCATCCCGTCCGCCATGCCCAGGTGCACCATCATGGTGCCGAAGTAACTCACGTCGACCACGGCCTCGGCGGCCCGCTCGAGCGTCATGCCCTTGTGCTTGCGCAGCTCGTAGTAGGTGGTGGCGAACCGGTCGACGAGTTCCTTCGCGTTCTTCGGATCGATCACCTCGGTGCTGCCGAGGTCCACGCCGAGCTCGGCGGCGCGCGCCCGCACCCGCGACTCCTGGCCGAGGATGATCAGGTCCGCGACCTCGCGCTGCAGCAGCCGGCCCGCCGCTCGCAGGATTCGGTCGTCGCCTCCCTCGGGCAGCACGATCCGCTTGCGGTCGGCGCGGGCCCGCGCGATCAGGCTGTACTCGAACATCTGCGGCGTCACGACGCCCGGGTTGGAGACCTGCAGCGCCTCCAGCAGGCCCTCCGGGTCGACGTACTTCTCCGTCAGGGCGATCGCGAGGTCCACCTTGCGCTCGGAGCCGGGGCCCACGCGGCCGCGCGTCTTGGCCGCGATCCGGGCGGTCTCGTACGTGCCGTGCTCGACGGCGATGATCGGCACGTTGGGCCGCAGCCCGTCGACCAGCGCCGCGGTCATCGGGTGCGGGGCGTACCCGCCGTTGAGGATGATCCCCGCCAGCGAGGGGAAACCGTTGGCGCGGTGGGCGGTCACCATGGCGAGCAGGACCTCGGACCGGTCGCCCGGGGCGATCACGGCCACGCCCTCGGTGAGCCGTTCGAGGCTGTGCTCGGCCGTCATCCCCGCGACCAGGACGTCCATCGCCTCGCGCGGGAGCAGTTCGGGGTCGCCCCAGAGCAGGCGCCCGTCCATCGCGTCCATCAGCTCGCCCATGGTGGGCGCGGTGAGCACCGGCTCCTCCGGCAGCACCCAGACGGGGAGGCCGGTATCGGCCTTGAGCGCCGTGCACACGGCCTCGAGCTGCTGTGGCGCGCAGCGGTTCGCGATGATCGACGCGGTGTGGGCGTGATTGGCCCGGATCTCCGCCATCGACTGCTCGGCGACGGCGACCACCTGCTCCGGTGTCCGGTCGAGCGCCTTCACCGCCAGCAGGATCGACGAGCCGAGGTTGGCCGCGATCCGGGCGTTGAAAGACAGCTCGGTCGGCGTGGTGACGTCGGTGTAGTCCGAGCCCAGCACGAGGACGAAGTCGCACTTGTCGGCGACGGCGTGGAAGCGGCTCACGATCTCGGCGATCGCGGAATCCGGGTCCTCGTGCACCTTCTCGTAGCTCACACCCACGCACTCGTCGTAGTCGAGGTCCGCGGTGGCCTGCTCGATGAGCAGTTCCAGGATGTAGTCGCGCTGCTCGCCCGTGGAGCGGGGGATCGGCCGGAACACGCCGATCGTCCAGCCCGCGGAGGTGAGCAGGTTCATCGCGCCCAGCGCGATGGTCGACTTGCCCGTGTCCCCCTCAGGGGAGGCGATGTAGATGCTGGTGGTCTTCGGTGATCGCTCGGCGATGGAGGCCATGAGGTTCACTATCGCAGGCGCGGCTCAGCCCAGCGCCCGCAGGCGCGGCTCCAGATCGCGCTGGAAGTTGTCCAGGAAGCGCCGCTGATCGTGCCCGGGTGCGTGGAACACCAGGTGGTTCAGGCCCGCGTCCACGTACTGCTCGACGGCGGCGACCGCCTCGTCGGGGTCCGAGGCCACGATCCACCGCTTGGCGACCTGTTCGATGGGCAATTCGTCGGCGAGGCGCTCCATCTCCGCGGAGCTGTTCACGCTGTGCTTCTGCTCGGCGGTCAGCGAGAGCGGGGCCCAGAAGCGCGTGTTCTCCAGCGCCAGTTCGGGATCCGGGTCGTAGCTGATCTTGATCTCGATCATCTTGTCCAGCGCGTCGAAGTCGCGGCCGCCCAGCTCGGCGCCCTCCTTCGCCGCGGGGATCAGCTTCTCGGTGTACAGGTCCATGCCCTTGCCCGAGGTGCAGATCATGCCGTCGCCCGCGCGGCCCGCGTACTTGGCGACCACGGGCCCGCCGGCGGCGATGTAGACGGGCACCGGCTCGTCCGGGATGTCGAACAGCACCGCGTCCTTGGTGTGGTAGTACTCGCCGTCGAAGTTCGTGACCTCGCCGGTCCACAGTTCGCGCATGAGCCGCACCGCTTCCCGCAGCCGGGCGAAGCGCTCCTTGAACTCGGGCCACTCCCCCTGGAAGCCGGTGGCGTACTCGTTGAGCGCCTCGCCGGTTCCCGCGCCGAGGAAGATCCGGTCGGGGTACATGCACGCCATCGACGCGAACGCCTGCGCGATCACGGCCGGGTTGTAGCGGAAGGTGGGCGTCATCACGGAGGTGCCGATCCTGACGCGCTCGGTGCGCTCGCCGACGGCGGCCATCCAGGCGAGGGAGAAGGGGGCGTGGCCGCCGTTCACCCGCCACGGCTGGAAGTGGTCGCTCACCGCGACCGAGTCCATGCCCGCCGCCTCCGCCGCGACGGCGATCTCCACCAGTTCGCGGGGCGCGAACTGCTCCGCCGACGCCTTGTACCCGAGTTGCAACTTCGCCATGTGACTCACACTACTGCGTCCGATTGAACACTGTTACTGTCCGCGGCGACCTGGGACTTCGCCGTCCGTAACGGTGTTCAATTCCGGGCGGCTACGGGGTGGCGGGGTCGTCGGCGCGGGAGGCCCCGTACTCGGTCTCGTAGACGTGCCCGTCCTTCGACATCACCAGTCCGTAGGTGCTCACCACGACCGCATCGGTGCGGGGGTCCTCCTTGTCGACGCCGCCGTACACCTGGGACGCCTGCGTGTCGTCGAAGGTCTCGCCGCGTTCGGCGCCGCGAACCAGCACGTAGGAGCGCGCCGCGATGGCCTGGGCCTGGAGTGCGGCCGTGCCGCCCTGATCGGCCCATCCGGGCGAATTCTCGACGGGGACCACACTGCGCACGTAGTCCTCGATGCCCACCACGTTGAGCACCCCGTCGGGTCGGGCGACCAGGCGCCCGCGGTACCGGGCGTCGTCGCTGCAGAACCGCAGCACCTGATCGACGGGCACGCCCTGGTCGGCCGTCAGGGGGCTGATGGTGGCGTCCGGGACCTCGAGGGTGCCGAGCACCTGCCCGCCGCACCCCTGCCGGACGGTGGCGGTGGTCCCCTCGATGCTGACGGCCTGCCCCGGCATGACCTGCTTGCCCGCGATGAGCGCGCCGGCCGGCGCGAGCACGTCCAGCCGGTTGCGCTGGCTGAGCCGGACGGTGACGGGCAGGCCGGTGTGGACCGTGCCGAGCGTGGTGCCCGGGTAGTAGTGGGCCAGGATCCGCTGGGCGTCCCAGCCCTGCTTGGCGTAGCTGAGCGCGCCGAGCTGGCTCATGCCGCGGCCGGGCCCGCCCGCGGCGCCGGGGTAGTTGTCGACCAGGGAGGGGTCCGACGGTCCGCTCGGCGCGCCGGCGCCGGCGAGCACGCCGCCGATCGCGATGACGGGCACCGCCGCGAGGAGAGCGACGCGCGCGGCGCGTCCACGTCGTGACCGCCGGGGGCCGCCGTCGATCCACACGGACATCCTCGGGTCTCCTTCAGTCGTCGGTCACGCACCGACCGAGGCGGACGTGACCACTGTGACTATTGAGACTCAAGTAAAGCTCAGTGGTTTGTCAAGAGCGGCGACGCACCCGGTCGCGCATTCGCCGTCGGCGAAAGTGCTGGACATGAACATATGTTGAGGTCCTAGCCTCGTATGCATGAGCATGGAATCCGTCGCCTGGGACACCCTGTACCGCGGTTCACGGGCGCTCGACGCACCCACGCGCCGGCCCGTCGAGACGATGCGCCGCATGGGCCCCTTCGCCCGGCCGCACCGCACGCGGCTCGCCGCTTTCCTCCTGCTCTCCGTCGTCTCGGCACTGCTCGCCGTGGCGACGCCGCTGCTCGCCGGCCGCGTCGTCGACCGGATCGTGGGCGGCGGCCCCACCGCCACGGTGGTCGAGCTGGCGCTGCTGATCGCCGCCATCGCGATCACCGGCGCGGGAGTGGACCTGCTCTCGCGCTGGTTCTCCTCCCGGATCGGCGAGGGCCTCATCTACCAGCTCCGCACGGCCGTGTTCGACCACGTCCAGACGATGCCGGTGGCCTTCTTCACCCGCACCCGCACCGGCGCGCTGGTCTCGCGGCTGAACAACGACGTGCTCGGGGCACAGCGCGCGTTCTCCGACACGCTGGCCGGCGTGGTCACCAACGTGGTCACCCTGGCGCTCACGCTGGGCGTCATGCTCAGCATCTCCTGGCAGATCACACTGCTCGCGCTGGTGCTCCTGCCCGTCTTCATCATCCCGTCGCGCAGCATGGGCCGCCGGATCGCGGCGATGTCGCGGCGCGCCGCCCGGCACAACGCGTCGATGAGCGACCAGATGACGGAGCGGTTCTCCGCTCCCGGCGCCACCCTGGTGAAGCTGTACGGCCGGCCCGAGATCGAATCGCACGAGTTCGCCTGGCGCGCCGGGGCGGTGCGCGACATCGGTGTGCGCACGGCGATGGCGCGGATGACGTTCGTGACCATGCTGACGCTCGTCAGTTCGCTCGCGCTCGCCCTGGTGTACGGGCTCGGCGGCTTCTACGCGCTCCGCGGCGATCTGCAGGCCGGCGCCGTCGTCGCGCTCGCGCTGCTGCTCACCCGGCTGTACGTGCCGCTCACCGCGCTCGCCAACGCCCGGGTCGAGGTGATGACGGCCCTCGTCTCGTTCGAGCGGGTCTTCGAGGTGCTCGACCTGGAGCCGATGGTGCGCGACGCCCCCGATGCGCGGGAGATCGCCAAGGGCCCCACCGAGCTGCGGTTCGCCGGCGTCGACTTCGCCTACCCGTCGGCCGAGAAGGTCTCCCTCGCGTCGCTGGAGGAGGTCGCGCAGCTCGACACCCGCGGCGGCGAGCAGGTGCTGCACGGCATCGACTTCACCGCGGCGCCGGGCTCGTTGGTCGCACTGGTCGGGAGCTCCGGCGCGGGCAAGTCGACCATCGCGCAGCTCGCCACCCGGCTGTACGACCCGGACGCCGGAGCGATCACGCTCAACGGCACGGACCTGCGCGAGATCACCGCCCGGAGCCTGCACTCCGCCGTCGGACTGGTCACCCAGGACGGACACCTGTTCCACGACACCATCCGCGCCAACCTGCTGCTGGCGAACCCCGACGCGACCGACGCGCAGATCGGCGACGCGCTGCGGCGGGCCCGCCTGCAGGAGCTGGTCGCGCACCTGCCCGACGGGCTGGACACCGTGGTCGGCGAGCGCGGCTACCGGCTCTCGGGCGGCGAGCGGCAGCGGCTGACCATCGCGCGGCTGCTGCTCGCGCAGCCGTCGGTGGTGATCCTCGACGAGGCGACGGCCCACCTGGACTCCACCTCCGAGGCGGCCGTCCAGGCCGCGCTCGGCGAGGCCCTCGCGGACCGCACCTCGCTGGTCATCGCGCACCGCCTCTCGACGATCCGCGCCGCCGACCAGATCCTGGTGCTGGAGGCGGGCCGCATCGTCGAACGGGGTACGCACGAGTCCCTGCTCGCGCTCGGCGGGCGGTACGCGGAGCTGTACCGCACCCAGTTCGCCGACCAGGCCGCCTGAGCCGCTCGCCGACCCCGGAGAATCCGCCTCCGCCCGGATGGGCAGCTTAGGCTAACCTCTACCGGTGACGGTCCCGATCTCCCCGGCGCGCCCGCGCCGGGTGCGGGGCGGGAGGGCGGCGAGATGACGCGCGGATTCAGCGGCGCGGTCATGCGGGCGTTCGGCGCGCAGGACTACGCCATCACGGTGGTCGAGAAGGAGGCGCTGACCCCGCACTGCGTGCGGGTGCGGTTCCACTCGGAGACGCTCTTCGACGTGGTCGCCGACGGCCCCACCTCCTGGATCCGGTGCTGGTTCCCCGACGGCGAGGGCAAGGAGTTCCAGCGGGCCTACACGCTGTCCGAGACCGACACCGCCGCCGGGCGCTTCGCGCTCGACTTCGTGCTGCACGATCCCGCCGGCCCGGCCTCGAACTGGGCGCGTGCCGCGGAGCCCGGCGACGTGCTGGCCGTCAACTACATGAGCTCGGTTCCGCTCGAGGTCCCCGACGAGGATCCGCCGGCCGGGTACCTCCTACTGGGCGATTCGGCGTCGCTCCCCGCCATCAACACCATCATCGCCGCAATGCCGCCCGAGATCCCGATCGAGGCGTACCTCGAAGAGCACGAGCCCGGCGATCGCGCGCTGCTCCGCGCCTCCCACCCCCGGCTGCAGGCGCACTGGGTGCCGCGTACCGGCCCGCACGCGCTGGCCGACGCGATCGAGGCGCGGGACTGGTCCGACTGGTACGCCTGGGCCGGACCGGAGCAGACCACCCTCAAGGCGATCCGCGCCCGCCTCAAGGAGTTCGGCTTCCCGCGCTCGCAGACCCACGCGCTGGCCTACTGGTCGCAGGGCAAGGCCATGGGCAGGGAACGGGCGCCGGAGACGTCCGAGGTCGACGGTGCCGCTCCCCCGCCCGCCGTGCCCGACGGCGCGGCCTCCGGGGGTTCCGGGCCCGGGGCCATGGCACCCGAACCGGCTGCGCCGCAGGGACGCTGGCGCGCGGCAGGGGCGGGGCGACTGCTCGCTCCGCTGAAGCGGCGGCTCATCGCGGCGGGCCTGTTCCAGGCGATCGTCACCCTGCTCCAGTTCGCCCCCTACCTCCTGCTGGTGGAGCTGGGGCGGCGCCTGCTGGCCGGCGCGCCGGCCTCGCAGCTGTGGTCCATCGGCGTCGTCGCGATCGTGCTGCTCGGCGTCGGCACCCTGCTCGAATCCGCGCTCGTGCTGTGGGTGCACGGCGTGGACGCGCGGTTCACTCGCGACCTGCGCGGCCGCCTGCTGGGCAAGCTCGCCCGCCTACCGCTGGGCTGGTTCACCGCGCGCAGCTCCGGCGGGATCAAGACGCTCGTTCAGGACAACACGCTCACCCTCCACTACCTCGTGACCCACGCGACGCTGGACGCAGCCTCAGCCGTGGTCGCCCCCATCGCGGTGCTCGTGTACCTGTTCACGGTGGACTGGGGCATCGCACTGTTCCTCCTCCTGCCGGTTCTGGGCTACGTGATCACCATGTACCGCATGGTGATCTCCTCGTCGGTGCAGATCCCGCGGCACCAGGCCTGGGTGGACACGATGGGCGGCGAGGCCGGCGCGTACCTGGACGCGCAGCCCGTGATCCGCGTCTTCGGCGGGGTGTTCGCCTCGAGCTTCCGGAAGAACCTGGACGGCTACATCGGTTTCCTGTCCGATTGGCAGCGCCCGTTCGTCCGGATCAAGACGGCCATGGACATCGTGACCCGGCCCACCACCTTCCTGTGGGTGATCGCCACCGCCGGAACACTGTTCGTGATCGCCGGCTGGACGGATCCGGTGGACCTGCTGCCCTTCCTGCTGCTGGGCACCACGTTCGGCGTGCGGCTGTTGGGGATCGGCTACGGCCTCGGCGGGCTGCGCGCGGGCCTCGCCGCCGCGCGGGACCTGCAGACGGTGCTCGATGAACCGGAGCTGCAGACCCGCGCGCTGCCCGGCGCGGCCGCCGCCGACGACCCCGGCCGCGTCGAGATCACGGACGTCACGTTCGGCTACCGCCCGGATGTTCCGGTGCTGCAGAACGTCTCGCTCACCCTGGCGCCGGGCACGGTGACCGCCCTGGTCGGCCCGTCCGGATCGGGGAAGTCGACGCTCGCCGCGCTCATCGCCCGGTTCCACGACGTGGGCGCCGGATCGATCACCGTGGGCGGCCGCGACATCCGCTCCATGGAGGCCGACGAGCTGTACCGCCACCTCGGCTTCGTGCTGCAGCAGACGCAGCTGGTGGTGGGCACCGTCGCGGAGAACATCGCTCTCGCCGCGCCGGATTCGCCGCGGGAGCGGATCGAGGAGGCGGCGCGCGCCGCCAACATCCACGACCGGATCCTCCGCCTGCCACAGGGGTACGACACCGAGCTCGGGCGGGACCCGGCGTTGTCCGGCGGCGAGCGACAGCGGCTCACGATCGCCCGCGCCCTGCTCGCCGATGCGCCCGTGCTCGTGCTCGACGAGGCCACCGCGTTCGCCGATCCGGAATCGGAGTACCTGGTGCAGGAGTCGCTGAGCCGGCTGGCCAGGGACCGCACCGTGCTGGTGATCGCGCACCGCTTGCACACGGTGGTCGACGCGGATGCGATCGTCGTGCTCGACGGGGGCCGCATCGCCGAGCGCGGCACCCATGCGGAACTGCTCGCCGCGGGCGGCGCCTACCGCGCGCTGTGGGATGCGGCCCGGCCGGCCGGGGCCGCGACGCAGACGACGGGAGAGGCCCGATGATCCGCACGTTCCTCGCGCTCCTCCCCCGCGACCGACGGCCGGTGGTGCTGCGCTTCGTGGTGCTCGCGGTGATCTCCGTCGCGGCCCGCGCCGCCGGCGTGGTCCTGCTGATCCCACTGCTGACCGCCCTGTTCGAAGGGCGCGACTCCGATGCCCTCACCTGGCTCGGCGCGCTCACGGCCGCGACGGTGATCGGCTGGTTCATCGACGCCGCCACCTCGCGCGTCGCCTACGAGCTGGGCTTCGACACCCTCAGCAGCGCACAGCACGCCGTGGCCGAGCGGCTCTCGCACATCCGGCTCACCTGGTTCGGCACGGAGAACGTGGCGACGGCGCGACAGGCGATCGCGGCGACCGGCCCGGACCTGGTGGGGCTCGTCGTGTACCTCGTCCTCCCGCTGCTCACGGCGCTCCTGCTCCCGATCGCGATCGCGCTCGCCCTGCTCCCCGTGGCGTGGCAGCTGGGCCTGGTGGCGCTCGTCGCGGTCCCGCTGCTCCTCGGCGCGTTGTGGGCGGGCGGCGCGGTCACCCGGTCCGCCGATCGGGTTGCGGACGAGGCGAACTCACGCCTGAGCGAGCGGGTCATCGAGTTCGCGCGCACCCAGCAGGCGCTGCGCGTCTCGCGCCGGGTGGAGCCCGAACGGAGCCTCGTGGGAAGCGCCCTGCGCAACCAGCACGGCGCCACGATGCGGCTGCTGCTCCTGCAGGTTCCGGGCCAGCTGCTGTTCGGGATCGCCGGCCAGGTCGCGCTGTTCGCGCTCGCGGGCACCACGGCGTGGCTCACGCTGCGCGGCGGCCTCGCGGCCCCCGCCGCCGTCGCGCTCATCGTGGTGGCGGTCCGCTACCTGGAGCCGTTCACCACCCTCGGCCTGCTCGCCCCCGGCCTGGAGACGACGCGCCTGACGATGCACCGCATCCGCACCGTGCTCGACGGTCCCGTGGCACCGTCGGGCACTGCCACCCGCGCGGGGCGCGGCGCGCCGCGCATCGAGTTCCGCGGCGTCGGCTTCCATTACGACGATCCCGGCCGGCCCGTCCTCCGGGACCTCGACCTGGTACTCGAGCCCGGGACCACCACCGCGATCGTCGGCCCGTCGGGGTCCGGGAAGAGCACGGTGCTGGGCCTGATCGCGGGCCTCTACGAGCCGGCGGCGGGCAGCATCCTGGTCGACGGTGCCGACGTCGCGGATCTCGACCCCGCGTCGCGCCGGGCGCTGACCAGCGTGGTCTTCCAGCAGCCGTACCTGGTGGCGGGCACGATCTCCGAGAACATCCGTGCCGGCGACCCGTCGGCGCCGCCGGATCGCGTCGCGGCCGCCACCGCGCTCGCGCGGGTCGACGAGCTGGTGGCGCGCGTGCCCGGGGGCGCCGACGCCCGCGTGGGCGAGGCGGGCGCCGCCCTGTCCGGCGGCGAGCGGCAGCGGGTGAGCATCGCCCGGGCGCTGCTCAAGCCGGCCCCGATCCTGCTCATCGACGAGGCGACGAGCGCGCTCGACAACGAGAACGAACGGGCGGTGGTCGATGCGCTCTCCGCGGACCGGGTCGAGCGGACCCGGGTCATCGTGGCGCATCGCCGGGCGGGGATCCGGCACGCCGACCGCGTGATCGTGATCGACGACGGGCGGGTGACCGAGTCCGGGACGATCGACGAGTTGCTGGCCGCCGACGGCCTGTTCGCCCGGTTCTGGCGGGCTCAGGACTCCGCCGCCGTGTGGAAGCTGACCGACGGCCGGGGCTGAATCAGCCCTGGGCGATGCAGAATTCATTGCCCTCCGGATCCTGTAGCACGGTCCACCGGAAGCCGAACTCGTCGTGCTCGCGCAGCTCGGTGGCGCCCAGCGCCACGACGCGGGCGACCTCCGCCGGGCGGTCGTCGGCGTGCAGGTCCAGGTGCATGCGGTTCTTGACCGTCTTCCCCTCCGGAACGGCGAGGAACATCATCCGGGGCAGCGCGGGGTTCGTGAATCCGATCGTGCGCATGAACGCGTTGCCGTCGTTCTCGTCGACCGCGATCCCGAGCGCCTTCGACCAGAAGTCCGCCTGCGCCGCGACGTCCGCGCAGTCGAGGTTGATCATGTGCAATGCCAGAGCCATGTCGGTTCTTCCCTTCGAGACTTCTCGGCGGGCGTTCCACGACTCGAACGACGACCAATGGCCTTACTCACACGTGGGCGATGCATGTGAGCCGTGACACGCCTCCGCACACTCTGCCACGGCCCGCCTCGTTCGCGCCGGCCGGTGGGCGATCTGCGGCGGAGCGATCGCCCTGCGCGGCAACACCGTCCAAAATTATGCAGGTCAGAAGGAAATCAGCGGACAGGCGCCGGTGCCGGTCGCACGAACGGCGTCGCCGACCCGACCGCCGCGGCGCGGCGGCCGGGTGCGGACGTGCAGCACCCACCTGATGCGGCCTTTGAAATGCCATCACGAACCGAAGTGTCCTTCGCCAGAACCAGGCGCTAACCTACCCCTGTTCCGAGGCGATTCGGAGCACCGCGGTTCCGGGTTCCGGAGCGTCCGTGCAGTTAACAGTGTGAGGGCCCGTGTCGATCATCCAATCCGGCGTCGCCAAGGTCGCGCACGGCAGCGTCTCGGCGCTCACCCAGGTGGGCATGATCTTCCAGTTGTTCGCGAGCATCGTCCGCAACATCTTCCGGCGTCCCTTTCAGGTCCGTGAGTTCATCGAGCAGTCCTGGTTCATCGCGAGCGTGACCATCCTGCCGACGGCGTTGGTGGCCGTCCCGTTCGGTGCGATCGTCTCGCTGCAGACCGGTTCGCTCATCGGCCAGCTGGGCGCAGAGAGCTTCACCGGTGCGGCGAGCGTCCTCGCCGTCGTCCAGCAGGGTGCTCCCGTGGTCACCGCACTCCTGGTCGCAGGTGCTGCGGGCAGCGCGGTGTGCGCCGACCTGGGCGCGCGCACCGTTCGCGAGGAGATCGCCGCGATGGAGGTGCTCGGAATCGATCCCGTCCACCGCCTCGTGGTGCCCCGAGTCCTCGGCATGATGTTGGTCAGCGCCTTCCTCAACGGTCTGGTCTCCGTGGTCGGCGTGGTCGGGGGCTACTTCTTCAACGTGGTTCTGCAGCACGGCACTCCGGGCGCGTATCTCGCCTCCTTCTCCGCTCTGGCCCAGCTTCCCGACCTCCTCGTCGGAGAACTCAAGGCCCTCGTGTTCGGCCTCATCGCCGGTGTCGTGGCCGCGTACAAGGGCCTCAATCCGGGCGGCGGCCCGAAGGGGGTCGGCGACGCCGTGAACCAGTCCGTGGTGATCACCTTCCTGCTCCTGTTCTTCGCGAACATCATCCTCACCGCCGTGTACCTGCAGATCGTCCCGGCGAAGGGCTCGTAGACCGATGCCGAACTTCACCAGCAGGGCCCGCCGGGCCGCCCGGACGCCCCTTCGGGTGCTCGACGGCGCGGGCGAGCAGATGTCCTTCTACGCTCGGTCGATCGGCTTCATCCCGCAGTCGCTGCGCCGCTACCCCAAGGAGGTCGGTCGCGTCCTCGCCGAGGTCGCCTTCGGCAGCGGCGCGCTCGCCGTCATCGCCGGCACCGTCGGAGTCGTCCTCATGCTCTGCGGTTTCACCGGCGTGGTCGTCGGCCTCCAGGGCAACGCCGCACTGCAACAACTCGGCGCATCGGTCATGACGGGCTTCCTCTCGGCGTACGTCAACACCCGCGAACTGACGCCGCTCGTCGCGGCGCTGGCGATGTCCGCGACCGTCGGCTGCGGTTTCACTGCGCAACTCGGCGCGATGCGGATCTCCGAGGAGGTCGACGCTCTCGAGGCCATGGCCATCCCGTCGATCGCCTTCCTCACCGCCACCCGCACGATCGCGGGCTTCATCGCGGTGATCCCGCTCTACATCGTCGGCCTCCTCGCTTCGTACGTCATGACCAGGTTCGTCAACACCACGTTGCTCGGACAGTCGACGGGCACGTACGACCACTACTTCAACCTGTTCCTCTCGCCGGCCGACGTCCTGTGGTCCTTCGGCAAGGTGCTGATCTTCGCGTTCGTGCTGGTGCTCGTCCACTGCTACTACGGCTACCACGCGTCCGGGGGCCCCGCGGGTGTCGGCATGGCCGTCGGCCGAGCGGTGCGCACGTCTCTCGTGGCGATCGCGCTGCTCGACTTCTTCCTCAGCCTCGCCATCTGGGGCACCACGACCACGGTGAAGATCGCCTGATGCGCACCCTCCGCCGCCGCTTGCTGGGCCTCGCCTTCTTCGGCGTGTGCGCCCTGTTCCTCGTCGTCACCATCGGCAAGTACCAGCAGCGCTTCGAGACCTTCACCTGGGTGGAGCTGAACACCGACACCGCCGGTGCGTCGCTGCCCGTCAACTCCGAGGTCCGGGCGCGCGGGGTCGAGGTGGGCACGGTCCGCGACGTCTTCGTGCGCGACGGGCATGCGGTCATCCGCATGGGCCTCAAGCCCGAACAAGCACGCCGGCTGCCGGGCGACGTCACCGCCCGGATCCTGCCCAAGACGCTCTTCGGCCAGCGCTACGTGGCGCTGCAGGTGCCGGCCGGGCAGGGCGGCGCCGGCACCCCCGCCGCGTCCGCTCTGCGCGACGGGGCGACGATCCGCACCGACACCTCGGGAAACGCCACCGAGCTGAACCAGCTCTTCGACAAGCTCCTCCCCCTGCTGCGTGCGGTACCTCCGGAGGACCTCAACGCCACGCTCGGTGCGCTCGCGAACGGGCTGTCGGGCAACGGGAAGAACCTCGGCACCGCCTTCGATCAGTTCACCACCATCTTCACGCGGGTCAACGCCGTGATGCCGGACCTCCAGGCGTCGCTGCGCTCGCTCGCCACCGTCACCGACACCTACGCCGACGCCCTCCCCGATCTGATCACCGCGCTCGACACGTTCCGCACCACGAACACGACAGTCGTCTCCGGGAAGCAGGCCTTCCACGCCTTCTGGACCTCGGTGGCCGACGGTGCCGGGCGCACCGCCGGGCTGCTCGAGGCGAACCGGTCCGAGTTGGTCACCGTCGCCAACAAGTCGCACACGACGCTGACCATCCTGGCCCGCTACTCCCCCGAATTCGGTTGCACCTTCGAACGTTTCGCGACGCTCCTGCCCGAGGCCAACCGCATCGTCGGTGAGGGCACGAACCAGCCGGGCGCGCGGATCTCGATGATCATCGCGAACTCGCGCGGCCGTTACCTGCCCAACCAGGACGAGCCGCGCTGGTTCGACGACCGCGGACCGGCCTGCTACAACGCCGCCAAGGGCAAACCCACCCCCGGGTACAAGGGGGGGCCGCACGCCGGTGGTTCCTTCGCGCCGCCGCTACGCAACGTGGGCCCCCAGGACGGCCGGTTCCAGCTGCCCGAGCCGGACGTCTCGGCACCGTCGCAGATGCCGACGGTCGCTGTCGCCGCGCAGAACTCGCGCGCGACGCGGATCGCCTTCGCCGCGGCGTCCGGCACCGATGCGAACGACGTCCCCGAATGGCTGACCGCGGCGTTCGTCCCCGCTCTCGCGGGCAAGGAGGTCGAGATCCGATGAAACCCATCACCGGCCCGCTGCTCAAGCTGATCGCCTTCGCCGTCATCACCGCGGCGGCGACGGGCGTCCTCGGCTCGTCGATCGCGCAGAGCGACCTCTCCTTCTCGCGGGTGTATCACGCGATCTTCTCCGACGCGACGATGGTCCAGTCCGGCGACGACGTGCGGATCGCGGGCGTCCGCGTCGGTCAGGTCAAGGACGTGACCATCCACGACCGCGGCCAGGCGGACGTGGCCTTCACCCTCACCGACCGCGACTCCATCCCCGGCACCGCGACGGCGGCCCTCCGGCTGAAGAACCTCGTCGGCCAGCGCTATCTGGAGCTGCTGCAGAGCCCCACCGACGACGAGCCCGCGCGCGGCACCGCGCGCACCTCGCCCTACAGGCCGGGCGACACCATCCCGATCGAGCGGACCCGGCCCGCGGTCAACCTCACCGACCTGTTCAACGGATTCCGTCCACTGTTCAAGCAGCTCACCGCGGACGACGTGAACAAGCTCGCGAACCGCATCATCACCGTGTTCCAGGGCCAGGGCGGCACGGTGAGCGATCTGCTGGTGAACACCGCGTCGTTGACCAACACGATCGCCGACAAGGACCGGGTGATCGGCGAGCTGATCACGAACCTGACCACGGTGCTGGGCACGATCAACGAGCGCGACAAGCAGTTCACCGAGTTGCTGAACACCACCCAGCAACTCGTGACCGGGCTGTCGCAGGACCGGGGCGCCATCGGCTCCTCGCTGGGCTCACTGGCGCGGCTGACCACGGTGACCGAATCGATCCTCACGCCCACGCGCGGCGCGATCAAGGACGACATCGCCGGCCTGAAGGCCCTCACCGACAAGCTCAACGGGCGCAGCGCCGACGTCGCCCACACCCTGAACTTCCTGCCCGGGAAGATCGAGGCCGTCGGCCGTCTCGCGTCCTTCGGCGGCTGGTTCCAGTTCTACCTGTGCGGCCTCGACCTCGTGGCGGGCACCGGCAAGGGCGACCGCCTCTCGCTGGCGATCGACGTCCCGTCGGTGAACCAGCCCGTGTACACGAACACCGCCACGCGGTGCTACCGGGACGGGAATCCGCGATGACCCACTCCTCCACGACCTCCACCGGCGAGCGGCGACGCGGGCAGCGGCGCTCCCCCGTCCAGACCGGCGCGATGGGCATCGTTCTGCTGCTCATGGCCACGGCCTCGGCGTTCTTCATCGACCGCCTCCCACTGGTCGGCGCGGGAACCACCTACACCGCGCTGTTCAGCGAGGCCGCCGGCCTCCTGCCTGACAACGAGGTCCGCGTCGCGGGCGTCAAGGTCGGCACCGTCGAGTCCGTCGACCTCGACCTCGAGGCCGCGAAGGCGCGGGTGCGCTTCCGCGCCAAGGACGTCTGGCTCGGCGACAACACGTCCGCGAGCATCCAGATCAAGACGGTCCTGGGCCAGAAGTACCTGGCGCTCGACCCCCGCGGCGCGAACCGCCTGGACCCGAAGCACACGATCACCGACACCACCTCCCCGTACGACGTGGTCGCCGCCGTGTCCGACGCCTCCAGTACGATCGACAAGACCGACACGAAGCGGCTCGCACAGAGCATGCACACCCTCGCGGACGCCTTCCGCGCGACGCCCCCGAACGTCCGCGAATCGCTCACCGGCATCACGCGGCTGTCCGAGACGATCAACAAGCGCGACGAGGACCTGCAGCGCCTGCTGTCCGAGACCGGCAGGACGTCGAAGCTGTTGGCGGACCGCACGGAGAACTTCCGCACGCTGATCCGGGACGCGGGCGCGCTGCTCACCACCCTGAACCAGCGTCAGGACGACATCACGCAGCTGCTCGAGACCACGCAGTCGCTCTCGACGACGCTCACCGGCATCGTGCGCGACAACGAGAAGCAGATCGGTCCGGCACTCACCTCGCTGCGCCAGGTGGTGCAGTTGCTGCAGGACAACAAGAAGGGCCTGGAGAGCACGATCACCCTCCTCGCGCCGTTCTACAAGGTCTACAGCAACGTATTCGGCAACGGCCGGTGGCAGGAGTCGGTCGTCACCAACCTCACGCCGCCCGGGTTGCCGGTGATCCCCGGCAACCGCCCTCCGATCCGCACGGATCTGCGGACCAACGGGGGCCAGAAGTAATGGCGCACAGCTACCTGCCCGGAGCACCCTCGACTTCCTTCCTAGGAGGCCGGAAATGACCAACCTCGAGAAGTTCGGCCTGACCCCGCGCCGCCTCGCCTACGCGGCGGCCGCGCTGGTGGTGGTCGTGGTCGTCGCGAGCTGCGGCTGGTGGTTGGTGCGCACGATGGGTGCCACCCGGGTCACCGCGTACTTCGACCGCGGTGTGGGCATCTACGCGGGCTCGGACGTGCGGATCCTCGGCGTCAAGGTCGGCGAGATCGACGAGGTCACGCCCGAGCGCGACCGGGTCCGGGTGCAGCTGCAGGTGAAACGGGGGGTGAAGCTGCCCAAGGATCTCTGGGCCGCGCAGGTCACCCCGTCCGTCATCTCCGACCGCTACGTCCAGCTCCTGCCCGTCTACACCGGCGGCCCCACCGCGCACAGCGGTACCGTCGTCGATCAGGACCACACCATGACGCCGGTCGAGATCGACCAGGTGTACGCGTCGATCAGCACGCTCGCCCAGGCCCTCGGCCCCGAGGGCGCGAACAAGGCGAAGCCTGGAGAGCAGGGCGCGCTGACCGATCTGCTCGACGTCTCCGCCGAGAACCTCGCGGGCAACGGCCAGGCGATGGCCGATGCCATCGCCGGCCTCTCGAAGGCGACCACGACCCTGTCGAACTCGCGCGACAACATCGCGGCGACGGTCAAGGGGCTCAACACCTTCGTCACCATGCTCGCCGAGAACGACAAGCAGGTGCGCGTTTTCAATACCCAGCTCGCGGACCTCACCAAGTACCTCGCCGGCGAACGCGAGGACTTCACGAAGGCGCTGAATCTGCTGGCGACCGCCCTCGGCGACGTGGGCGACTTCGTCCGGGACAACCGCGACGCGCTGACCTCGAACGTGCACGGCCTCACCGAGATCACGAAGGTGCTGAGCGATACGAAGACGGCACAGGCGCAGATCCTCTCCTACCTTCCCGTCGCCGCGAGCAACCTGGATCAGGCCTACGACCCCGACTCGGGGACCCTGACCCTGCGCCCCAACCTCCCCGACCTGCAGGATCCGCTCGGCACGGCGTGCAAGCTCGCCGACCTCGGCAGGCTGATGCCCGGCAACCCGCAATTCGCGCAGATCACGAAGACTCTCGGCCCGCTGCTCTCGCAGTGCACGAACATCGCCAAGCAGATCACCGACGGCGTGCGGGTGCCGTCACTCAACCTGCCGCTCGGCATCCTCTCCGGCGCCAACCTGCAGCGCGGGTCCGTGCCCGGCACGGTGCCCGGGCGCACGGCACCGTCGGTCGACGGTGTGCTGCCGTCCACCCCGGCGGGCACGGGCCCGTCGACCACCGCGGCCTCGCCCAGCACGTCGGCCGCGCCCGGCACGCCGGCGAAGCCGGCCCCGAGCAGTTCCGCGAAGCCCGCGGCGCCGCCGACGACGGGAGGCGCGCGATGAAGCGGCGGATCCTGGCCGGCGGCGGGCTGGCGATCACCTCGGTCCTGCTCGCGGCCTGTGGCGGCATCTACTCGGTGCCGCTCCCCGGCGGGCCCGCGCTCGGCGCGCACCCGACGACGCTCCACCTGCAGTTCGAGAACGTCATGGACCTCGTGCCCGAGTCCTCGGTGCGGATCGGCGGCGCCACGGTCGGCAAGGTCGAATCGATCGGCCTCGCGGAGGACGGGTGGACCGCCGACGTCGTGGTCAAGGTGCGCGACGGGGTGAAGGTGCCCGCCGACAGCAGGGCCGCGATCGAACAGTCGAACCTGTTGGGCGAGAAGTACATCACGCTCGTCTCGTCCGGCGGGTCCGACGGTGCCGCACTGCGGAGCGGCACGACCCTCCGGGCCTCGGCGAACAAGACGAACGCGTCCATCGAGCAGGTCCTCGGCGTGCTCTCGCTGGTGCTCAACGACGGTGGCGTGGGCAAGCTCAAGCCTATCGTCGACGAGCTCAACACCGCGACGGCCGAACCGCAGCGCGTGCGATCGCTCATCACGCAGACCGACCGGCTCATCGCGGGGCTGAACAAGCAGCGCGCGGACATCACCGCCGCGATCGACGGCGTCGCGAAACTGTCCGAGCGGGCCGCGAAGCAGACCACGCAGATCAGCCGGATCCTCGCGGAGCTGCCGCGCGGCACGGCGATCCTCAACGAGCAGCGGCCCGAGATCATTGAGATGATCAAGCAACTCGACCGGCTCGGCAAGGTCGGGACCGAGGTGCTGTCGAAGTCGCAGAAGGAACTCATCGAGGACCTGCTGTCGCTGCGGCCCACGCTCCGCGCGCTCGCCGCCGCGGCCGACGACATCGTCACGGCCCTGCCGTTCATCGCCACCTTCCCGTTCCCGGATGCCGGTGTGGACGCGATCAAGGGCGATTCGATGAACCTGTTCATCTCGCTCGACACCCGCCTGATCAACCAGCTGGAGGCGCTCGGCGCCGGCGCCGGGGCCCCGACCGCGGTCACCCCGAAGTACGGTCCCGGCTCCGGCCGGGCGACGAGCACCACGCAGGGAGGCACGCGATGATCCCCAGACTGCAGCGACGCCAGCTCCTCGTCTTCGCCGTGCTCGCGGTGGTCGGCATCGCCTTCGTCGGCGCCCAGTACGCCCGGATCGACAAGATGCTCGGATTCGGCGTCTACACCGTCAAGGTCATGCTCAAGGACTCCGGCGGCATCTTCACCAACGCCGAGGTCACCTACCGCGGCACGCCCGTCGGCCGGGTCGGGCAGCTGCACCTCGTCCCCGACGGCGTGCAGGTGGACCTGCAGCTCGACAAGAGCCGGCCGTCGGTGCCCGACGACGTGCAGGCCGTCGTGGCCGAGCGCTCATCGATCGGCGAGCAGTACCTCGATCTCGTGCCGAAGAAGCTGCCGGAGGGCGGCACACCGTCGAAGACCGTGCTGGCGGACGGCGCGGTCATCCGGGACACCCGGATCCAGGAGCCGATCGAGGACTTCCTCAAGCATGTGACGGTGCTCAGCGAGTCCGTCGATCCGGCCAAGCTCAAGACCGTGGTCACCGAGCTGTCACTGGCGCTCGGCGGCAACGGGCAGAACCTGCGGGCCCTGGTCGAATCGCTGTCGCGCCTCGCGCAGACCGGCAGCGACACACTCGATCCGACACTCTCCCTCATCACGAACGGCCGCACCGCGCTCGCGACGCAGGCGGAGCAGTCCTCGGCGATCCGGCAGTGGGCGGACAGCCTCACGGTGGTCACGGAGACCCTCGCGAACAGCGACCCCGACGTGCGGCGGCTGCTCCGGACCGGCAACCTGTCGGCGACCCAGCTCAGCGCGCTGGTCCAGCAGTCCGGCGGCGACGCGACGAAGGTGGTGCACGATCTGGCGGCGCAGCTGACGGCCGTCGACCCCGTGGCGCCCAACCTCAAGCAGATCCTGATCCTGTTCCCGATGATCGCGTCCGGCGCCTTCGCCACCTCGCCCGGCGACGGCCTGCTGCACTACGGTGTGGTCCTCGAAGTGAACAATCCTCCGGCGTGCACCGTCGGCTATGAATCGACGCAGAAGATGATCGACGCGATCAAGAAGCAGAACCCGGATTTCGACATCGACCGGGATCCGTTCCCGTTCAACACGCAGGTCGACTGCGATGTGCCGCAGGGCAATCCCACCGGCGTCCGGAGCGCGGACCGGGCCCGCTACGCCGATCCGCGCGTGCCGCAGCCCTGGGACGGCAAGCCCAAGGTGATCGCGCCGGACCGGCTGGACCTGGGCCCGGTCGCGCAGGCCGCCGCCACGATCCTGGGAGGACACCCGAAGTGACACGCCCCACCGCCGGGCGCAAGCCCCTCGCCCTGACCCTCGTCCTCCTCGCGGTGGCCGTGGTCGTCGCCGTCGTCGTGGGCGTGAACTGGTGGGGGCGGCACGCGGACCACGAGCGCGCCGCCGCCCGCGATGCCGCCGTCGACGGTGCCCGCCAGGCCGTCATCGACATCCAGACGATCGACACCAAGGACGTCGACGGCACACTGCGCCGCATGGGCGAGGCCATGACCGGCGACCTGCGAAAGGATTGGGACGAGCGCGAGCGGGTGTCCACCGAGGACATGCTCAAGCAGTACGCGGGCGTCGCGCTGCAGACGGATCCAGTGGTCGCCTCCGCCGCGCCGATCGAGTTCGACGAGGCGGGTGGCGCCGCGAAGGTGCTGGTGTACCTCGTGGTCCGGCAGTCCGAGAACGGGAAACAGGCGGACAACGCCTACCGCTGGACCTACGTGATGTCGATGACCAGGGTCGACGGTGGCTGGAAGGCGTCGGGGATGCAGCCGCTCCAGGAGCGCGCCGCCATCGGCCCCGCGGACCCGTCGAAGCCCGCGACCGGCGCTGCCCCCGAAGCGACCGATACGTCGCAGGCGCCGGCAACGCCCGCACCGTCGAGCGCTGCGCCCGGACCGTCGACCGCCGCGCCGGCGCCGAGCGAAGGAGCCACGCCGTGACGGAAGACGCCAAGCCGGAGAGCACCGAGCCGGAGAGCACAGAGCCCGACGAGGCCGCGCCGGCGAAGCGGCGCCCCGTCGCGCGCGGGACATCGCTGCGGCGCCCCGCGACCGCCGCGTCCTCCCAGGGCGAGGCCGACGACGCCGGCAAGACGCACGAGGCCGACGAGACGCCCTCCGCGGATGCACCTGCGGCGGACGCCGTTCCGGGACGACCGGCCCCCTCGTACCGCCTGCCGAGCGCGATCGGTGCGGGAGCGGTGGCGCTCCTGGTCCTCGCTGTTCTCGTGGCGTGGTTGCGTCCGTGGGCGGCCGCGGTGGACAACCGGGCCTTCGTCGACACCGGACTGACGACGCAGGTCACCTCCGTCGCGAAGCAGGCGGCGAAGGACATCTACACCATCGACATGAATGACCTCGACCCGTGGGAGAAGCGCCTCGCCGCCGTGCTCACGCCGGGCATGATCACCGAGGCGAAGAAGCTCCGGACGGCGATCACCCAGACGGCCGGGGCACTCCAGGACGTGAAGGTCAAGGTGGACGACGGCGACCTCACGGCAGGTGTCTCGCTCGCACGGCACGATCACGCCGAGGTGCTTCTCAACGTGCGCCAGCAGGTGTCGACGCAGGGTGTGCCCTTCGCGACGATGCAGTCGCCGATGAAGTTCGTCCTGGATCGCTTCGACGGGACGTGGAAGGTCAGCTCGATCACGCCGCTGTAGGCGTGTCCGCCGGTCAGGCCTCGGCGGGGCGCTTCGTCGCCAGTCGCCGCCCGATGACGGTGCCGGCGGACGCGGGGATCACGATGAGCAGCGCGGTGAAGCACGCCCCGATGACCAGTTCGAAGGGCAGCGAGCCCTGCCCGATGCCCGGCAGCACCCATGTCCCGATCGCCCAGCACACTGCGCCGGAGACCACACCGGCGAAGAGCGCCGCCTTGAACCAGCGACCCGCGAGGTCGATGCCCTGTTCCTTGACCGGGTTCGCCCGGGCATCGATGAGGCCGTCGCAGCCACCGAGCACGATCGCGACGGCCAGCACCACCGCGATCGCAGTGAATCGCTGTGCCGTCCCGTACGTCGGCAGCGCGACGACTCCCCACGCGAGGGCGGAGCGCACGACGACCAGCACTACCGCGAGGGCGACGCCACGAATCAACCAAGGCTTCACGGGCAAATCCTAGACGATCCGGATAACCGGTGCAGCGGCGCTCGGGCCTGTACTGAAGTTGGCAAGGCTCGCCTATTTAGTGGAATACTATCCGCTAAATAGAGAGAGGTGCCGTCATGTCGGGATCGACCAACGAACTGCCCCTGCACGCCCGCAGGACAGAGGACCTACCGGGGCACTGGCTGCTCGCCCGGCTCGGTAAGCGGGTCCTGCGGCCCGGCGGCCGGAAGATGACGGAGGACCTGCTCGCCGACGCGCGGCTCCGCGGCGCCGACGTCGTCGAACTCGCCCCCGGGCTCGGCCGGACCGCGGCCGCGATCGTGGAGCGCGGGCCCGCGTCGTACGTCGGGGTGGAGGCGGATCCCGCAGCGGCCGAGTGGACCGCGACCGCGATCGCCGGGGGCGGCCGGGTCGTGGTCTCCGACGCGCAGGCCACGGGGCTCGCCACCGGCAGCGCCGACGTCGTGATCGGCGAGGCGATGCTCACGATGCAGAGCGACCGGGGGAAGAAGGAGATCACCGACGAGGCCCGGCGCGTCCTGCGGCCGGGCGGCCGGTACGCGATCCACGAGCTCGCCCTGCACCCGGACACCCTGCCGGACGAGACCAAGACCGAGATCCGCACCGCGCTGGCCCGCTCGATCAAGGTGAACGCGCGGCCGCTGACCGAGGACGAGTGGCGGGCGGCACTCGACCGCTCCGGCTTCGACGTCGAGGTCGTGCGGTTCGCCCCGATGGCGCTCCTCGAGCCGCGGCGGGTGATCGCCGACGAGGGTCTGCTGCGCACACTCCGGTTCGCGGCCAACGTGATCCGCGACGGCGCGGCGCGGCGCCGCATCCTCGCGATGCGCTCGGTGTTCACCCGGCACAGGGCCAACCTCGCGGCCATCGAGATCATCGCGGTGCGGCGGGACGAGCAGTGAGCGCCGGATGGGAGGAGATCGACGGGCTCGCGACGGGAACGGCGCAGGAGGGCGACGCGCCCGTGGTGCACCTGCGCCGGCGGACCGACGCGGCGCGCATCATCCAGATCACCTTCGCCGCCGGGCAGACGATGCCCGGACACAGCGCGCCGCGCCCGATCGTGCTCCTGGGCCAGCGCGGCACCGTCACCGTCGAGGTCGACGGTGCGGTGCTCACCCTCGAGCCCGGGCGGGCCCTGCAGATCGAGCAGCGCGTGCCGCATTCGCTCACCGCCGTCACGGACGCGGACGTCACCCTCATACTGGTGGGGTGATCGCCCGGGCTGCCGGGCGCCGAGCCGGGAGGACGGTGGAGATGGAATCGGCGGGCCGCGAGCGCGTGCTGGAGCTGGTCCGGGCGCGGGGCGCACTCACCGCGGCCGAGGTGGCGCACGCGCTGGACGTCCACGTCACGACCGCCCGCTTCCACCTGGGCAACCTGGTCGAGGCGGGACTGCTGGAGACCGCGCCGGACAAGCGGCGTACCGTCGGTCGGCCGCGCGTGACGTACGCCGCGCGCCCGCAGGCCCCGACGGGCGAGTTGCTCACGCTCCTGCTCGACCGCCTCGGGCCCACCCCCGAGGCGCGCGAGCAGGCCGCTGCCGATGCGGGCAGGGTGTGGGCGGCCGCGCACGCGGTCGCGTCGCCGGCCGATTCGCTCCCCGATCCCGCGACCGTCGCGGCGCACATCCTGGGCGCCCTGGGATTCGAGATCTCCTCCACCACCAGCGCTTTCGGCGCGCACGCCCTGCAGCTGTGCTCCTGCCCGCTGCAGAGCCTCGCGGCCGATTCGCCCGAGATCGCGCGGGGCGTGGTGCGCGGCGCCATCGAGCAGGCGCTGTCGATCGCCTCGCCGGCCCTCGCCTCGCAGTACGCGGTGCGAGTGACCCCCGACCCGCACGGCGACTGCGCGATCGGCGTCCGCCTCGCCCCGGTGGCCGCGCACTCCGTGTGACCGACAGCTCCACAAGGCGAGCCTTGCCTAAATTATTTAAATGACGCAGACTCCTTTTTATCCGGGCGATCTCCGCCCGCCGAGAGAGGATCAGATGTCGACCCTTCGCACCCGCGCCGCCGCCACCGCGATCGTGGCCCTCAGCGCACTCGCGCCCGCCGCCCCCGCCCTCGCCGCCCCCGGCGCCGGCTTCCGCGTCACCTCCGAGAAGCCGACCGCGGCCGAGTTGAACGATCTGGTCCAGTTCATCGTCGCCACGCCCGCCAGCGACGCCGACAAGGCGGCGAACGTCCAGGGCGGCATGTCCTCCGTGGTCGTCCCGCGCACCGTCTACACCCTGGGCCTGTTCCGCGCCCCGCGCGGATCCAGCCGGGTCACCGGGCCCATCACCGGGAGCGGGGACCGGGTCACGGGCGACCTGACCGCGAACTCGGTCGGTATCCCGACGGTGCGGATGAAGGTGGACTTCGTCCGCGAGGGCGGCAACTGGAAGCTCGCGTCGAGCTCGATGTGCGAGGGCGTCAAGGCGGTCGGCCTGCCCATCTTCTGCAACGCCCGATGATCTCCGTCGCGGACCTCGCCGTCCACCTCGGCGGTCGTCCGGTCCTGCGGGGCGCAACGCTCACCGTTCCCGACGGTGGCGTCAGCTACCTGGTGGGCCGCAACGGCGCCGGCAAATCGACGCTGCTGCGCGCCGTGGCCGGGGTGGTGCGGCCCGAGGCGGGCCGGGCCGATCCGGGCGGCGAGGTCGGGCTGCACCTGGGCCCCGACACCGCCGATCCCGGGCACACCGTGATCCGGCACCTGCGGTGGGTTGCGGCCGGCTCGGGGTGTACCCGCGGGCGCGTGGACGCGGTGCTCGCCGAGGCCGGCCTCGACGGGGTGCGGGGCAGGCGCATCGGCACGCTCTCCCTCGGCTGGCGACAGCGCGTCGCGATCGCGGCCGCGCTGCTCCCCGACGCGGGCGCCGTGGTCTTCGACGAACCCCTCAACGGACTCGACATCGATGCCGCACTGTGGTTCCGGCGCGTCCTCGCGCGGATCGCCGCCGGCGGCGCGAGCGTCCTGGTCGCCACCCACCACCTGGACGAGGCGCACCGCACGGGCGACCGGATCGCGGTGCTCGACGACGGGCGCGTCGTCGCGGAGCACCTCCCGTCGGACTTCCCCGACGGTGCCGCCCTGGAGGCCGCGTACCTGCGCGCGATCGGCGCGGCGGCGTGACCGCGCTCCTGCGTGCCGTCCACGCGGAACGGGTGCGGATCGGCGGGCGGCGGGGCGCGCGCGCAGCCCTGCGCCCCCCGGCCGTCGCGCGCCCCCCGCCGGCACCGGCGCCCGGGCGGCGCGCGCCCCGCGCGGCGC
>JBEBXD010000004.1:0-93336 GCA_040391845.1 Tsukamurella paurometabola | reverse complement strand
TCCTCGCCGTCGCCCGCCACCAGGCCGTACGCCTCGTCGAGGAAGAACAGGCCGCCGCGGGATTCGTCGACGAGCTTGTTGGTGCGGATTCCGGCCTGCCCCACGTACCCCGTCATCATGTCGCTGGGCTGGTGCTCGTACACCTCGGGGCGGGCGATCACGCCGAGGCCGTAGTACAGCTTCGCCAGGATCCGCACGCCCGTGGTCTTGCCGGTGCCCGGAGGGCCGGTGATGATCGCGGAGAGGCGCATCTCCTCCTCGCTGTACTCCTCACCGAGCTCCTCACTGAGTTGCTTGCGCTCGCGGTCCATCTCCACCTTCGAGGCGAGCCGACGGATCTGGGACTTCACATCCGGACTCCCCACCAGTGCGTCGAGTTCGCGCCAGGCATCGGCCAGCACCACGTCCCGCTGGCGATCCAGACTCTGCTGTTCGATCTCCTGCGCGCTGGTGCCGGAGGCGGGGTTCCACGGGTCGGTGCGGGTGTTCATGGACTGCGCCGTGACCACCTCGAGAGAACCGCCCGCCGCGGCGTGGTCGAGGTCGGCGCGCGAGGAGATCCACGCCCGCGCGTCGCGGAGCAGCTTCGCGGCGCCCTCCTCGTCGCCGGTCGCGCGGAGCGCATAGGCCTGCGTCACGAGCAGGCTGGCCTGCACCAGCTTGAACTCCTCCGAGGCGAGCGCGGTCTTGGTCGCGGAGAGCGCCTGCTGCGCGTCGCCGGTACCGACCAGGGCACGGGCCGTCAACGCGGTCACCCCCAGCTGCCAGAAGCGGACGGCACCGTCGTTCTCCGCGGCGATCCACATCGGCTCCCGGCTGTCGGCCACCGTCGAGAGCACCTCCGGCCAGCGGTGCGCGAGCCCGAGGAGGCAGATCCACAGGTAGCGCAGGTAGTTGCGCTGCGCTGGGGAGTCGGACGTCACTTCCCGCTGGAGGCGGGTCAGTTCCTCCGCCGCCTCCGCGAGGAGGCCGGCCTGCGCCAGGATGACCGCGGCGCCGGCGCGCGCGTAAACAACGTCGGTCACGGGCATGCCGAGCTCGACGACACCCATGTGCACAGGGATCTTCAGGCCCAGCGCGCCCTCGGCGGGGTCGACGACCATGCCGTTGCGGCGCAGCTCCGCGCCGAAGGTGCGGGCGGAGCCGAGCAGGCCGCGCGCGGCCGCGGGGTCCCGGAGCTGGCTGCGGTCCACGGCCATGAGGCCGATCCACGCGTCGCACATCGTCGGGTCCGCCTCGACGGCCAGACGGAAGGCCTGTGCGGGTTCGCGGGTGTCGGTTCGGGCCGCGAGTGATCGGAGACCCAGTGAGAAGTACCGCTGGGCAGTGGGATTCGAGGTGGTCATCGTGCTCGGTCGGCGTCCTGATCCTTGCTCGAGAGGAAGCGTGCGAAAGTCCAGGCGTACACCGCCGACTCGATGTCGTGGTACGCCGCACCGAGGGTGGCGACGAGGATCGCCCGCTCCAGCATGCGATCGCGGAGCCGCTCCGCCTCGGGCGCGGCGCCGTTCAGGTCCTCGGGCGATGCCGGGGTGCGGTCCAGGCTGAGGGCGTCGCCGAGCGCTCGTTCGTCGCTGAGCAGCTGGTCGAGCACCGGGCGCGGCACCTGGGCGCCGTCGTCGAGGAAGCAGCGCGCGTCGATCCGTGCGGCCTCGATCCCGATCGCGTGCTCGGGGGCGATCGGCTGGGTCTCCAGGTCCCGGATCAGCGCGCGGGCCTGCCGCTCCGCCTGTTCGCGGGTCAGCGAGCGGATGTGCTGGAGCCGTGCCGGCGAGACGGTGGCCTCGAAGCGGCTGCGCCCGCCCGGGAGCACGGCACCCGGACGCAGCACGCCCACGATGTTCTCCTCACCCACGGCGGGGGCGTACACACGACTCGGATGCGTCGTGGCCACCGCGGTCAGCGTGTACCCGTCCTGTTCGGCGTACTCGATGAGCTGGCGCACAGGATCGTCGATGGAGGCCCAGCGGTATCCGGAGGGCATGTTCCACAGCACCCGCACCCCGGCGGGGATCAGCACGCCCGGGGGGAGCCATCCCGCGTCGGACGTGGTGACCGCCATGATGGTCTCCGCGTCCTTGACGAGAAGCCCCGCAGCCCAGTGCAGCCCCGACTGCGGTCCGTGCGGGCCGCCGCGGAGCGAGCCCAGGATCGACGCGACCGCGTCGTGCACCTGCCGCAGGGTGGGCGACATCCGCTTGGGGAGGACCAGCGGCTCGGTGCGACCCAGGATCGCGGGGCCGGTGGCCAGCACGGGGGCCGGCTTGGCCGGCTTGGGCGGCGCGGGAGCGGGCTCCGGGTGCGCCGTCGGGGCGGCGGTCTCCGCGGCATCGGTGGCCGCGTCGGGAACCGCGGGAACACCGACGAACCGCGCGGAAACCAGTGCGGCGGGCGCGATGTGGGCCGGATCCACCTTGTTGGCGCTGGCCGCCTTGAGCAGGTCCGAGAACTTGACCGCCGTCGGCGTCGATGTGCGCGGGGTGGGCCGCGGCGTGACGGGCTTCGCCTCCGCGACATCCTCCGCCGGCTCGTCCTGCGCCGACTCGTCCTGTGCCGGGGCGTCCGCGGCCTCGTCGTCCGGCTCTGCTTCCGGCTCCGGCTCGTCGTCCGCCTCTGCTTCCGGCTCCGCCTCGTCGTCCGCCTCTGGTTCCGCCTCCGGCTCGTCGCCGGAGGCGGTCGGGTCGCCGTCCGCTTCGTCCTCGGCGTCCGCCGCCTCCGCGGTGTTCTCGTCCGCGTCGGCATCGTCCGCGTCGGCATCGTCCGCGCCGGCATCGTCAACCGCCTGGTCGTCGGCGTCCTCCGCGGGCGCGAGATCCTCGTCGCCTTCATCGACCTCGGCGGAGTCCGCATCCGAATCCGCGTCCGCGGCGTCGATCTCGTCCGCGTCCTCTGTGTCGGCCTCGCTCTCCGCGTCGATGGGCTCGTCCCGGTCGACCTCGTCGAGAGTGTGCTCGGACTGCGTGGGCACGGCGATCACGTCCTCCCCGGGCGCATCGTCGAGTACGTCCTGTGCGCTCACCTCCGCCTCCTCCGGTTCGATATCGTCGGCGAAATCCGCGTCCACGTCAAGGGATTCGTCGTCGCGCCCCTCGGCTGCGGCCGCAACCTCGGCGGCGGCGGTTTCCACCGGCCCCTCAGCGGGAACCTCATCGCGGGGAGCCTCGTCGATCAGGGCCGGTTCGATGACGTCCGCGACGGCCGGCTCGGCCCCGAGGTCCGCCTCGTCGGCGAAGTCGACGTCGGCCTCGACGGGCTCGTCGAGGAGGTCGTCAGCCGTGTCGTCCAGCGCGATCTCGTCGATATCCACGACCTCGTCGGTCTCGGGGTCGTCGACGGCATCGAGGACGGTCGTGTCGCGCTCGGGTTCACCGGACAGCTCGTACCCACGGTCCTCGTCCGCGAGGTCCTCGTCCAGAGGGTCCTCATCCAGAGGGTCCTCATCGAGAATGAGGTCCTCGTCCAGTAGGTCGTCGTCGAGGAACCCGCCGTCCTCGAGTTCCTCCTCATCCCAACGCGGTTCGGGGGCGGGCGGCACCGTCGGGACGGCTCCCGCGCCGCCCGGTCCGAAGCCGGGAACGCGCCCGAACGCGAGGAAGCCCTCGTTCGGCGTCTCGGAAGGCGGTCCCGGTTCACTCCACGGCGCATCGCCGACGATGCCGGCCAGCGGCATCGGCGTGCCGGCGTCCGCCCGCCCCCCGGTCGCGTCCACGGCGTCGTCGTCCGTCACCGGAGCGGGCGGGATCGGGATGAACCGGGTCGGCGGGGCGACGGGGATCGGGCCACTGCTCGGCGCCTGCGCCGCGGGCGCGGTATCGCCGGGTGTGCGGCCGAAGGACATGAAGCCGTTCAGGAGCGGCTGCGGCACCACCGGTACCGCGGCGTCGTCGGCGGTCGCGGACGGCGCGCGTCCCATGCCGAGGAAGCCGTTCGCCGGCGCGGGCGAGTCCTCCGCGGGCGCAGCGTCGCTGTGCGCCGGGGTGGGCTCGGCGGCCGCGTCGTCGGCTTCCGGGACGGACTCGGGGCGCGAAACGGTCTCCCGCTCGGGCGCGGGCCTGTGCGCCTCGGCCGGGACCGCCGCGCCGGGAACGGAGTTCGACGGGGTTCGCCCGAAGGCCATGAACCCCGCGTCCATCGCCGCGTCGTCGCCGGAGTTGGCGAACGCGTCGTGGGCCGCCGCTGCCGCGTCCTTCTCGACGGGAGCCTTCTCGGCCGGGGCGTCCGCGGCCTCGGACGTTCGCTCCGCGATCACCGGATCGATCGCGCCGCGCCCGTTCGTGGCGGTTCGCCCGTTCCCGGCGGCGTTCCCGTTCGGTTCCCCGGAGCCGTTGACGGTGTCCTGCGCGCCCTGGTCGGCTCGAGTGTTGCGTATCGCGTAACCGTTGCGGGCGTGGCCGTTCCGGGCGACGCGGCCGTTGCGCTCGACGGCCTCGATGCTGGCGCCGGGGACCCGGCCGAAGGCCATGAAACCGCTCACCAGGCCGGTCGGCTTCTTCCTGGCACTCGCGGTCTCCGGGGTCCCCATCCTCTCGGCGACCTCCGCGGCACGGGCGCGGGCCACCGCGATCAGCTCGGCGATCCGGCCGGTGGGATCGACTCCGGCCTGCGCCGACTGCCGTTGCGCTGCTTCGATCTCAGCCTCGACCTGGTAAACGATCTCGGATTGTTCGAGATTCACCTGCTGCAGGCTCCGGGCGAGCTCGCCCAGGGCGTGCGAGACGTGCACCAGGGATTCGCCCACGCGGACGATGCCGATGAAGCTCTGGGCCCACCTACCGGTCTCGGACTCCAGGAATTCGGCCACATCGACCTCGCCCAGTTGGGCGGTGGCGGTGGTCCCCTCGCTGGCCACGCGGAACGCGTAGGAGGACGCCTGGGCCGCGGACAACGCCCGCGATGCCAGGTCGTCGGGCGTCACCTCGTCCTCCCAGATGCCTTCGAGGAGGACGTCGGCATGGGGAGTATCAGGGCGATCGATCACTGCGGCACCTCACCTCATGCCGCCGCGAGCGGCGGGGTCGGCACTGTCGGCGGGGCGATCATGACGAGGCTCCCACCGCCGTGTCCACCCACACGGAAGACCGCGAGGACGAATCGGAATTCCGGCCGGAGCTCCGGCCGGCGACGAGGGCCTCGGCGGCCTCGAGCTCGGGCATGACGTCGTCGACGAGGTCGTCGATGGTCTCGACGATCCGTTCGCCGTGCTCGCTCGTCCAGCCCACGGTGGAGCTGATCGATTGCACGGTCGTTCGCAACTGCGCCGTGGCGATGGCGGCGCGCGCCTCGATGGCGCGCGCGCCCGCACTCTGGCCGGGGTTCGCACCGCCGTCCTTGTCGGAACTCAATGCCACCCTCCCGTCTGCCCGGACACTCGGTACGGATCGACCGAGTGTATTCGTTGTCGCAAAAGAATGTACCACTCACATTGCAACTGCACCGAGCTGAAGTAGGCCTTCTTCAATGGCAAGACGGCCAGGTCAGGGACCTCGAGATCACGATAGACAATTCCGGTTGTCGATCACGTTGTGCACGGTCAGGAGGTCGTCGCCGCCCATCAGCCCGACTCCGACAGAGAAGGTGGCGGACAGCCCCGCGCCGGTCCGCAAGATCGGCAGCCCATTCACCCTCGGCTCAGTCCCAACCGCACAGGTAGCGCGCCAGTTCGCGCGGCGCCGAGCCCGCGCCGGCGATGCCTCGGAGCTTCGCAGGACACCCATTTCGTAAGGATTCACATTGACCGCGGAAATTCACGGTCGTAATCCAACCCGGTGTTCGACACCACCCGGGCGACACCTGGCAATCCGGACGCGGGATCAGACGGTGGCGCGCGAGACGGCGCCGAGCGGATCGGTGTAGACACCGTCGAGCGCGGCGGCACCGGCGGCCTGCTGCTGCACGCGCCCACCGGCACCGCTCACGCGCACGGACCGGCCGGGCTCGGCCGAGGTGGCCTTCAGCGCGGCGGACACGTGCGGGAGGATCGCGGTGTGGTCGGTGAAGGCCTGGCCGCCGAGGATCAGCCGGTCGGGGTTGAAGATGTCGGCCACCAGGGCGGCGGCCTCCCCCAGCACCCGGCCGCGCTCGGCGACGATCGCCCGGGCGACCTCGTTGCCGCCGTCGGCCAGCTTGTGCAGGTCCGCGATGTTCCGGACCGGAAGCTTCTGTGCGCGTGCGGCATCCACCACGGCGGTGTCCGTGACGGCGTCCTCCAGCCGGCCGGTGCGCTTCGGGTCGAGCAGCTCGACGTTCCGGGTGGGCAGGTGACCGATGGTGTGCGGCCCGGACTTCGGCGAGTGCACCGCACCGTGCAGCGCGAGCGCCACGCCCACCGTCTCGCGGCCGTACACGTACAGCGTGGAGCCTTGCGACTCGTACTCCTCCGAGAGGTGGAGCTCGGCGGCGGCCATCGCCTCGACGTGCGGGGCCACCGTGACCGGCAGGCCGATGGCGCCCGAAAGTCGTTCGCCCAGTGCGATGTTCTTCCAGCCGAGGCGCGGGTGGTCCGCGACCACGCCGCGATCGTCCACGCGGCCGCCGATGGCGATGCCGGCGCCCAGAACGGTACGGCCGTCCCAGCGTGCGAGGAATCGACGGGCACTGGTGGCGATCACCGACAGCACCTCGCCCGGCTCACCGCTCTCCGGCGTGGGGATCTGGATCGCGCCGACCACCTTGCCCGCCACGTCGTGCATCGTCACCGTGCTCACCCGGAAGCCGATGTGAATGCCCAGGGCCAGCGGGCCGTTCGGGTCCACCTCGAGCGGCAGGCGCGGCCGCCCGACGACGCCGCTCGCGGCACGGTCGGCCCGCTCGCGGACCAGTCCGGCCTCGATCAGGGCGGTCACCTGGCGGTTCACGGTGGCCGCGGAGAGCTGGGTCTCGCGGACGATCTCGTCGCGCAGCACCAGTCCGCCGCGGCGGATCACGCGGAGCACGGCTGCGGCGGGCTTCTCCGAGACCCGCAGCTGCGGGGAGAACACCCGGGCGGGCGCACCGGTGCGCACCGGGCGCTCGGCGCCGGCGGCTCCCGCGGCGGGGCGGGCCAGCGGGTTGCGCGGTCGTGCGCTGCGGGCCTGCGTGGGGCGGGCCTGCGGACTGCGGGTATCGGAAACGGCGGGGAGATCAACGACGGTCATGGTTCCTCGAAGGGTGTGCGTACGCCGCGACCGCCGGCGTGAGCCGGGCGCAGGCGTGAAGATGGAGTTGTCGAACGGATTCGGCCCGTCATTCCGGGCCTGATGAAGCGCGAGCGGGAACGCTCAGCAGCAACACATTCGACAGTGCACGCGAACCATGGGGAGACGGCAGCCCAGCGCGACGGTCTCATAACCGACGCGCAGATGGGCCTCAAGACTCCCGGACATGGTCTGAAAGTAGCACCACACACCTCGCGATGCACAACCGCCACGGCCCACAGTGGGACGCAGATCACACTCCGAGCCGTCGGGCGCCGTCCGAAACCACCGCTTCCGGAGCCCGCGGCGATGCATTCGCAGCGAGACCGAGCAGGGGGCGGGTTTCGGAAACGGAAAAGCGGTGGCGCGCCGCCAGCGCCGGCACCTACACTCGTCGCCATGCTGTCCTGAGACGTCCTCGGCCCCCGCCGCCCCGCACCGGTTCCACCGGCGCCGCCGCGGCTCCCCCGGACCTCGAAGGAGCATTCATGGCTACCTCACTCACCGTTTCCGCACTGTCGCTGCGCTGGCCCGACGGTGCCGTCGTATTCGACGATCTCAGCTTCACCATCCCCGCCGGCCGGGCCGCCCTCGTCGGCGCCAACGGCGCCGGTAAGAGCACCCTGCTCCGCGTCCTCGCCGGGCGGATCCGGCCGACCGCCGGTTCGGTGAGCGGCGCCGGCGTCGTCGGCTACGTTCCCCAGCACCCGCAGGGCCGGCCGGGCGACACCCTCGCGGATGGGCTCGGCATCGGCGAGACGATCGCCGCGCTCCGCCGCATCGAGGGCGGCTCGGCCGCGCCAGAGGACTTCGAGGCCGTGGGCGATGACTGGGACGTCGAGGAACGCGCGATCGCCGTGCTCGACGGCCTCGGCCTGCGGCTCGGGGCCCTGGACCGCACCGTCGGGACCCTGTCCGGGGGCGAGGCCACCCTCCTGGCCATCGCCGGGCAGCTGCTACTCCGCCCGGACACCCTGCTGCTCGACGAGCCGACCAACAACCTGGACGCGCGGGCCCGCGGCCTGCTCACCGGCGCGATCGAACGGTTCGGCGGCACCGTGCTGGTGGTCAGTCACGACCTGACGCTGCTCGAAACGGTCGACACCACCGTGGAGCTGTACCGCGGGTCCGTCCGCGTGTTCGGCGGCCCGTACTCGCACTACCGGGAGGTGCTCGATGCCGAGCAGGCCGCCGCGGAACAGGCCGTGACCTCGGCGAAGGTGGACCTCAAGGCGCAGCGGCGCGACCTCGTGGAGGCGCAGATCAAGCTGGACCGCCGGGCCCGGTTCGCCGCGAAGGCCGAGGCAGAGAAGCGGGTGCCGAAGATCATCGCGGGGCTGCGGAAGAACGCCGCGGAGGTGTCCGCCGGCAAGCACCGGGGGCTGCACGAGGACCGCGTCGACTCCGCCCGCGACGCCCTGGACGCGGCGCGGGAGGGGGTCCGCGACGACCGCGCCGTCCGCATCGCCATGCCCGAGCCCGGTCCGGGCGTGCACCGCACCCAGCTGTCCGACGGTCCGCTGCAGGTGACCGGCCCGGAGCGGGTCGCGCTCGTCGGCCCCAACGGGGCGGGCAAGACGACGGTGCTGCGCCGGGCCATCGCCGCCGCGCGGGACGCCGATCCTCCGACGGTGATCGGCTACGTCCCGCAGGACGTGCGGTTCGGCGCCGCCGAGGGGGAGTCGCTGCTCGACGCCGTGCGCGACGCCCACCCCGACCTGGACGCGCAGCACGCGCACGCAGCGCTGGCGCGGATGCTGTTCCGGGGCAGGCAGTCCGAGCGGATCGTGAGTTCTCTCAGCGGCGGGGAGCGGCTCCGGCTGGCGCTCGCGATCGCGCTTCTCGGGGAACCGGCACCGTCGCTCCTGGTACTGGACGAGCCCACCAACAACCTGGACATCGCATCGGTGGAGCTGCTGGTGGACGCGCTGAAGTCGTGGGAGGGGGCACTCGTGGTCGTCTCGCACGACCGGGCGTTCCTCGACCTGCTGGACCTGACCCGGGAGGTGCAGATCACCGGGTGACGGCCTACGGGTGCTCGCCGCGCGCCTGCTGGGAGCGCGCGAGTTCATCGACCTGCGCGGCGAGCTCGAGGCGGTGCTCGATGAGGCGGAACATCTTCCGCACGTGCAGCGCGTCGACCAGTGCGTCGTGGTGTCGCGCGGGGTATCCGGGGAGCCGGAGTCCGAACAGGGTGGCGTACTCGCGCACGTCGCGCGTGTTCAGCGGCAGCCACGGGGGCTGGTCCTCCATGGCTCCCCAGATCTGCATCAGCGCCACCTGGTCCCACGCGCCGAAGTCGGCCCACAGTGCCGTCGGCCGCGGCTCGAGGAACTCGGTGATCCGTTGGCGCAGTTCGGCATCGCTGCGCCGCGGCATCGACCGCACTGACGGCAGGACGTGTTCGGCGAGGAACGGGTCGGCCGCGGCGGCCGTCCGGTCGTACTGGTCGGAGTGCTCGTAGAGCTCGCGTCCGTCGTCGGAGACGAGGGCGATCGAGATCAGGCGGATGCTGGTCCCGTCCCAGTGGAACTCGGTGTCGTAGAAGTACCGAGACGCGTTCCGGGCACCGCCGGCCACGCGCGGCGTCCGGGCGGTCCGCCGCCCGATGCTGCGGCCGAATCGCGACACGATCCGGCCCCTATCGGTGCCGCGGCGCGGAGCGATCGTCGATCGACGCCGGCGGCACACGGGAGGTCATGACCGGAATCCTGTCACATCCGCGCGTCCCGCGAGACGTTCGTCGAGGTAGGCGGAGGCGACGGCGAGGGCGTCCGCGGCGGTCCGGCGGCCGAGGAGCACGCTCGTCCCCAGTCCGTTGACCATCGATGTCAGCCGGGTCGCCTCCACCGCGGGGTCGAGATCCGAGCCCTCCGGCAGAACCTCTCGGAAGGCGGCCTCGACGGTCTCCTCGAGCCGGGTGAGCCCCGCCGCGCCCGCGCGCAGCGGCGGGTCCGTCACCGCGAGCATCGCGAATGAGGTGCCCACGAGGTGGAACACCCGGCTGGCGTCGTCGTCGGGGATCGCCTCGGCGACGAAGGCGTCCAGCACCGCTCGGCCCCCGTCGCTCGCGTGCCGCCGGATCCGGTCCCGCCATCGCTGCACGCTCAGCTCTTCCAGGTGGTTCATCAGGCCGAGCAACAGCCCCCGCTTGTTGGTGAAGTAGTACTGCACGAGGGTCACCGATACCCCCGCCGCGGCCGCCGTGGTCCTCATGGAGACCGCGTGCAGCCCGTGCTCCGCCGCTACCACGGCGGCGGCTTCCGCGATCTGGTGCCGCCGCGCCGCGTGGTCCACCCGCTCCGCCACCCGCGCCCCGCCTTTCCTCGTCACCTCCAAACGTAATACAGTCGTGTTTGATACGACTGTATTAAGAGTGCGGGAGGGAGGCTCCGATGCGGGGGCGACCGTCCACCGGTGCCGTTGTCGCGGCGTGTGCCGCCCAGTTCATGGTGGTCCTCGACGTATCGGTGGTGAACGTGGCGCTGCCGTCGATGCGGGACGACCTGGCGATCCGCGACTCCGCGCTGAGCTGGGTGGTCAACGTGTACGCGCTGACCTTCGCCGGGTTCCTGCTCGCCGGGGGGCGCCTCGCGGACGTCTACGGCGTGCGGCGCGTGTTCCTCGGCGCGGTGGCGTTGTTCACCGTCGCGTCCGCCGCCGGTGGATCCGCCACGTCCGCCGGCGTGCTGATCGCGGCCCGCGCGGCGCAGGGGCTCGGTGCCGCGGCCCTGGCGCCCGCCACTCTCACGCTGATCACGACCGCAGTGCCCGACGGGCCGCTCCGCACCCGAGCGATCGCGGTGTGGACCGCGCTCGGCATCGCCGGCGGCACCGCGGGCAATCTGCTGGGCGGTGCGCTCACGGAGTGGGTCGGCTGGCGCGCGACCCTTCTGATCAATCTTCCCGTCGGCGTCGTCTGCGCGGTCCTGGCCGCATATGCGGCCCCGCGGTCGCGCAGCCGCCGTGACGCCGCACGACTCGACGTCCCCGGCGCGACCCTCGCCACCGGGGCTCTCGCCTCGCTCGCCTACGGCCTCAACAGGTTCGGCGAGGCTCCCGCGACGGGTTCGGCGTTCGTCGCCTGCTCCGTCGTCCTGGCGGCGGCGTTCGTCCTCGTGGAGCGGCGCGCCCTCTCCCCGATCGTTCCCCGAGAACTCCTGAGCCACAGTTCCGTTCGCATCGGCAACCTGCTGATGATGACAGCCGGGGCGTGCCTGAATCCGGTCTGGTACTTCCTCACCCTGATGATGCAGAACACCCTCGGATACTCGCCGCTGCAGACCGGCCTCGCATTCCTGCCGCACACCCTCGTCGCGATCGCCGTCGGAACGACGGTGACGCCTCGGCTAATGCGGTACGTGCAGCCGAAGGTCCTGGTCGGCGGCGGTTCCCTCATCGCGGCCGCCGGGTTCGCCTGGCAGGCCCGGGCGGGCGCCGAGGACGGGTACCTCGCCGCGATCGCCGGTCCGGCAATCATTTTCAGCATCGGCTCCGCGCTGCTCACGACGCCGCTCACCGTGGCGACCACCTCGGGCCTTCCCGCGGGGATCGCGGGCGCCGCCTCCGGGGTGATGAATACGGCCAAGCAGGCCGGAGCGGCCGTCGGTCTCGCGGCCATCGGCGCCGTGGTCATCCCGCCGGGCACCGCCGCCCAGCCAGACGGCGCGACGTACGGCCTCGCCTTCCTGATCATCGCCTGCTTGATGGCCGTCACCGCCGCCGGCGCGCTGCTTCTCCCATTGGCACCCGAGGGCCGTGTGATGAAATCGGATTCACCATGACGGACCTCGCGCTCACATCCGGTAGCCGTCCAGCCCCAGCCAGGCGGCCATCTCGGCGACGGTCTTCTCCAGCGCCGCCTCGGATTCGGCGTCCCGGCCGCCGGGTTCCCACGTGATGGCGTGCACCAGTAGCTCTCCGGCGGCGCGGTCGGCCTTCACATCGCACCGCGCCACGATCTTGTCGCCGAACAGGAACGGCAGCACGTAGTAGCCGTGCACCCGCTTCTCCTTGGGTGTGTAGATCTCGATACGGTAGAGGAAGTCGAACAGCGCCTCGGCGCGTTCGCGCTGCCACACCACCGGATCGAAGGGCGAGAGCAGCGCGCGGGCCGCGATCGCCCTGGGCCGCTTGGCCTCCGCGTGCAGGTAGACGGTACCCGGCCACCAGTCCGCCTCCACCTGAACGAGTTCCCCTGCGGCAACGAGCTTCTCGACCGCCGGCGCGGCCTGCGCGGCGGACAGCCGGAAGTAGTCCCGCAGGCACCGCAGCGTGCCGATGCCGTGCGCCCTCGCCGATTGCCGGATCAGCTCGACGAAGGCCTCCTCATCGGGAACCACCTGCTGCGCGATCTCTCCCAGCACCGCCGTCGTGGGGGCGTACAGCCGCTCGAACTGGCTGGTGCGGCCGGCGCTGGTGACCTCGCCGGCGTGGAACAGGACCTCGAGCCCCTCCTTCACCGACGACCAGTTCCAGCCCCAGTGCGTCTTCTCCACCACCTGGTCGTGTTCGAGATGCGCCTCGAGGGCGCGCGCGGTGATCGGCGGCAGGTCCGCCAGCTCGGACCGGAGCCGGTCCAGCTGGCCGGGATGCCGGGCCTCGTAGCTCGCGAACCGCTGGGACACCCGGTCCGCGGTCCGACGGTGCCGCAACAGCGGCCACGTCCGGGGCGGCACCAGCGACGCCTCGTGCGCCCACGCCTCGACGAGGCGGCGGGGCGCGCGGTCCCGGGCGCGGTCGAGCAGCCCGGTGTCGTAGTCGCCGAGGCGCGCGAAGACCGGCAGGTACTGGCTGCGGGCGACCACGTTGACGCTGTCGATCTGGATGAGCTTGAGCCGGTCGATCGTCTTCTGCACCTGCCGCATCGTCGGCGCCGCGGCGCCGACGAAGCCCGGCTCGAAGCCCTGGGCGGCGAGGGCGATCCGCCGCGCCTGGGGCTGGGTGATCCTCATGCGCTGGGGGCGCCCGCCAACCGCGGGAAGAGGTACTGCTCCAGCATCGGCGCGATGGTGACGTCGCCGTGGTCGGCCGGGTCCAGCCAGCGGGCCTCGGCGATTTCGGCCGCGGCCCGCGGCTCGACGCGCAGCGCGGTGGCGAACACCGTGGACTCGATGTCGGTGTTCGCCTCGTTGGCGGCGGGGCCACGCCAGGACACCAGGTGCGTGAGGTCCTCGGTGGTCAGCGCGACACCCAGCTCCTCATCGATCTCGCGGACCGCACAGTCGATCGCGGCCTCCCCCGGCTCCAGCTTGCCGCCGGGCAGCATGAACGCATCGGTGCCGCGTTTACGCACCGTGAGCACCCGCCCGGCCTCGTCCCGGAAACACACCGCAGCCACCGTCAGCACGTCCATGCCGCCACCCTAGCGACGGCCACCGACAGGTTCCTGCTCAGCACTCCGGCACGTTGACGGCGAGGCCGCCGAGCGAGGTCTCCTTGTACTTCGAGAGCATGTCGGCGCCGGTCTGGCGCATGGTCTCGATGGCCTGGTCCAGCGAGACCCGGTGCGTGCCGTCGCCGTGCAGCGCGATGCGGGCCGCGTTCACCGCCTTCACCGATGCGATCGCGTTCCGCTCGATGCACGGGATCTGCACCAGTCCCCCGATCGGATCGCAGGTCAGCCCCAAGTTGTGCTCGATCCCGATCTCCGCGGCGTTCTCCACCTGCGCCGGCGTGGCCCCCAGGACCTGCGCCAGCGCCCCCGCCGCCATCGAGCAGGCGGAACCCACCTCGCCCTGGCAGCCCACCTCGGCACCCGAGATCGACGCCCGGCGCTTGTAGAGCACCGCGATCGCGGCGGCGGTCAGCAGGTAATCGCACACCGTCTCCTCGCGGCGCGCGGCGAGCTCGGGCCGGAACCGCAGCGCGTAGTACAGCACCGCCGGAACGATCCCCGCGGCGCCGTTGGTGGGCGCGGTCACGATCCGCCCGCCGCAGGCGTTCTCCTCGTTCACCGCCATGGCCGCCACGTTGAGCCAGTCCATCGCATCGGCACCGTCGGACTCGACGAGCCTGCGGTACAGGCCCGGCGCGCGCCGGGGAACCCCCAGCCCGCCCGGCAGCATGCCCTCCGCGCGGAAGCCCCGTTCGATGCACGCCTCCATGACCGACCAGAGGTGCAGCAGCCCGTCCCGCACCTCCTGTTCCGCTATGTCCGGCGGTCCGCCGTGCAGCGCGATCTCGTTCTCCATCATCAGCCGGGGAACGGTGAGCCCGGTGCGCGGGCACTCTTCCAACAGTGCTGCGGCGGTGTCGAAGTCGTGCGGAACGCCGGGGGTGCCCGCGAGCGGGTTCACGGTGTCGGCGCCGGATTCGCGTTCCACGAAGCCCCCGCCCACGGAGTAGTACACGGCCTCGTGCGCGGTCCCGTCGGCGAGCTCCGCCCGGAACCGGATGCCGTTGGTGTGGCGCGGGAGCACCGTCAGCGGGTGCAGGACGATCTCCTCGGCGCAGAGCGGCACCTCGTCGCGCCCGCCGAACCGCACCGTGCGGGTCGCCTCGATCTCCGCGCCGCGCTTCTCGACGTAGTCCGGGTCCACCGTCTCCGGGCGGTTGCCCTCCAGCCCCAGCAGCACGGCCGGCTGCGTGCCGTGCCCCCGGCCCGTCGCCGCCAGAGACCCGTACAGATCGACGCGCACCGCGCGCACCGTCGGCGCCGCGGACCGCAGCTCGTCCGCGAAGTCCGCGCCCGCCCGCATGGGCCCCACGGTGTGCGAACTCGACGGGCCGATGCCCACCGAGAACAGTTCGAACACACTGATCGTCACGCGTCCAGGGTATGCCCCATACAGTGGTCCCATGGGCGACGCCGAAGATCTGGACATCGACGCTCTGCTCCTCCCGGGCGAACGTGAGTACACCTTCCGTGAGCTCGCCGAGCGAGCAGGGGCCGACGTGGAGGCGCTGCGCCAGTGGTGGACCTCCGCGGGCTTCGCAGACATGCGCGACGACGAGCAGAAGGCCTTCACCGCCGACGACGTCGCGCTCGTCAAGGACCTGGGCGAACTGTTCACCGGCGGCGTGGTCGACGACGATGCGGTGATCCCCGCCGCCCAATCGCTCGGCCAGGCGATGTACCGGCTCGCCGAGTGGCAGGCGGGGCTGGTCAAGCAGTACCTCGACGAGGCGGAGGCCGCGGGGGTCCGCGACCCCTCGGACGGGGTCGCGCGGGTGATCGACCGGATGGAGAACCTGCAGGCGCACGTGTGGCGGCGGCACCTCGCGAACGCCACGAACCGCCTCGTCACCCTCGACAGCACCGACGCCATGACCGCGAAGATGGCGGTCGGCTTCGCCGACATGGTGGGGTACACCCGGCTGAGCCGCGGCCTCGCCATCGAGGAGCTGAACACGCTGGTCGCCACGTTCGAGGCACGGATGCAGGCCGTGATCTACGGCGGCGGCGGATGGATCATCAAGGGCGTGGGCGACGAGGTGATGTTCGCGGCCGAGGATCCGGCGGCCGCCGCCCGGATCGGCCTCGAACTGCAGGAGCCGCACGAGTACCCGGAGCTCGACGCGATCGAGATCGAGTTCCCCCAGCTCCGCGTTGGCATGGCCTACGGCGAGGTGCTGCAGCGCTACGGCGACCTGTTCGGCAGCGTGGTGAACCTGGCGGCCCGCCTGACCAGCGCGGCCCGCCCGGGCACCGTGCTCATCGACGACAACTTCACGCAGGCGATCGCCGAGGAGCCCGGGCTCGCCACCCGCAGCCTGCGCGCCTACCGCGCCCGCGGCTTCCGGGCCGTGCACCCGCACCTGCTGCGCTTCGACAAGGACGCCCGCGCGGCCAAGGACGCCGAAGCCGCGGAAGCCACCCAGGCGGCGGAGGCCGCCGAGGCGGCGGACGGCACCCCGGCCGAGGAGTAGCTCAGGCGGCGGCGAGCGCCACCGGGTGCGGGCGCGCGACCAACAACTCGCGGTGCACGCCGCCGACGAACTCGATCAGCGATCCGCCCAGCGCATCGCACACGCTGCCGAGCACCTCCGACGAGGCCTCCTTGCGGCCGCGCTCCACCTCGGAGAGGTACTGCGTGGAGACCCCGGCCTCCCGCGCGACCTCGGCGAGGGTGCGGCCCTGCCGGGTGCGCTCCTGCCGCAGCACGCGGCCGAACACCTCCCGCAGCAGCGGGGGGCGCGCCGGAGCCTCCGCCGGCTCGTGCGTCTCGATGCTCGCCACCCCGCTCGTCATACGGCCCAGCCTATCCGACGGTGCGCTCCCCGGCCGGAGCGTTCACGGTCGGCGAAACCGGCGCGTCGTCGCGCAGCGGGTGTGCGATCTCGTCGCGGGGCATGCGCGCGGCGGCGACCGCGATCACCGCGAGCGGCAGGGGGACCAGCGCGGCCAGGGTGAACGTCGCCGTCAGCCCGATCGTCTCGCTGACCGGGCCCGCGAGCGCGAAGGACAGCGGCATGAACACCACCGAGACGAAGAAGTCCAGGCTGGAGACGCGCCCCAGCAGCCGCCGGGGAACGCGGCGCTGCAGGAGTGTCCCCCAGATCACCACGGGGGCCTCGAACATCACGCCCAGCACGAACCCGGCGAGCACCATGAGCCATACGCTCTGCGCCAGGCCGAACACCAGCATCGGCAGCGAGCCGACGCCCCACAGCGCCATCATCACCGTGAGGTACCTGCGGGGCAGGGTGCGCGCCGCCATGAACAGGGCCCCGGCGACGCCGCCCAGGCCGTAGGCGGCCAGGACCATCGAGTGCTCGCCGGCGGCGCCGTGCGCCTGATCCTTGATCGCGAACGGCAGCAGTACGTCCAGCGGCCCGACGACCACGAGCACCATGAGGCTGGCGAACAGCAGCGTCGCGAGCAGCCACGGCGTCCGGCGCATGTACCTCAAGCCCTCCCACAGGTCGCGCAGCGGCGAGCCCGCCGGCTCAGCGCCCGCCTCTCCGGCGGGGTCGGCACCGCCCCGCCCGGGCGGCCGGATGCGGACCACGCAGAGCGCGGCCACGGCGCACAGCGCGGCGGCCACCAGCAGGGCCGCACCGGGATCCGCGACGGCGATGATCCATGCCGCGACGGCGGGACCCACCGCCATCTCCGCCGCGGGCCGGACCGCCGATTCGTAGCCGTTCACGGCGAGCAGCTCGGCCGGCGGCACGAGCCGCGGCACCAGCGCCGAGTAGGCGGGGAAGTAGCAGCCGGAGACCAGGCCCAGCGCGAGGGAGCCGGCCGTGAGGATCGTGACGGTGACGCCCCCGGTGAGGACCAGCACGCCGACGCCGCCGATCACCACGAACTTCGCCGCCTCGAGGACGAACAGGATGCGTTGCTGCGCAACCCTGTCCGCGAGCACGCCGCCCGCGAGGGTGGAGACGAGCAGGCCGATCGCGGCGGCTCCCGAGACCAGCGAGACGCTGGAGGCGGAGCCGCCCATGCGGATCACCTGCCACACGACCGAGACCAGCCACATGCCGTCGGTGGTCAACGCGCACACCAGGGTCGCGAACAGCAACCGGTAGTCCCGGCGCAGCAGCGGCCGCAGCATGCGGGGCATGCCGCGGCCGGCGCCGGGTTCCGTGTTCACCCGTCCACGGTGCCGCCCGCGGGGGGCCCGATCAACCGATTTTCTCGCCGGCGGTGGCCGCCGCGGCCTCCCGCAGGAGGTGCATGGCCCTGCGCACCACGGGGCTGCGGCATTCGGAGTCCTTGACGTACGCGACCACCGTGCGGCGCGGCGCCGGGTTGCACAGCTCCACGGCGACGGTGCCCGGGGGCAGCTCCGTGGCGCCCAGCCGCGGGAGCACGGTGACGCCGACACCCCGGGCGACGAACCGCAGCGCGGAGGGGTAGTCGGTGGTCTCTACGACGAACCGCGGCGTGAATCCCGCAGCGGCGCAGGCGTCGAGCACGGCCTGGCGGCACGCGCCGCGCCGCACGTCGTTGTCGATCCACCGCTCGTGTTCGAGCTCGGCCGTATCCACCGCGGTGCGGCCGGCGAACGCGTGGCCGGCGGGAACGACGGCGACGTACGACTCCACCATCAGGTCCTCGTGCGAGTAGCCCGGCACCGCGGTGGTCTGCGCGTGCTCGCGGCGCACCGCGACGGCCAGATCGGGCCGGCGGGCGGCGATCTCCGTCACCTCGTCCTCGATCCGCAGGCGCAGCCGGGTATCGGGGAACTCGGCGCTCAGGGTCTGCACGACCGGCGGCATCCAGTGCGTGCCCGCGGTGGCGAACGCGTTCATGGTGATCCGGTTGGCCTTGCCCGCACGCAGGTCGTCGACGGTGGCGCCGAGGTCGTTGAGGCTGCTGAGCACCCCCTCGGCCTCGGCGGCGAGCACCCGCCCCGCGGGGGTGAGCTCCACACCCCGTCCCACCCGTTCCAGGAGCTTGAGGCCCGTCTCCCGCTGCAGGGCCGCGACGTGCTGCGACACCGCCGAGGGCGTGTAGCCCAGGCTCGCGGCGGCCGCCGCCACGGAGCCCGTGGCCGCGACGGAGCGGAAGATCATCAGCCGGTGTGCGTCGAGCATGGCTCCTCCATTCAGTCCGACTGAATGATAATGCAGAAACATGTGCTTGTGCTTACTTCCGCGCGATCGCAGAGTGGGAACCATGACGAAACGACTCCCCGCCCTGGCCCTCGTGGCCGTGATGTTCGCGTGGGCATCCGCCTTCGTGGTGATCCGCGGGATCGGCCCGCACGTCTCCCCCATCGCCATGGCCGAGGGCCGCCTGCTGGTGGGCGCCGCCGTCCTCGGCGTGATCTGGGGACTGCGCGCCCTCCACACCGGCGGCGCCCGCCTCCCCCGCGGCCGGACGCTCGCACTCGTGATCGGCTACGGCGCATTGTGGTTCGCGCTGTACACCGTCCTGGTCAACGCCGCGGAACGGCACCTCGACGCCGGCACCACCGCGCTGCTGGTGAACATCGCGCCGATCGTCGTGGCCGTGCTCGCCGGAGCCGTTCTGAACGAGGGCTTCCCGCCCCTGCTGGTGGTGGGCATCGCGATCAGCTTCGCCGGGGCCGCGATCATCGCCGTCACCGGCGACGGGCGGCGCGACGGTGCCGGCGTGGCGCTGGCGGTCGCGGCCGCCCTGCTCTACGGCATCAGCGTGGTGGCGCAGAAGCTGGTGCTGCGCACCGTCGATCCGCTCACCGCGACCGCGCTGGGCTCGGGCATCGGCGCGATCGTGCTGCTGCCCTGGGCGCCCCGGCTCTTCGACGAGCTGCGGGCCGCGCCCGCGTCCTCCGCCGCCGGCGTGATCTACCTGGGCCTGGTGCCCACCGCGCTCGCCTTCCTGCTGTGGGCCTACGCGCTCGCGCACACCCCCGCCGGGGTCACGGCCTCGTCGTCCTACGCCGTCCCCGGCCTGTCCATCGTGCTGAGCTGGGCGCTGCTCGCGGAGACGCCCACCGCGTGGGGACTGCTCGGCGGCGCGCTGTGCCTTGCGGGCGTGGCGGTCTCGCGCTTCAGCCCGCAGCGCTTCACCGCGCGACGTCGTCGCGGAGCACCGACGGCCACCGCTGCACATCGTCCGGCGTCCGCGCGATCGACAGCGTCGCCCTCGGGAGCACCCTGCTGAGTTCCTCCGCGGTCGAGAGCGGATGCGCCGGATCGTCGATCCACGCGAGAACGCTCACCGGCACGGCGATGCGCGCGATCTCCCCCGGGCCGGGGAGGTCGCTCGCCGCCGCGCCGCGGAACAGCGACGGCAGGAGCGCCTCCGGGACGTCCGGCACCGTCGGGGGATGCCCGACGGTGGCCGGCGGCGGCACCGCCCCCTCGCCCGCGGCGAGCAGTGCCGCGAGCCCCTGCTCCTCGATCAGCGTTGCCGCGCCGCGGTATTCGGCGGCCTTGGCGATCCGGGTCTCCCAGGCGGTGGGCGGCACCATCAGCGTCAGCCCGCTGAACCGCTCCGGCTCCCGCACTGCGGCGTGCAGCAGCGTGCCGGTGCCCATCGACGGCCCCACGCCGTGCACTCGCTCCCCCGGGAACCAGTGGTCCAGCAGGGCCAGCAGGTCCTCGGCGAGGTTCGTCCACCGGTAGTCGTCCGACACGGTCCGCCCCGTGGACCGGCCGTGGCCGCGGGCGTCGTACCGCAGCAGGCGCGTCCCGCTCAGGCCGCGCCCGAGGTCGAGGTCCAGCACGCGGTCGCGGGCACGGCTGGAGGTGAGGCCGTGCAGCTGCACCACGGGGTGGCCGCCCTCGTCGCTGTACTCGACGGAGAGCTGCGCCCCCGGGACGTCGAAGCCGGTCATCGGAGCCTTCTCTCGCCGCGCGGAGGGGTGCTGAGAGGGCTAGGGTACCGCCCATGCGCCTGACCAACGTCGCCCACCTGCGCCTGCCGTTCGGCCGGCTGTACGGCTACGACGTCACGGCGTCCGGGCCCGGCGAGGCGCTGCCGGTCTCGTTCGACCAGGCCCGGCACGTCGGCGCGGGCGACCGGCCCGGATCGTGGATGGCCCTGTCGTTCCGGCTCACCGAGCCGGTGCCGCGGGACGATCTCGCCGCCGCGTGGCTCGCGGTGATCGCCCGGCACGGCACGCTGCGCACCGCGTTCGTGCCCGGCGACGGCGGCCCGGCCCTGCACGCGATCGAGATCGGTCCCGGCGCCTGGACGGAGCACCCGATCGGCTCGGGGCAGGGGGTGGGCGACGCGCTGCGGGACGTGCTCGACGATGCCTGTTCCCCGTATCGCCGTCCCGCACACCGGCTCTGCGTCCTGGAGACCGCCGCCGGCCCCACGGTGATCGTGGCCGCCGATCACGCGCACACCGACATGTGGTCGATGCTCGTGATCGCGCGGGACCTGCTCGCCGCGCTCGAGGACGTCCGGGCGGGGCGCGCACCGTCGGCGGAGGTGGTGCCGCCGTTCGCCGACCACACCCGCGCGCTGGCGGACCGCCCCGCAGCCCCCGAGGACGTGCGCCGCCGCTGGGCCGAGATCATCACCGCCAGTGGCTCGGTCATGCCCCGCTTCCCGCTGCCGCTGGGCACCCCCGAGGCGCACGAGGAGCGCGTGGAGGTGCGCGACGTCTTGGGGACCGACGAGGTCGCCGCGTTCGCCGCGGGTGCCCGGGCGAGCGGCGTCTCCACGCTCTCGGCGGCGGTCTCGGCGATGGCGCGGGTGACGAAGGACCTGACCGGCGCGCGGCTGCGCGCCGTGTTCCCCGTGCACAGCCGCTACGACGAGACCTGGCACGACTCGGTGGGCTGGTTCATCACCAACTCGGTGCTGGACGTGCCCTCGCCGGAGCCCGGCGCGGCGGCCGAGGCGGTCAGGGAGGCCGTCCGGCTCGGGTCGTGGCCGCTGGCCGACGTGCTCTCCGACTGGGGCGGAATGCCCGAGGCCCCAGGCATGTTCGCGATCTCGTGGCTGGACCTGCGCCGGCTGCCCGTGCGCGTGGACGCGACGCGGCTCGACGCGCAGTACGTGGGCGCCACCATCCGCACCGACGGCGTGATGCTCTGGTTCATCCTCGACGAGGCCGGGCTGCACCTGCGCTGCCGCTACCCCGACACCCTCGAGGCACGCGCGGGCGTGGGCGCCTGGCTCGACGGGGTGGTGCACGAGCTGCAGGCCCGCGCGTCGGTGGGCGGCGTGCTCGATGCCACCGGCGGCGCGTACCGGGTGGAGCGGGCGCGCCGCGACGACGTGCCCGCGATCGTGGCGCTGCTCGCCGACGACGAGCTCGGCGCCACCCGGGAGGTGGGTGACGCCGCCGAGTACGACAGCGCGTTCGAGCTGGTGACCCGCGACCGCTCCCAGTACCTCGCCGTGGTCCGCGACGCGTCCGGCCGCATCGTGGGGACCATGCACCTGACGGTGATCCCGGGACTGTCCCGCGGCGGCGCGACGCGGCTGCAGATCGAGGGCGTCCGGGTGGCCCGCGGCCACCGGTCGCAGGGGCTGGGTACCGCGATGATCGAGTGGGCGCACCACCACGGCCGCAACCACGGCGCCACGCTCTCGCAGCTCACCACCGACGTGTCCCGCGAGCGGGCGCGCGCCTTCTACGCCCGGCTCGGCTACCGCTCCGAGCACGTGGGCCTCAAGCGCGCCCTGTAGGCGGCCCTCACGCGATTGATGACAGCTTCTGACATCAGGTGTACCGTCGGTGATGTCAGTGACTGTCGTCCGTTTCTTCAGGAGGTTCCACCATGCGATTCTTCGTCACAGGCGCATCGGGATTCGTCGGCTCTGCCGTGCTCACCGAGCTGCGGGCCGCCGGCCACGAGGTGACCGGCCTCGTCCGGTCCGACAGCGGCGCCGAGGCCGTGCGCGCGCTCGGCGCCGAACCGGTGCGCGGCACGATCGAGGACACCGACGTCCTCCGGACCGCCGCCGCCGCGGCGGACGGCGTCATCCACCTTGCGTTCAACCACGACTTCTCGCGGTTCGCCGAGTCCGCACGGATCGAGACCGTCGCCATCGAGGCGATGGGCGAGGTACTCGCCGCCTCGGACCGGCCCCTGGTGATCGCCTCGGGACTGCTGGGACTGGTGCGGGGCCGCGAGGCCCTGGAGTCCGACCCCATGGCGGAATCGCCACGGGCGGAGGGGTTCCGCGCCGCGCTCGCGCTCGCGGACCGCGGTGTCCGGACCTCGGTGGTCCGGCTCGCGCCCTCGGTCCACGACGACGTACCCGCCGGGTTCGTCGGGCTGCTCGCCGCCATCGCCCGCGACCACGGCACGTCCGGCTACGTCGGCGACGGCGCACAGCGCTGGCCCGCCGTCCACCGCCGCGACGCGGCGCGCCTGTTCCGCCTGGCCGCCGAGCGCGGCGCCGCGGGGTCGGTCTTCCACGCGGCCGCCGAGGCCGTGCCGGTCGCGGACATCGCCGCCGCCGTGGGCCGCCTCGTGGACGTCCCCGTCCAGCCCGTCGCGCCCGACGGTGCCGAGGCCCGGTTCGGCTTCCTCGCGCCACTGCTCGCGCTCGACACCACCGCGTCCACGGAGCGCACGCGCGCCGAACTCGGCTGGGCGCCGGCGAACCCCGGCCTGATCGACGACATCGCGCACTGGGACGCGAACGCCGTTTCGTAAGCTCGACGCCATGGCACGGTGGCAACCGAACGCACGCGAGCGCCTCGAGGCGGCCGCGCTGGCCCTGTTCACCGAGCAGGGCTACGAGGCCACCACCGTCGCCCAGATCGCGGCCCGCGCGGACCTCACCGAACGCACCTTCTTCCGGCACTACGCCGACAAGCGGGAGGTCCTGTTCGGGGGGGAGGCGGTGCTCGAGGACCTGCTCGTCGCGGAGATCGCCGGCCTCGACCCGTCCGTCCCCGCAGCAGAGGCGGTGGAGTCGGCGTTCGCGACGATGGCACGGCTCATCGCGGGCCGCGGCGCGCTGCCGCTCGAGCGGCAGCGGGTGATCGACTCCACCCAGGCGCTGCGCGAACGCGAACTGCACAAGATGGACTCCCTCGCGGTCGCGGTCGCCGCCGCGATCGCCGCGCGCGGCGTCCCGTCGCGGGCGGCGCGGGCCCTCGCCCGCGCCGGCGTGGGCGCCACGACCTCGGCGTACGAGGACTGGATCGCGGCGGGCGGCACCGTCGACCTGGAGGACCTGACCCGGCGCGCCTTCGCCGACCTGCGCGAGCTCCTCGGGTAGGCGCCAGCGATCAGCCGGCGGCGCGCTTGCGGGCGGGCCGCTCGCTCTGCTTCTCCCGGTTCTTCACCGACGCCTTGAGCGCGGCGAGCAGGTCCGCCACCTCGTCGTCCTCCGACTCCTCCTCGGGCGCCTCGGGGAACGCGGCGGTTCCGGTGGCCTTCGCCTCGATCAGCTGGCGCAGCTGCACCTGGTAGTCGTCCTCGTACTGCTCGGGATCGAAGTCGGTGGCCATCGAGTCGATGAGCGAGGCGGCCATCGCCAGCTCCTGCGGGCGGATCTTCACGTCCTCGGTCAGCGCCGGGAACTCGGGGGTGCGGATCTCGTCCGGCCACAGCAGGGTCTGCAGCACCATCACGTTGCCCACCACCCGCAGCGCGCACAGCCGCGTCCGGTTGCGCAGGGTGAAGGTGCAGATCGCGAGCCGGTCCGTCTCCTGCAGCGCCTGCCGCAGCAGCACGTAGGCCTTCGGCGACTTGGACGAGGGCTCGAGGTAGTAGGGCTTGTCGAACATGATCGGGTCCACGTCCTCGCGCGGCACGAACTCGGTGACGGCGATCTCGCGGTGCTTCTCCACCGGCATCGACTTGATGTCCTCCTTGGAGAGCACCACCGTATCGCCGCCGTCGGCCTCGTAGGCGTTCGCGATGTTCGCGAACTCCACCTCGTCGTCCGTGCCCTCGCGGACACGCTTGTAGCGGATGCGGACCCCGTCCTTGGAGTCCACCTGGTGCGACTTCGCGTCGTGACTCTCGATCGCGGAGTACACCTTCACGGGCACGTTCACGAGCCCGAACGACAGCTCACCCGTCCATATCGCGCGCATGTGACCATTGTGACTGGTGTGAGCTGCGAAAGCGAGGGGAGCGGATTCCTCGCCCGCGGGGCCGATAATGGACCCGTGGCGCAGACCCGGGAGAACCGCGACGTGGACGGCACCGTCGTGCAGCTCACCAACCTGGACAAGGTGCTGTACCCGGCCACCGGCACCACGAAGGCCGAGGTCATCGACTACTTCCAGGCGATCGCCCCGTACGCCCTGCCGCACCTGCGCGACCGCCCGCTCACCCGCAAGCGCTGGCCCAACGGCGTCGAGCGGACCGCGTTCTTCGAGAAGCGGCTGCCCGGCCACGCACCCGCCTGGATCCGGCGCGCCGCCCAGCACCACTCCGACGGCGAATCGCTCTACCCCGTGATCGACAGCATCGCCGGGATGGTGTGGCTGGGCCAGCAGGCCGCGCTCGAACTGCACGTTCCGCAGTGGACCTTCCAGCCGGACGGCCCCGGCGGCCCCGAGGCGCCCGGCCCGCCGAACCGCCTCGTGCTGGACCTCGACCCCGGCCCCGGCGTGACCCTCGACGACTGCGCCGCCCTCGCCCTGCGGATCCGCGAGCTGCTCGCCGCCATGGACATGCCCGGCTACCCCGTGACCAGCGGCTCCAAGGGCCTGCACGTGTACGCGCCGCTGCCCGGCGGCATCTCCGCCCCCGGCGCCCGCACGCTGGCCCGCGCCATCGCCACCCAGCTGGAGACCGAATCCCCCGAGCTGGTCACCGCGTCCATGGCGAAGGACCGGCGCGGCGGGCGCATCTTCGTCGACTGGTCGCAGAACAGCGCCTCCAAGACCACCGTCTCGCCGTACTCGCTGCGCGGCCGCGAGCGCCCCTGGGTCGCCGCGCCGCGCACCTGGGAGGAGCTGGCCCGCCCCGGCCTGCGCCAGCTCGAGTTCGGGGCGGTCCTCGCCCGCGCCCGGTCCGACGGTGACCTCCTGGCCGGGCTGGACGACGGTGCCGTCCCGCTCGCCTCCCCGCCGGGCGCCGCAGATGCCGCCCCGGCCGCGCCCGTGGACCTCGGCGAGTACCGCGCCAAACGCGACGCGCGCAGGACCCCCGAACCGTTCGGCGGCGCACCGTCGAACGGGGATCCGATCTTCGTCATCCAGGAGCACCACGCGCGGCGCCTGCACTACGACTTCCGCCTGGAGCACGACGGGGTGCTCGCCTCCTGGGCCGTGCCGAAGAACCTCCCCGACGACCCGGAGATCAACCACCTCGCCGTCCGCACCGAGGACCACCCGATGGACTACGCCGCGTTCGAGGGCAGCATCCCGAAGGGCGAGTACGGCGGCGGCGACGTGACCATCTGGGACCACGGCACCTACGAGCTGGAGAAGTGGCGCTCCGGCGAGGTGATCGTGACACTGCACGGGAACCGCCTGCAGGGCAGGCGGTACGCGCTGATCCGCACCGGCGAGAAGAACTGGCTCGCGCACCTCACCAAGGACAAGTCCGCGCCCGGCAGGCCCGCCGCCGCCGCGGCGCCGGATCCCATGCTGCCCACCGAATCCCCCATCGACGCCCTCTCCGGTGACGGCTGGGCGTTCGAGGGCAAGTGGGACGGCTACCGGATCATCGCGACGGTGCGGGGCGGAGCCGTCTCCCTGCGCACCCGATCGGGCCGGGTGGTGACCGGCGAGTTCCCCGAGTTCGAGTCGCTGGCAGTCGATCTCGACGGGATGGACGTGGTGCTCGACGGTGAGGCCGTGGTGCTGGACGATCGCGGCGTACCGTCGTTCCACCTCATGGCGGGCGGCGACACCCGGGCCGGCGCCGTGCAGCTGTACCTGTTCGACGTGCTCTCCCTGAACGGGGTCGACCTCACGCGGCGCCCGTGGACCGTGCGGCGCGAGGTGCTCGAGGGCCTCGCTCCCCTGCTCGAGGCCGACACCGCGGTGAGCGTTCCCCCGCTCGTGGACGCGGCGACCGGCGCGGAGGCCGCGGCGATCAGCGCCGAACGCGGCTGGGAGGGCATCATCGCCAAGCGCCGCGACGCGCCGTACCTGCCCGGGCAGCGGGTGCGGGCGTGGCTCAAGCACAAGAACTGGCGGGATCTGCAGGTCGCCATCGGGGGCTTCAAGCCCGGCAAGGGTTCCCGCGGCGGCGGCATCGGCTCCGTCCTCGTGGGACTGCCCGCCGAGACCGGCCTCGTGTACCTCGGGTCGGTGGGGTCGGGCTTCTCCGAACGCGACCTGGCCGCGCTCGCCGCGGAGCTCGAACCGCTGCGGATGCGCCGCTCCCCGTTCACCGCGCCGATCGACGACCCGGACGCCCGCGACGCCGTGTGGGTGCTGCCGAAGGTGGTCGGCGACGTGCGCTACTCCTCCCTGCGCCGGGGCGGGCACCTGCGGCAACCCACGTGGCGCGGCTTCCGGCGCGATCTGCTTCCGGGGGACCTGCCCTCGGCCGACGAAGCACCGTGGGAGGGCCCCGGGGACTAGCGTGGCGGGTATGCCCGTCGTCCCGCGCATCACGATCCCCGGCGTCCGCGTCGGCCACCACACGGACGCCGCCGCCCGCACCGGCTGCACCGTGGTCACGTTCCCCGACGGCACCGTCGGCTCCGGGGAGGTGCGGGGCGGCGCCCCCGCCTCCCGCGAGTTCGACGTGCTCTCCCCCGAACGGTCCGTCGAGGAGGTCCACGCCGCCGTGCTCACCGGGGGCTCCGCGTTCGGCCTCGCCTGCGCCGACGGGGTGATGCGCCGGCTGGAGGAGGAGGGCCGGGGCGTGCAGACCGTGGCCGGCCGCGTGCCGATCGTGCCCACCCTCGGCCTGTTCGACCTCATGGTGGGCGACCCGGCGGTCCGCCCCACCGCCGAGAACGGCTACGCGGCAGCGGCTTCCGCCACCGACCGCACCGAGCTGCAGGGACTGATCGGCGCCGGCACCGGCGCCACCACCGGCAAGGCGCGCGGCCTGGACAACCTGCACGACGCGGGCCTCGCCTACGCGGAGGCCCGCACCGGCGAGGTCGTGGTGGGCGCGCTGTGCGCCGTCAACGCCTTCGGCGAGATCCTCACCGGCGCGGCCGGTCCCGTCGAGTTCGGCGACTACGAGCCGTTCGGCGGCGGACGGCAGAACACCACGATCGGTGTGGTGCTCACCAACGCGGCGCTGAGCAAGGTCGAGTGCCTCGTCCTCGCGCAGGGCGCGCACGACGGCCTGGCCCGGGCGATCGACCCGCCGCACACCCGGTTCGACGGCGACGCCTTCATCTCCGCGGCCACCGGGCTCGTCGAGGCGAGGGTCGACCTGGTGCGGGCGCTCGCCGTCACCGCCGTCGCGGACGCTATCCGCTCCCGCGCCTGACGTCCTACTCTGGTCCGGTGAGGAAAGCCCGGCACCCGCTCCGGGCCGCCGCCGCGGCCTGCGCGCCGCTGCTGGCGTCCGCGCTGCTCGGCGGGTGCGCGGTGTTCACGCCCCAGGACTCGGCCGTGCCCGCGGCACCGTCGACCCCGGCGGCGGTGGTCACGACGCCCAGCGTGGCCCCCTACGACGTGGTCGCCCCCGATCTGAAGCCCGCGACGGCGGCGAGGCCGACGACCGGCGCGGGCATCACCACCTACGCCGATCCGTTCGGGGTGTACGCGAGCGTGTGCACGCTCGGGTTCCTCGCCCGCTACCCCGGCGGGCAAGTGGTGGCGTTCACCGCGGGGCACTGCGCCGAGCTCGCCGGGAAGGCGCAGCCGGGCCGCACCCCCGTGGCGCGCTACCTCAACCCGCGCGGCGGCAGCACCCCGTTCGGCGAGTACATCAAGGCCACCCGCAGCACCCGCGGGCAGGACATCGCGATCATCCAGCTGGCCGGCGCCGATGTGGCGCCGGTGGCGCACGCGATCGGCACCGTCACCGGCGTCAGCAGCACCGAGGACCTGGAGGCGGGCCGTCCGGAGATCTGCGTGGTGGGCGCGCGCACCGGCCGGCACTGCGGAGTGCTCGACCGCGTGACCGGCACCCGCGTCACCTGGGCGGGCATCCCCGCCGTCGAGGGGGACTCGGGCGGGCCGGTGTACGCCCGCTGGCCCGACGGGACGTTCACCGCCGTCGGGGTGATCAACACCGTGCAGACCCGGGAGGACGGCACCGGAACCGGCGGCGGCAGCGGCACTCTCATCGCCGCGGACATCGCCGCGAATTCGATGACGCTGCTCGGTGTCAGCGGGTGAGGCTGGAGCCGAAGACGCGGAGTTCGCGGTAGGCGACCCGGAAGCGGGCGCGGGTGTGCAGGTCCCCCGCCTCGCCGTCGTGCGCCACCCGGAATGGTTCCTCCGACTCGATCGTGACCACCGGGGCCTGCACCTCCCGGTACACCTTCGAGTTCCGGATCCGGCCGCTGATCCATGAGCCGAACAGCCGCGCGGTGGCGTACCGGTGCCCGCCCTCGAGGTACCGCACGTCGAGCACGCCGTCGTCGAGGCGGGTGCGGCGGCCGGGCACGAACCCCGGCGCGCCGTACATGGAGTTGCCGAGGAAGAAGAACGAGACCTCCGCCGGGCGGCCCTCGATCCGCACCACGGCCGGCGCCGAGTCGCGCAGCACGCGCCGCAGCGCCCGGACCGTCGCGGTGACCCGGCCGATGCGCCGGCTCTGGTACTTCGTGCGGGCGCGCACGAACTCGGGGTAGGCGCCGATGCTCGCGGTGTTGAGCAGCAGCTTCTCCTCGTTGAGCCACACCACGTCCACGTGGGCGATCCGCCCGCCCCGGATCGAATCCACCACGGCCGCAACGGTCTCGGCGCCGATGTCCTTCGCGAAGTGGTTGAACGTGCCCGCGGGGAACACCGCGAGCGGTTTGCCCGCCGCCACCGCGTGCGCGGCGAGCGTGGCGACGGTGCCGTCGCCGCCCGCCACCCCGAGGTACTGCGCCCGCCCGGCCGCCTCCTCCGCGATCGCGTCGACATCGGAATCCTCGGCCAGCTCGACGATCTCGGCGGCGGGCAGGCTCTCCCGGATCTCCTCGGCCACACGGGTCCCGGTGCCGTCGCCGGACGCCGGGTTGAGCACCACCACCAGGCCCGCGCCGTCCGGGTCCACGGCGATCGTCTCGGCGGCCGGCTCCGGGATCATGGTGCGGCTGTCGTCGACCGGCGGCACCAGCCGCGCCCCCGCCACCGCCACCCCGGCGCCGACTGCGAAACCGGCGAGCACGTCGCCGGGGTAGTGGGCCCCGGTGGCGACCCGGGACAGGCCGACGGCGCCCGCGAGGCACGCCAGCAGGTAGCCCGCGGTCCGGTTCTCCAGCCCCACCCCGATCGCGAACGCCGCCGCGGCGGCGGAGTGCCCGGACGGGAACGAGGTCGACGTGGGCTGCGGGCGTGCACGTTTGAGCGGCACACCGTCGGACACCGGGCGGCGGCGGGGATAGATCCGCTTGAGTCCCTGGTTCACGACGAGGCTGGTGACGGCGAGCGAACCGACACCGCGGACGGCTCCGCGCCGCGCGGAGAGCCCGCCCAGGCCGCCCAGCCCCGCCGCGATCGCCAGCCACAGCTTCGAATGGTCGGCGGCGGCGGACAGCGGGCGCATGGTGAGATCCAGCAGCGGGCTGGGCGATACGGCGACGGCCTCGAACAGCCGGAGGTCGAGGTCGCTCAGGCCCTCGTGCAGCGTGCGGAGCGGATGCGGCGCGGGATCCGGCATGGCGCCAAGGTACTCCCGCGGCGCCGGTCGCGGGACCGATCAGCGCAGGTGCACCGCCGCCGCGGAGTGGACGGCGTCGGCGAGCCGCCCGGTGGCGCGGGTGTGCAGCCGCCAGGACTGCCAGTACAGCTTCACGTCCACGATGTCGTCCGTGAGCCGGATCAGGGTTCCGCGCTCGATCCCGTCGCCGATCTCCGTCTCCGGCAGGCTCCCCCAGCCGAGACCGGCGCGAACGGCATGGGTGAAGCCCTCCGCCGACGGGATGCGATGCATCGGCGGGGCCTCCCGCACGCCGCGGCGGTACAGCACCTTGTTCTGCAGCTCGTCCTTGCGGAGATCGAACTGCACCACGGGCATCTCACGCCAGCGCCACCGGCCGCCGGACCGCCACCGTCGCGCGAAGGCGGGCGCGCACACCGGGAGGTAGCGCATGGTGCCCAGGTACTCGGCGGCGCAGCCCTGCACGGGCTCCGGGTCGGTGGTGACCGCGCCGATCACCGAACCGGCGCGGAGCAGGCCGGCGGTGTGGTGCTCGTCGTCCACCACGAGCCGCAGCAGCGGGCCGTCGGGAAGGGCTGCGATCGTGTCGATCACGTCGCGGAACCAGGTGGCGAGCGAGTCGGCGTTCACGCCCACGTCGAGCACGGCCGGGGCGCCGCCGCCCGCGAGCCGGCCCAGCGCCTCGGCCTCGAGCGAGGCCACGCCGCGGGCCAGCCCGAGCAGCACCTCGCCCTGCGCGGTGGGGCGGCACGGGCTCTCGCGAGTGACCACGACGTGCCCCACCTGCTGTTCCAGCGCGCGCACCCGCTGGCTGACCGCGGACTGGGTGATGTGCAGCCGGGTGGCCGCGGCGCCGAAGCTCTGCTCCTCGACGACCGCGACGAGGGTCTGCAGATGAAGCCCGCTCAGCATGAAGCGATTCTAATGGGTCATCGCGGAAAGGCATTGGCTCTAATCGTGGCTCGCGGCCTACGTTCGGTGCCATGACCTCCGCACTCCTCGCCGGATTCGGCCTCGGCCTGTCGCTGATCGTGGCGATCGGCGCGCAGAACGCCTACGTGCTGCAGGTGGGCGTGCGCGGGCGCGGGCTGGGCGCGGTGGTCGCGGTGTGCATCGCCTCCGACGTGGTGCTGATCGCAGCCGGGGTCGCGGGCCTCGGCGCCGCGGTCTCAGGACGGGCCGGCCTGATGGAGGCGGTGCGCTGGGCCGGGGCGCTGGTGCTCGCGGCCTACGGCCTGCGGTCGCTGTGGGCGGCCCGCGGGTCCGCGGGTCTCGTGGCGGGCGGCGACGGCGGCGCGTCCACCGCGGCCGTGGTCGCCGGGATCCTCGCCCTGACCTGGCTGAATCCGCACGTCTACCTGGACACGGTGCTGCTCCTGGGCTCCGCGTCCACCCGGTACGGCGGCGACCGCTGGTGGTTCGCCCTGGGCGCCGTCGTCGCCAGCGTCGCCTGGTTCTGCCTGCTCGGTTTCGGCGCCCGGCGGCTGGCCGGCGTGCTCGGCAGGCCCGCGGTGTGGCGCGCCATCAACGCCGTGATCGGCGCCCTGCTCCTGGTTCTCGCCGCACGCCTCGCGACCATGCCGGTCGGCGGCTGATCCTGCGGTCACGCGCCTCGAGGGCGAGCTTCTGCGCGGGGAACGCGAAGTCGATCGCGTAGACGCCGAACGGGTACTGGGCGCACCACCCGGTGATGTGATGTAGTTCGAGGAGCGCCCGGAACCGGCGCTCGGACTCGGACTCCGCATCACCGGCGATCACCTTCAGCAGGCGGCGCGCCTCGGCCATGCCGTGCCGCCCGGCGTTCCGGGAGGTGGCGGCCGCGAGCCCGTCAACGGTGACGATCCCCTCCTGCAGCGACCTGTCCAGCACCGCGCTGCCCGCGCAGGTCGCCGCCTCGAGCGCCGTCAGCGGGGCGGAGGCCAGCGACAGCCCCCGCGCGCTCCCCGGCTCCGTTCGGTTCCTCCCCCATGTCAATTGGACGCGTGTGACCGGCGATCGGTTCCGCGCACGTCGGAGGTGCGGTGGATAGTGCCCGCCCAGCGGGCAGGATCGACCGCAGGGCGGGACGCGTACGTTGGAGTCCATGGCAGCAGTGACGATCATCGGTGGACACGGCAAGGTCGCTCTGATCCTGGCGCAGGTCCTCAGCTCCCGGGGTGACGAGGTCACCTCCTGGATCCGCAACCCGGAGCACGCGGCGGAGGTCGCCGCGACGGGCGCGCGGCCGTTGGTCCTGGACGTGGAGCGGGCCTCGCGGGACGAGATCGCCACGGCCCTGGCGGGATCCGACGCCGTGGTGTTCTCGGCGGGCGCCGGCGGCGGGAACCCCGACCGCACCTATGCGGTGGACCGCGACGCGGCGATCCGCTCGGTGCAGGCCGCGGAGCAGGCGGGGGTGCGGCGGTACGTCATGGTGTCGTACCTGGGTGCCGCGCCGGACCACGGCGTACCCGAGGACGATCCGTTCTTCGCGTACGCCGAGGCGAAGGCCGCCGCCGACGTGGCCGTCCGCGCCTCCGACCTGGACTGGACGGTGCTGATGCCGGGCCGCCTCACGCTGGACGAGCCCTCCGGCCGGGTCGATCCCGTCGCCGTGCGCTCCGCGGACAGCCCCGGCACGTCGCGCGCGAACGTGGCGCTGGTGGCGGCCTCGGTACTGGACCGGCCCGACACCGTCGGCAAGGACCTGCCCTTCACCGACGGCACCGTCGCGATCGAGAACGCCTGGACCTGACCGGCCAAACGAATTGAACACTGTTACGGACATTCCGACCTGCGGTTTCGTTGTCCGTAACAGTGTTCAATTGCGGGGGCGCGCGAGCGCCGGGTGGATCAGCGCAGCGCCGAGAGGATGTCCTGCACGCGGTCCTTGGCGTCGCCGAACAGCATCGCCGAGTTGTCGCGGAAGAACAGCGGGTTCTGCACGCCCGCGTAGCCGGCGGCCATCGACCGCTTGAACACGATCACGTTCTCGGCCTCCCACACGGTGAGCACCGGCATGCCCGCGATGGGGCTGCCCGGGTCCTCGGACGCCGCCGGGTTGACGGTGTCGTTGGCGCCGATCACCAGAACCACGTCGGTCTCGGGGAAGTCGTCGTTGATCTCGTCCATCTCCAGCACGATGTCGTACGGGACCTTGGCCTCGGCGAGCAGCACGTTCATGTGCCCCGGGAGCCGGCCGGCCACCGGGTGGATGCCGAACCGGACCTCGACGCCGCGCTTGCGCAGCTCGCTGGTCAGCTCGGCCACGCCGTACTGCGCCTGCGCCACGGCCATGCCGTAGCCCGGGGTGATGACCACGGACTTCGCGCCGGTGAGCAGCTCGGCGACCTGCTCGGCGTTCACCTCGCGGTGCTCGCCGTAGTCGGTGTCGTCGGCGGGTCCGGCCTCGATGCCGAAGCCGCCAGCGATGACGGAGATGAACGAGCGGTTCATCGCCTTGCACATGATGTAGCTCAGGTACGCACCCGAGGAGCCGACGAGCGCGCCGGTCACGATCAGCAGGTCGTTGTTCAGCAGGAAGCCCGACGCGGCCGCGGCCCAGCCGGAGTAGCTGTTGAGCATCGAGATGACGACGGGCATGTCGCCGCCGCCGATCGAGGCCACCAGGTGCCAGCCCAGGAACAGGGCGAGCGCGGTGATCACGCCCAGCAGGATCAGCGAGGTCGTGTCGTGGTGCGTGTCCCGCGCGACGTACACGGCGGTGAGCACGATGAACACGACGATCGAGCCGACGTTGATGAGGTTCTTGCCCGGCAGCATGAGCGGCGCGGACTTCATCTTCCCGGAGAGCTTGCGGTTGGCGACGATCGAGCCGGTCAGGGTGACCGCACCGATGAAGATGCCGATCGCGATCTCCGCCTCGTGGATGTTGGTCAGCGACCGCAGGTTCTTGCCGGGATCGACCACGTCATCGGCGTTGATGCCGGTGAGGGCGCCGTTCCAGCCGATGAGCACGGCGGCGAGACCCACGAACGAGTGCAGCAGCGCGATCAGCTCGGGCATGCCCGTCATCTCGACGATGCGCGCGCGCCAGAAGCCGATGATCGCGCCCACGATGATCGCGGCGGCCATCAGGACCACCGGCAGCCACGTGAGGTCGTAGTCCTGCAGGTCGAAGATCTTGTTGAGCGCCAGGGCGATCGTGGCGACCAGGGCGATGCCCATGCCGACGATGCCGTAGGTCAGTCCGCTCTTGGACGTCTCGTGCTTGGACAGCCCCGCCAGGGAGAGGATGAACAGCAGCGACGCGACGATGTACGCCGCGGTGGCGATTGCGGTGATGGTCATGGATCACGCCCCCTTGCTGAACATGGCGAGCATGCGGCGCGTGACCGCGAAACCACCGAAGATGTTGATCGACGCGACCAGGATCGCGATCGTGGACAGCACCAGCACGGTGGTGGTGTCGTTCGCGATCTGCAGGAGCGCGCCGACCACGACCACGCCGGAGATGGCGTTGGTCACCGACATCAGCGGCGTGTGCAGCGCGTGCGCCACGTTGCCGATGACGTAGTAGCCGATCACGATCGCCAGCATGAGCACGGTGAAGTGCTGCGGCAGCGGCTGCGGCGCGAAGCTCACCAGCAGGCCGAACAGCACCACGCCGATCAGCGTCAACGAGACCTTCTTGGACGCCGACATCGGCTCCTTGACGGGCTTCGCCTCCACCTCGGCGGCGGCGGCCGCCTTCGGCGCCGCGGACACCTGGACGGGCGGCGGCGGGAACAGCAGCTCGCCGGCGCGGGTCACGGTGATCGAACGCTGCACCGGGTCCTCGAAGTCGAGCACCAGCTGCCCGTCCTTCTCGGGCGTCACCAGCTTGAGCAGGTTGACGAGGTTGGTGCCGTACAGCTGCGAGGCCTGCGCGGGCAGGCGGCCCGCGAGGTCGGTGTAGCCGATGATGGTGACGCCGTTCGGCGTGACGATCGCCTCGTCCTTGACGGTGCCGCCGACGTTGCCGCCGTTGGACGCCGCCATGTCGACGATGACCGAGCCCGGCTTCATCGACGCGACCATCTCCTCGGTGATGATCCGCGGCGCGGGGCGCCCGGGGATCAGGGCCGTGGTGATGATGATGTCGACGTCCTTGCACTGCTCGGCGTAGAGCTGCGCCTCGCGTGCCTTGTAGTCGTCGCCCATCTCCTTGGCGTAGCCGGTGGCCGAGACCTCGGCCTGCTCGTTCTCCACGGAGAGGTACTCGCCGCCCAGCGACGCGACCTGGTCGGCCACCTCGGGGCGGGGGTCGGTGGCGCGCACGATGGCGCCCAGCGAGCCGGCGGCGCCGATCGCGGCGAGTCCGGCCACGCCGGCGCCCACCACGAGCACCTTGGCCGGCGGCACCTTGCCCGCGGCGGTGACCTGGCCGGTGAAGAACCGGCCGAACACGTGCGCGGCCTCGACCACGGCGCGGTAGCCGGCGATGTTGGCCATCGAGGAGAGCACGTCCATCGACTGGGCGCGCGAGATGCGCGGCACGGACTCCATGGCCAGCGCGGTCAGCTCGCGGCGGCGCAGGTCCTCGAGCAGCTCGGCGTTCTGCGCGGGGGCGAGGAGCCCGGCGAGGGTCGTGCCCGGCCGCATGCCGTCGAGCTGCGCGCTCGACGGTGCGTTCACGCCGAACACGATGTCGGCGGCGCGGGCATCACCGATCGACGCGCCCGCCTCGACGTAGGCCTCGTCCGCGAAGGAGGATTCCGCGCCGGCGCCCGAGTCCACGACCACCTCGTAGCCGAGCTTGATCAGCTGGGCCACGGTCGCAGGGGTCGCGGCGGCACGGGTCTCGCCCGGCTGCGCCTCTTTCAACACTCCGATGATCATGCGCAGCACTCCCACTGCCGACCCGCGTGCGGGGTCATGGTCGGTTCACCGACGTTCATTGATTCGTTCCTGTCGTCCCTAGCTGGCCGCGCGGATGCGCGCCCGGAGCTCCGGCAGCGAAGCGGGTTCCACGCGTGTACGACCCCCGCGCGGTGTGAAACGGGAGCGGCTTTACGCGGAACACCCGGGGTCGCCGGGCATCGCGAGGGCACGCGGGCCACTTGATGCACAGAACAGTGAGGTGACCATAACACACCCGAACTTACTCGAAAGTAGGCTCCTTCTCGGGCACAATCCCCTGGTCGAAGGCGGTATCGCCGGGGAGGTCGGCGCTCATGTAGCGGTCTATCAATCGGGCGAATGTGCGCAAATCCTCACGGGACCAATCGGCGGTCCTGGCCTCGATCCGCAGGCGCCATTCCCGATCGGTCTCCGCGAGCACCCGCTCGGCCCGCTCGGTCAGCCGCAGGCGCCGTGATCTCGGGTTCTCCGGGTCGGCGTCGCGGATGATCAGACCCCTTCGCTCCAGGCCCGCGAGCTGCCGGCTGGCGGTGGACTTGTCGATCGACACCACCTCCGCGAGGTCGACGGCGCGGATGCCCGGAGACTCGTTCAGGACGAACAGCAGCGTGAAGTCGACGTAGGAGACCTCGGTCCCCACGAACCGGGCGTCGCTGCGGATCCGCTTGGCCAGCCCCACGATCCCCCGGACGATGAGGTCGACCTCGTCGGGTGAGGGCGGCGCACCGTCGCCCGGTGCGCCGGCGGGCGGCGCATCACTGTCCGGCGGGCCGCCGGACATCAATACCCCCGGTCGGGGTCGATGACGGAGAGCGGCTCCATCCCGTTCGCGAGCCGGCGGACGTTGACCTCGACCCGCTCGATCAGCGACTGCCGTGCCCGCGCGGGCGGGTTCGCGACGTGCGGGGTGATGATCGCGGTGGGGATCGACCACAGCGGGTGCCCGTCGGGCAGGGGCTCGGGGTCGGTCACGTCCAGCCCGGCGCCGCCGATCGTGCCGGCGCGCAGCGCCTCGACCAGGGCGTCGGTGTCGATCAGGGAGCCGCGGGCCACGTTGACGATCCAGGAGTGCGGCTTGAGCTGCGCGAGGACGCCGGCGTCCACGAGGGCGCGGGTCCGCGAGGTCGACGGTGCCGCCAGGATCACGTGATCGACCTCCGGCCACACCTCGTCCAGACGGTCCGCGGTGACGACCACGGCGTCGGAAACCGGGGCGCCCGAGCGGTTCACGGCGACGACCTTCATCCCCAGCGCGCGCAGCGCGGGGATCACGGCGCGGCCGATGCCCCCGGCGCCGACCACCGCCACCGTCGACCCCGCGAGCCGGCCGGTGCGCGCGGCGCCGGCCTCGCGGTCCCAGGAATCGCCCCGGCTCCACAGGCCGCGCACGCCGGCGAGGAGCAGGGCGACGGCCTGTTCGGCGACCGTCGCGGAGTAGACGCCGGCCGCGGAGCTGAACGCGACGCCCGGGTGGCGCGCCGGGCCGCCGGCCGTGAGGAAGCGCTCCACGCCCGCGGACGGCAGCTGCACCCAGTGCACGCCGGCGGGTAGGTCGCCGGGCAGCGAGTGGTGATCGGTCCAGACGAGGCCGGAGGCCCGGTCGAGAGGTCCGGGGCGGCCGCCGCCGTCGGTGATCGCGGCGTCGAACTCGGGATCGGGCTTCGGTCCCACGGCGATGACGGGCGCGTCGGCGATCGGCATGCTGCAAAGCCTAGTGAGCGGCCGTCCGCACCGTGCCCAGCCGCGCCGATCCGTGTGTGAAAACTGAGACTTGTGTTATCTAGTGAGTCTCAAGTTAAGATTGAGACTATGTCGATGCCCTTCCTCCACCCCGCGCAGCCCCGTTTCGCCGCGCTCCGGCGCCGCTTCGACGCGACGCCGGTGGGCCGGCGGCTCGACGCGGTGCGCCCCACCACCACCTGGCGGATCGCCAGCTCGGTGGTGTACTCCGGCCTGATCGCCGCGCTGGTGATGGGCGCTGCGGTGCTGGTCCTGGGCGTCAAGCCCGCCGGCCCCGAGGTCGCCCCGGTGAGCGCCGTGGAGGTCGGCGACTGCGTCACCGTCTCCGGCGACCGGGTGACGCGTACCGGCTGCGAGGGCGACGGTTTCGCCTTCGCCGTGGCCGAGAAGCCCGCCGCGAGGACGGCGTGCAGCCTCCCGAGCTACGCGCGCGTGGAGTCCGGGGCATCGGCACTGTGCGTCGTCCCGAAGCTGGCGCTCGGCAACTGCTACCAGGTCAAGCCCGATCAGGCGGCCACCACCGATATCCGCCCCGTGACCTGCCCGACCGCGCTCGGCAGCGCACCGTCGAACGTGATCCGGGTGATCGAGAAGGCCGCGGGCGCGCCGCTGTCCTGCCGCGGCTCCGCGGCCCTGAACTACGCGCAGCCGCAGCGCGTGAGCTACTGCATCGCGCCGGTGACCTAGCCCCCGACGCGACGGAGGGGCGGCCGGCTGATCCGGCCGCCCCTCCGCGTGCGCGCACTCGGCTCAGGCATCGAGGTCCTGGGCCACGAGGGCGGCGATCGCGTCGACGGTCGCCTGATCGGCCGATTCGACGGTGACCTCCACGCCCTGCTCGGCGCCGAGGGTCATGATCATCAGGGCTGAGCCCGCGTCCACCGGCTCGCCGCCTGCGACCGACAGGGTGACCTCCTGGCCCGACTCGTTGACGGCGTTCGCGATCACTGCGGCGGGGCGGGCGTGCAGGCCGACGGCCGAACCGACGGTGACGGTGGTGCTGGGCATGTCTCTCCTTGTGTGGGGGTGCCGGGCGCGCCGGTGGGCGCGGGTGGTCAGGACCAGTATTACGCGGCGACGGCCGCGGGTTGGGCGGATTCGTCGGCAGCGACGGCTCGGGTCGTGAGCGACTTGGCGGCGACGACCGCGAACGCGGCCACCACGACGCCCACGGCGAGGGCGATGAGGAACTTCCACCAGGTGCCGTTCATGGCGAACAGGACGAACACGCCGCCGTGCGGGGCGCGCAGCTGCGCGCCGAGCGCCATGGACAGGCCGCCGGTGACGGCGCCGCCCAGCATCATCGACGGGATCACGCGCAGCGGGTCGGCCGCGGCGAACGGGATGGCGCCCTCGGAGATGAACGCGGCGCCGAGGAACCAGGCGGCCTTGCCGTTCTCCCGCTCGGGCTCGGTGAACAACTTCGGGCGCAGCAGCGTCGACGCCAGGGCCAGGGCGAGCGGCGGCACCATGCCCGCCGCCATCACGGCGGCCATCATCTCCCACTGCGCCGCGCCGGCACCCGCGGCGCCGATGCCCGCGACCGCGAAGGCGTACGCCGCCTTGTTCACCGGGCCGCCCAGGTCGAAGCACATCATCAGGCCCAGCACCACGCCGAGCGCGATCTTGGAGCTCCCGCTCATGCCGTTGAGGGCATCGGTCATGGTCTCGTTCACCCAGCGCAGCGGGCCGGCCAGGATCATGTACATGAGGCCGCCGGTGATCAGGGTGGCGAACAGCGGGATGATCACCACCGGCATCAGGCCGCGGGCCCACTGCGGCAGCCGCAGCCTGCCGATCCACAGCGCGACCACGCCCGCGAGCAGGCCGCCGACCACGCCGCCGATGAAGCCGGCGTTCACCGTCACCGCGAGCACGCCGGCGACGAATCCCGGTGCGAGACCGGGGCGATCGGCGATCGCGTAGGCGATGTAGCCCGCCAGCACCGCGACCATGAGGCCCATCGCGGCACCGCCGGTCGCGAAGGCGACGCCACCGAGGTAGGCGCGCATTCCGCCGTCGGGCAGATTCGTCAGCGAGTTGTGCAGCGCGTAGAAGGCGCCGTTGGAGACGCCGTCGTCGCCGTGGGTGAGCCCGATCTCGTAGCCGCCGGAGATGAGGAAGCCGAGGGCGATCAGCAGACCGCCGGCCGCGACGAACGGGATCATGTAGCTGACGCCGGTGAGCAGCGCCTGCTTGAGCCGGCCGCCGATCCCCACCTGCGAGGCGGAGGGCTCGGTGCTCGCGGCGGCGGCCCCGTCGACCTTCGGGGCGTTCGGATCCGACGACGCGGCAACGGCTTCGGCGATCATCGCGTCGGGCTCGTTGATGCCGCGCTTGACGCCGGAGGCGATCACGGGCTTGCCGGCGAACCGCTCGCGGCCCTTGACGCCCACGTCGGTGGCGAAGATGACGGCCCCGGCGTTCGCGATGGTCTCGGCGGAGAGCGCCGTGGAGCCGGAGGAGCCCTGCGTCTCCACGGTGAGCTCGACGCCCGCGCGCTCAGCGGCCAGCTTCAGCGAGTCGGCGGCCATGTAGGTGTGCGCGATTCCCGTGGGGCAGGCCGTGATCGCCACGAGCGACGGCGCGCCCGACGGCGCCTTCTCCACCCCCGCAGCGCCGCCGCCGGCGGCAGGTGCGGGGGCCGCGGTGGCCGCGCCACCGGCAGCGGCTGCGGGCGCCGCCTCGGCGGGCTTGGGCGCGACGACCTCCTCGACGAGGGCGACGACCTCCTCCGGCGTCTTCGCGGCGCGCAGCGACGCGGTGAACTCGGGCCGGACCAGGGCCCGGGCGAGGGCGGAGAGCAGCTTCATGTGCTGCGATCCGCCGGACGCCGGTGCGGCGATGAGGAAGACGAGATCGGCGGGCGCGTCCGGCGCCCCGAAGTCGACCTTGGGGTCGAGCCGGGCGAAGCCGAGGCTGGCGGTCGTGACGGCCTCCGCCCGGCAGTGCGGGATGGCGATGCCGCCGGGAAGCCCGGTGGCGGACTGCGCCTCGCGGGCCATCGCGGCGTCGATGAGCCCCTCCACCGAGGTGGAGCGGCCGGCGTCGGTGATGCGGCCCGCGAGGTAGGCGATCACCTCGGACTTGTCGGTGCCGGCCGAGACGTCGAGCGCGACCAGTTCGGGCGCGATGATCGGGTCGGTCATGGGGTGTTCTCCGGTTCTGCTGATGAATCGTCGGGGGTGCTACAGGGCGAGGACCCGCACGTCGGCGACGGCGAGTTCCTCCGGTCGGGGCGCCTGGGTGCCCGGCAGTGCTGCGGCGGCGGCGCCGTAGGCGACCGCCAGGGAGAGTCGCTGCGGCGGTGTGGCGCCGCGCGTGTGCGCGATGAGGTAGCCGGCAAGCGAGCTGTCGCCGGCGCCGACGGTGCTGCGCACCGTGATCGGGGGCGGCACCGCCGCCCACGCCCCCTCCGCGGTGATCAGGAGCGCCCCCGCGCCGCCGAGCGTGGCGAGGACGGCGGCGCCGGTGGCCCGGTGCAGCTCCCCGGCCGCGTCCCGCGCCGGCCCGAGATCACCCGCCGCCGCGCGCGATTCGAGCTCAGCGCCGGCGCCGGGGCGGCCCACGAGCTCGGTGAGTTCGTCCGCGTTGGGCTTGAGCAGGGCGATGCCCGCCGCCACGGACGCGGCGAGCGCGGGCCCGGAGGTGTCGACGGCCAGGAGCGGGCGGTGCTCGCTCGCGGCGAGGCGGCCCGCGAGCCGGGCGTACCAGTCGTCCGGGAGGCCGGGCGGCAGCGAGCCGCACAGCGCGACCCAGGCGGCACCGTCGGCGGCGGCGACGATCGCGTCCTCGAGGGCGAGCGCCGCGTCGGGGGTGAGCGCCGCGCCGGGCGCGTTGAGCTTGGTGGTGGTGCCGTCGGGCTCCGTGACCGTGATGTTGCTGCGCACCTCGTGGCCCACGGGCACGGGGATCGCGGGGACGCCGAGGCGGGAGAGCCCGATGAGGAGCGGATCGCCCTGGTCGGCGGGGAGCACGGCGACGGTGCGCTCCCCGGCCGCGTGGACGGTGCGGGAGACGTTGACGCCCTTGCCCCCCGGGTCGGCGGCGGCGCCGGTGGCGCGCAGGACGGCGCCCCGCTCGAGCGGGCCGCCGAGCGCGACGAGGCGGTCCAGGCTGGGGTTGGCGGTGACGGTGACGATCATCGGGCCGCGACCTCCACCGCGACGCGGTGTTCGGCGAGCGCCGCCGCGAGCGGGCCGGTGGGGGCGACATCGGTGACCACCACGTCGATCTCGTCCAGCCCGGCGAAGGCCACCAGGCTCTCGCGGGTGAACTTGGAGGAATCGGCGAGCAGCACCACGAAATCGGCGGCGCGGACCATCGCGGTCTTCACGGCGGCCTCGTCGGAATCGGGGGTGGAGAGGCCGCGCTCCGCGCTGAGCCCGTTGGCGCCCACGATCGCGACATCGGTGCGCAGGCCGGCGATCTCGGCGACCGTGCCGGCCCCGACCGCGGCCTGGGTCAGGCCCCGGACGCGGCCGCCCAGCAGGCGCAGCTCGACGGTCTCGCGCGGCGAGAGGGTGGAGGCCACCGGCACCGAGTTGGTGATGGCGGTGATGTGCAGGTTCGCCGGGATCTCGCGGGCCGCGGCGATGGTGGAGGTGCCGGCGTCGAAGAGCACCGAGCCGCCGGCGGGGGGAAGGAAGCGGCGGGCGGCGGCGCCGATGGCGCGCTTGGCCGCGGCATTGGTGCCCTCACGCTCCCCCAGCCCGGATTCGGCGCCGGAGAGGACGCCGGCGGCCACGACGCCGCCGTGGACGCGGCGCACGACGCCGAGCCGCTCGAGCGCGTCCAGGTCGCGGCGCACCGTTTCGGGCGTCACCTCGAACCGCTCGGCCAGCTCCATGACCGACGCGCGGCCGCGACCACCGACCAGTTCGCTGATCGCGCGCTGTCGTTCCTCCGCGTACATGACCCCTCCGAGTCTGTCTGAGTCTGTTGATCTACTTTTGATTTTTCTGTTTTTACTCCTGTTTGTGTTGACAAGTCAAGAGGATTTCGTAATCTGTGTCACATGACTTCGCACCGTTCGAGCGCGCCCGGCATCGCCCCCCTCATCGGCACCCCCGTCGTGCCCGGGGTCGCCTACGCCCCCGTGATGTGGCCCGGCGCCCGGCCGGAGGTGCCGCCGCCCGTGGACCTTCCGGAGGAGAACCGTGACGCGGAGGCCGCGCGCTTCTCCACCGCGGCGCAGGCGGTGGCGGATCGCCTGCGGATGCGGGCCGCCCAGGCCCAGGGCGCCGCGGCCGAGGTGCTGGGTGCGAACGCCGGCCTGGCGTCCGACAAGGCGTGGATCGGCACCACGGAGAAGCTGATCCGGGCCGGCACGCCCGCCGCGAACGCGGTGGCCGCGGCCACCGACCAGTTCGCCGACATGTTCACCAAGCTGGGCGGGCTGATGGCCGAGCGCGTCACGGACCTGCGGGACGTGCGCGACCGTGTCGTCGCCGAGCTGCTGGGCGGCCCGGAACCGGGCGTACCGGTGCCGGACGCACCGTCGATCCTGCTGGCGGACGACCTCGCCCCCGCCGACACCGCGGGCCTCGATCCCGCGCTCATCGTCGGCATCGGCACGCGCCTCGGCGGCGCCACCAGCCACACCGCGATCATCGCCCGGCAGCTGGGGATCCCCTGCATCGTCGGGCTGGCGGAGGCCGGCACCGTCGACGCGGGGACCCCGGTCCTGCTCGACGGCGGGGCGGGCACCGTCACCGTCGACCCCGATGCGCAGGAGGCCCGGGCACTGGTCGCGGAGTCGGCCCGGCAGGCGGCCGAGGTCGCCCGGTGGCGCGGGCCCGGTCGCACGGCCGACGGTGCCGCGGTCGCGATCCTCGCCAACGTGCAGGACGGCGCGAGCGCCCGCGCCGCGGCGGAGAAGCAGGTGGAGGGCGTGGGCCTGTTCCGCACCGAGCTCGCCTTCCTCGACCGCGCCGACGAGCCGTCGGTGCAGGAGCAGGCGGCGCTGTACCGGGAGGTGATCGACGCCTTTCCCGGGCAGAAGGTGGTGATCCGCACGCTGGACGCGGGCTCGGACAAGCCGCTGAAGTTCGTGGATCACGGCGAGGAGGAGAACCCGGCGCTGGGCGTGCGCGGCATCCGCATCGCCGAGAACGATCCGGGGCTGCTGGAGCGGCAGCTGGACGCGATCGCGGCCGCCGCGGACGGGGCGGAGGCCGCGCCGTGGGTGATGGCGCCGATGATCGCCACCGCCGCGGAGGCCCGCGATTTCGCGGCGCAGTGCCGCGCGCGCGGACTGGTCGCGGGGGTGATGGTGGAGGTGCCGGCCGTCGCGCTGTGCGCCGATGCGGTGCTGGCGGAGGTGGATTTCGTCTCGCTCGGCACGAACGACCTGACCCAGTACGCGATGGCCGCCGACCGGATGAGCACCGAGCTGGCCGCGCTCACCGATCCGTGGCAGCCCGCGGTGCTGCAGCTGATCCGGCTGACCGGAACCGCGGGGACGGCGGCGGGCAAGCCGGTGGGGGTGTGCGGCGAGGCGGCCGCGGACCCGGTTCTGGCCTGCGTGCTGGTTGGCCTCGGCATCACCTCACTCTCCTGCGCGGCCGGCGCGGCGGCGGCGGTGGGCGCGCGGGTCGGCGCCGTGACGGTGGATCAGTGCCGCCGCGCCGCGGACGCCGCGCTCGCGGCGCCCGATCCGCAATCGGCCCGGGAGGCCGCGCGGGCGGCACTCTCCTGAAACCTGTCGGTCTCCGGTGCTACACCTGAAGAGGTCCCGGACGCACCGGACGCCCGGCAGGAGGCGAGGAGCAGCCATGATCGACCACTTCGGGATCAACTGCGCGGATCTGGACCGCGCCAAGCACTTCTACGACGAGGTGCTGGGCGTGCTCGGCGCGCGCCGGCTCATGGATTTCGACGTGGCGGTCGGGTACGGCCGGCAGGAAGGGGCCGAGCCGCCGTTCTGGATCTCCGGCGGCGAGGTCGCGGCCGGACCCAACCGCGAGACGCACATCGCGTTCGGGGCGCCGGACACCGCCACGGTGGACGCGTTCTACGCCAAGGCGCTCGAGCTGGGAGCGGAGTCCCTGCACGCGCCGCGCCTCTGGCCGGAGTACCACCCGGGCTACTACGGCGCCTTCGTGCGCGACCCGGACGGCAACAACGTGGAGGCCGTGTTCCACGGGGCCTGACGGTTCCGCGGGGCCCGACGGTTCCGCGGGGCCCGACGGTTCCGCGGGGCCGCCGGGCGGGCCGGCCGGCGGGTCAGTAGTGGAAGGTGTCCGACGGTGCCGGGGCGTGCTCCCCGTCGATGCCGTCGGGGACGACGATGCCGTACGCGCGGGCGAGGTCGAGGATCTTGGTGGCCCGGGCGATGCGGGGCAGATCCGATCCGTTGCGGATCTCGCCGCCGTCGCGGTCGAAGTCCGCGAAGAACTCCCGCGCCCACCGGACGTCCTCGGGTGAAGGACTGAGCCCCTCGTTCACCGGGTGGCACTGATCGGGGGTCAGGCAGATCTTGCCGGTCATCCCGAACTCCGTGGAGACCGCCGTGGCCTCCGTCAGCAGCAGGCCCTTGGAGCCGACCGTGGGGCCGTCGATGGCGCTGGGCAGGTGCGCCGCCTTCGCGGCGATGGTGAACCGGGACCTCGCGTAGGCCAGGGTCATCGGGTCGCCGCCGAAGCCGGTGTCGCGGCGGAAGTCGCCGATGCCGAACGCCAGGCGGAAGGTGCCCTTCGCGGACGCGATCTCGCTGATCCGCTCCAGTCCACGGGCGGTCTCGACGAGCGCCACGATGAGGGTGTCCGGCAGCCGCTTGGCGGTCTCGGTGACGTGGTCCATCGACTCGACCATCGCCAGCATGACGCCGCCGAGGTGCTTCGCCCCGCGCAGCGCCTCCAGGTCGTCCGCCCACCACTGGGTGCCGAATCCGTTCACGCGGACCCACCCGTTGTTGGGCCGCCCGTCGACCTCGCTGTTCAGCCAGTCCACGACGTTGGTCCGCGCGGCCGTCTTGTCCTTGGGCGCCACGGCGTCCTCGATGTCGAGGACCACGATGTCGGCGCGGGAGCGGGCGGCGGCGTCGAACCGCTCGGGCTGCGCGGCGTTGACCAGCAGCCAGCTGCGGGCGAGCACGGGGTCGATGCGGAAACCGACCGGCTCGTCGGTGTCGGTGGGGGTGGTGCGCGGTGCCGGCCGATTCATCGCTGCTGCAACCTCGTGTCTCTCGTGTGGGCTCTGATGAGGGTACCGATACGCGGGAAGGCCCCGGGCATGTGCCCGAGGCCTTCCGTGCGTGGTACTAACGCGGCGCGGTCAGTTGAACCAACCGGTGCGCTGCATCTGCCACACCTGGTCGCTCCAGTAGCCCCACGTGTGGGTGCCCACCGACGAGAAGTCGTAGTGAGCGCTCACGCCGGCCTTGTCGGCGGCGGCCTTGAAGGCCTCCGACTGCGACTTGGCCAGGATCTCCAGCGGCACGCCCTGGACGATGTCGGCGGGGGTCGGGTTCGGGGTGTACTTGCCCGGCTCACCGGTCGAGGCGGTGATCCACAGCGGGATGCCCTTCAGGCGCGCGGCCTGCACGGTCGGATCGTTCTTCGCCCAGTTGGCGTCGAGCGGGCCGCCCCACATGTCGAGGACGTTGTAGCCGCCGGCGTCCAGCATCGCGACGCCCACGGCGACCGGCATGCCGGGGGCCGAGGTGTTCAGGAAGCCCGAGAGTGCGGCGGCGCGCTTGTACACGCCCGGGTTGTTCGCGGCGTTGATGAGGGCGGCACCGCCACCCATCGAGATGCCGACGAGCGAGAGGTTGCTCGAGAAGCCGCGCGACTTGATGTAGGCCGGCAGGCTGGTGGCCAGGAAGTTGCCCCAGGTCGGCTTGTAGGTGCCGTTGCCCTGCTTCGAGACGTTGGCCCAGTTGGTGTAGAAGCTGGCCGTACCGCCGACCGGCATCACGACGTTGATGCCCTTCTGCGACAGGAAGGCGACGTTGGAGTCGCGCTCCCAGCCGGAGACGTCCTGCGTGGCGCGCAGACCGTCGAGGAGGACGACGGTCGGGGCCTTGGCCGGATCGGTGGTCGTGGAGGCCCACGAACGGACCAGGACGTCGGGCATGCCCGCGCCGTTGACCCTCTCGGACTTGAAACCCTTGGGCGGGTTCTTCGCCGAACCCGGACCCCACGCGCCGGCGACGCCGGCGCCCATACCGGCGAGGGCGGGCACCATGGCCGCGGTGAGAACCGCCGCACCCGCTCGCTTACCCCAGGCTGCTCGCATTGCTGACCTCTCCTTTTTCACGCGGTGTGTCCGCGCAGTAGCTGGTGGACCGGACGGGTGGTCGATCTCGACCAGCCATGTCACAGCCGTCACTCTAACATCATTCGTCACACATGTCACAAGATTCACACTCGCCACACGGCGACTCTCTCCCTCGATCTCATCGAAATCACAGGGTAAGCCGTTACAGACGTTCCCGGTTTCCTCAGGAAAGTCGTCCACATCACAATACGACAAACGGCCCCGTTCGTCCGAACGAGGCCGCCGTCGTGTGATGCGTAGCGCAATCGCGGTGGATTACTTCGAGAACCAGCCGGTGCGCTGCATCTGCCACACCTGGTCCTGCCAGTAGCCCCACGTGTGGGTGCCGGCCGGCGGGAAGTCGTAGTGCACCTTGGTCAGGCCCGCGCGCTTGGCCGCACCCTCGAAGGCGCGCGACTGCGACAGCGCGAGCCACTCGAGCGGAACGCCCTGGATGACATCGGCGGGGCCGGGGTTCGGCGTGTACTTGCCGAACACGCCGTTGCCGGCGGAGATCCACAGCGGGATGTTCTTCAGGCGGTTCACCTGCACGGTCGGGTCGTTCTTGGCCCAGCGCGCGTCCAGCGGGCCGCCCCACATGTCGAGGCCGGCGTTGTAGCCGCTGGAGTCGAGCGACGCGATGCCGACGGCGATCGGGATGCCGGGGGCCGAGATGTTGTTCAGGCCCGACAGCGACGCGGCGCGCTTGTAGTAGCCGTTCGACTCGACGGTGTTGATGATCGCGGCGCTACCGGACATCGACAGGCCGACCAGCGAGACGTTGTCGCTGAAGCCGAGGCTGCGGATGTACTGCGGGAGGCTGTTCTTCAGGAACGAGGCCCACGTGTAGCGGTACGGCTGACGGTTGGTCGACGAGGGCGCCTGCCAGTCGGTGAACCAGCTCGAGGTGCCGCCGACCGGCATCACGACGTTGATGCCCTTCTGCGACAGGTAGGCGACGTTGGCGTCGCGCTCCCAGCCGGAGACGTCCCAGGTGGCGCGCAGGCCGTCGAGGAACACGACGGTGGGGGCGGTCTTCGGGTTGGTCGTGGTGGACGCCCAGCTGCGCACCTTGACGTTGGGCATGCCGGCGCCGTTGACGAAGGCCTGCTTGAAGCCCTTCGGCGGGTTCTTCGCGCTGCCGGGGCCCCAGGCGTTCGCGGCGCCCGTGCCGGCGATCGTCAGGGCCGGAATGGCAGCCACGGTGACCGCGGCGGCGGTGGCCTTCTTGGCCCAGCCGTTGCGCATACGCATTCGAGACTCTCTTCCTCAGTGTGTCCGCCCGGTGGGCGCGGGTGACCGCCTGCACGTCGCCGGGGAACCGGCGCCGTCGCTACCACAGGAGGACCCCGTGGTGGAGCATCACAAGCGGTTCTGTGCTCGCCAGGCACTGTATGCGAGATCTCAGTTCCTGACAAACTCTTAGTCGGGGCGTCGTCCCGGTCCGTTACAGGCGCCAGTGAAGGTTCGTGAGCTCGACCAGGTCAGCGCAGTACATGCGGTGTTTTTAGGTCAGATTCACGGTGTTTCTCTTTCGATTTGCGTTCTCAGCTTCCGCCCAGAATCACGCCGGGCGGGAGGTGTCGGCGCACCGTCGGACCCCGTAGTCTCGGGGCGTGTCGTTCGCCCTCCCCGCCCTCTCCGGCTCGCCCACCGAGCGCTACGCCGAGCTCGCCGCCCAGGCCCGCGCCCTCGTCGACGGGGAGCCCGATCGCATCGCCAACGCCGCGAACCTCTCGGCCCTCGTGAAGGCGACGGTGCCGGACCTGAACTGGGTCGGCTTCTACTTCTACGACGGTGCCGAGCTCGTGGTGGGACCGTTCCAGGGACTTCCGGCCTGCATCCGCATCCCACTCGACCGCGGCGTGTGCGGCGCGGCCGCGCGTACCCGCACCACGCAGCGGGTCGACGACGTGCACGCCGTGGCCGACCACATCGCCTGCGACGGAGCGACCAACGCGGAGCTCGTCGTGCCGCTGGTGCGCGACGGAGAGCTGATCGGCGTCTTCGATCTCGACAGCGAGCGCCCCGCGCGGTTCACCGAGGACGATCAGCGCGGCCTCGAGGCGCTCGCGGCGGTGTTCGTCTCCTCCCTCCGGTAGGGGGGCGGGATCGGCACCGGTCGGGGCATTCATCCGATCAGGGGATACCGCCGGGGACGTTCCGATTCGTAGCGTTGCGCACTGTGACCACGCCGCTGTTCTCGCCGCTGCCGAACGAGCGCGTCCTCCTGCACTCGGAGTTCTCGCCGCACCTGATCCTCAAACACCTCAAGACGACGATGATCCTCACCGATCAGCGGGTGTACGTCCACGAGCCGCACACCGTGCTGGGATTCATCCCCTACGGGGGCCACCAGCAGTCCGCCCCGCTCGAGCGCATCGCCGACGTCTACAGCGGCGACACGACCTCGACCCGTCGCGCCATGATCGGCGGCGGGATCGTCCTTCTCGGCCTGTACACGCTGCTCGCCGGCGGCTACCTCGGCGGCGCGGGCGCGGGACTCGTCGGGCTGATCATCGCCGCCATCGGCGTGGCCGTCTTCCTCACCGCGCGCACCATCGGCATCTCGGTGCGCAGTTCCGGCGGGGGCGCGCTGGTCGCGCACGGCGGCTCCGCGGATCGCGCCGCGGCCGACCGGATGCACGCGGCGGTCACCATCGAGGCGACCAAGGCGCAGCGCCGCACCCTGCGCTGACCGCCTGCGCCGACCGCCTCGGCGCGGGACGTGCGCGCACCGTCGGCCCTCCCTAGCGGGACGTGCACCGCCTCCGCGCGCCGTGCACTCCCCCTGTCCATGGATATGGGGAGGTGGCCGTCCCGCTAGGGAGGGCAGCGAGCGGAGCGAGCGGGCGGCTAGAAGCCGCGGCCGGGGTTGAGGAGGTTCTTCGGGTCCCAGACGGCCTTGATGCCGCGGTGCAGTTCGAGGACGTCCTCGGAGAGTTCCTCCCCCACCCAGCGGGCCTTGAGCACGCCCACGCCGTGCTCGCCGGTGAGCGTGCCGCCGAGGGCGAGCGCGGCCTGGAACACCTCGTCGGCGGCGTCCCAGATGGCCTGGGGCACTTCGCGTTCGTCCTTCGGGTAGATCAGCGTGGGGTGCAGATTGCCGTCGCCGGCGTGCGCGCAGGTCGGGATGTCCACACCGTACTTCGCGGAGATCTCCTCGATCCGGGCGAACATCTCCGGCAGCTGGGAGCGCGGCACGCCCACGTCCTCGGAGAAGATGTTGCCCGCGTTCTCGTAGGCATGAAACGCAGCACGTCGGACCGCTAACAGCTCCGCCGCCTCGGCCGGATCGTCCGAGACGACGACGAAATGCGCTCCGGCGGCCTCGAATTCACGGGCCAGGACATCGGCGTCCGCGGGGGTGGCCCCCTGCCCGATCAGCATCGCCCGGGTCTCGTCCTCCAGCCCGAACGGGCGCAGCGCCTCGACGCATTCGAGGGTGCGGCGGTCCATGAGCTCCATCAGCGCCGGCACCACGCCGGTACCGACCACCGCCGCGACTGCGGCCGCGGCGCTCACCACGTCCGGGAACGAGGCGGCCACCGTGGTCGGCGGGATGACCGGCGCGGGCTTGAGCTTGACGGTGACCTCGGTGACGATGCCGAGCGTTCCCTCACTGCCGCACAGCAATTGGGTCAGGTCGTAGCCGGTGACGCCCTTGACGGTGCGCCGCCCGGTCTTGATGATCCGCCCGTCGGGCAGGACCACGGTGAGCCCGAGGACGTACTCGCGGGTGACGCCGTGCATCACGCAGCGCAGGCCGCCCGCGTTGGTGGCGACGTTGCCGCCGATCGAGCAGATCTCGTACGACGACGGGTCCGGCGGGTACATCAGGCCGTGCTCGCGGACCGCGCGGTCGAGATCGGCGTTGATCACGCCCGCCTCGGCGATCGCGTACTGATCCGCGGCGTTGATCTCCTTGACCGCGTTCATCTTCGCGACCGAGATGATCACGCAGCCCTCGATGGCGCTGGCGCCGCCGGCGAGCCCGCTGCCCGCACCGCGCGGCACGATCACCACGTCGTTCGCGTAGCACCAGCCGGCGGCCGCGGCCACGTCCTCGGTGGTCTCGGCGAGCACCACCGCGAGCGGGACCGCCCCGTGCACCGGGGAGCAGTGGTCCACGGCGTACGCCGCCGTCACGTCCGGATCGGTGAGCACCGAGCCCTGGATCTGCGGGAAGCCCTCCAACACGGCCATGGTGATCCTCCGGTACTACATCGGCATGAGGTAGGTGCGCCGCGGCACGCGCTGCAACTCCTTATCGCGCAGCTGCGCGATCGACTTGCGGATCAGCAGCCGGGTGTCCTTCGGCTCGATCACGCCGTCGATGTAGCCGCGCTCGGCCGCCAGCCACGGCGTGGCCATGAACTGGTTGTAGAAGTCGATGAACGCCTGCCGGATCGCCGGGCCGTTCTCGCCGGCCTCCTCGATCTCGCGCCGTTTGATGATCGCGGCCGCACCCTCGGCACCCATCACGGCCAGGCGCGCCGTCGGCCATGCGAACACGAAATCGGCACCCAACTGCTTCGAGCCCATCACGGCCCACGCGCCGCCGTAGGACTTGCGCAGGATGATGGTGACCTTCGGGACGGCCGCCTCCACGTAGCTGAAGATGAACTTGCCCGAGCGGCGGATGGTGCCGATCTTCTCCTCCTCGACGCCCGGGAGGATGCCGGGCACGTCCACGAGGAACACCAGCGGGATGTTGAACGAGTTGCACAGCCGCACGAACCGGGCGGCCTTCTCCGAGGCCTGCGTATCGAGCGTGCCCGCCATGTGCATCGGCTGATTCGCCACCACGCCCACCGGCTGGCCGTCGACGCGGGCGAAGCCGGTCACGATGTTCGGCGCCCACAGCTCGGCGTACTCGAGGAAGTCGCCGTCGTCGAAGACGCGCAGGATCACGTCGTGGATGTCGTACCCGGCGGTGTCGGCGTCCGGGATGATCGACTCGAGTGAGAGGTCCGACTCGGTGATCTCCGGCTCGAGGCCCGGGTTGATCAGCGGCGCCCGCTGGTGGATCGAGTCCGGCATGAACGAGAGGTAGCGCTTGACCCAGTCGAACGCCGCCGCCTCGTCGACCGCGATGTGGTGCAGGTTGCCCCACTGCGCCTGCTTGATCGCGCCGCCCAGGTCCTCCGCGGAGGTGGTCTCGCCCGTGGTGGGGCGGATCACCTCGGGGCCGGTGACGAACATGTAGGTGTTGTCCTGCACGCCGACCAGCACGTCCGTGTTGGCGGGCGCGTACACGGCGCCGCCCACGCAGGTGCCGAGGATCATCGAGATCTGCGGCACCTGGCCGCACAGGCCGTCCTGGTGCCGGCCGAGTTCCGCGTACCAGGCGATGGACGTGGCCGCGTCCTGGATGCGAGCGCCGCCCGAGTCGTTGATGCCGACCACCGGGAGGCCCGCGTTGGCCGCGAAGTCGTAGAGCTTGACCATCTTGCGGCCGAACATCTCGCCGACGGTGCCCGCGCCCACCGTCTGGTCGTGGCTGAACGCCGCGACCTTGCGGCCGTTCACGAGGCCGTAGCCGATGACCACGCCGTCCTTGATCTTGTCGTCCCCCGGCGACTTCGCCAGCTGGTCGAGCTCCACGAAGGTGCCCTCGTCGAACAGCATGCGCATGCGGGCACGCGCGCTGGGCAGGCCCTTGGCGTCGCGGCGGGCCCGGGCCCGCTCGCTGCCCGGGTCCTTGGCCGCCTCCAGGCGGCGGTACAGATCGTCGAGCTTGCCCGCGGTGGTGCTGAGATCGACCTGGTCCGATACGTCCGTCACAGTGTCACCCTATCCCCTGTTCGATCTGCTGCCCGCTGCTCACCGGCCGCCGTCGGCCCGGTCGAGCTCGTCGGTCATGTGCGCCGCGATCCGCCCGATGTACGGCTCGTCGATGATCTGCAGGTGATCGCCGCCGATCGGGACGATCTGCAGGTTCGGGGCCACCGGGGCCCAGCCGCCGTCCGGCGCGATGTCCGCGAAGTTCGGCTCCAGCTCGATCGCGCCGTCGTGCATCTTGTCCGCGCGGTACAGCGTGAGGGTGCCCCCGAACCGCCCGTAGTCGGCGGGGTTCACCTTGAGCAGCATCCGGTTGTCGATGAACGAGGTGCGCTGGTGCTCGATCATCGAGGTGGGCACCTTCTTATCGGACAGCTGTACCAGTTCCATGATGATCTTGAACTGGCCCTCGTCGTCCGCGGCGACCAGGCGGTCCATCGGCAGCTCGATCTCGTCGCCGATGTCGTAGTTCTTGCGCGCGAACTTCTCCCACCGCTCCAGCCGGGCCTGCTTCTCGGCGGGCTCGTCCGTGAGCGGCACCGTCGGGCTCACCACGTCCAGCAGGCCCACGTACTCGACCGTCGCGCCCTCGTCCTCCAGGGCGCGGGCGATGCCGTACGCGAACGCGCCGCCCAGGCTCCAGCCCGCGAGCCGGTACGGACCCTCCGGCTGGATCTCCTTGAGCCGCGGCAGGTACTCGCGGATCCGCTCCTCGATCTCGCCCTCGACCCGCTCGAAGCCGTACACCGGCAGGTCGTCCGGGAGCTTGCGCAGCAGCGCCTCGTAGGCGGTGGTGTTGCCGCCGGCGGGGTGGAACAGGAAGAGCGGCTTGCGGTTCGTGCTCTCCGGCGCGCGCAGTGTCCGGACGAAGCCCTCCACCGGAGTCGCGTCGTTCATGACCGCGCCCACGTAGGTCGCCATCTCCTCGATGTTCTTCGAGTCGATCACGTCCTCGATGTCGACCTCGCCGCCGGCCCGCTCCGAGAGGCGCGCGGTCAGCTTCTCCGCGACGTCCTCGGGCAGCACGTCGAGCTCGTTGAACACGCCGCCCGGTGACCTGCCGACCACGATCGCGTAGGTCGCGAACGTCAGCCGCTCCGCGGCGTCGCGGGGCGGGACGCCGTCTCCCACCGCCTCGGCGACGGCCGCGCCGTCCAGAAGTCCGGGGCCGTCGGCGTTCTCGGGTTCCGCGACCGGGTCCGACGGTGCCGCCGCCGTCTCGGCCGCAGCGGCCTCGGCTGCGGGGGTCTCGGCTGCGGGAGCCTCCGGGGCGGCCGCCTTGGCGGCGGCCTCCTCCTTGGCTGCCTTCATCATCTCGGCGAGCGCCGCGGCGTCGGCCATCTCACCCGAGGAGGTCTGGTGCTCGGCGAGCGCGTCCACCTGGTCGCGGTGCTCGACGGCGTACTCCACGAACTGCACCACGTCGTTGAACGAGGCGTCGCGCACCGCCTGGATCTGGATCGGCGGGATGTCGAACTCGTACTCCGCGCGGTTCTTGATGCGCATCGCGATCAGCGAGTCCATGCCCAGGTCGATCAGCGGGATCTCCTTGGGCAGGTCCTCGATCTCGAAGCCCATCGTCTCGGCGATGATCACGCCGAGCCGGTGCTCCACCGTCTCACCGGACTCCGGCGACCAGATCTCCGCGGCGCCCTCGGGGGCGGGGGCCGCGGTCTCCTCCGAGACGGTGATCTCGGGCTCCGCCTCCAGGGCGTCGACGGCCCGCTCGGCCGAGGGCGCCGACGGGGCCGCGGCCCTGGTGATCCTCGGCTCCGCCGCGGTGCCGGAGGCATCGCCGCCGACGACCACCGCGTCGAGCAGCAGCCGGAACGCACCGGAGAGGTTCTCGTGCACCTGGATCGACGCACCGCCGGGGTGCGGGGTCAGCGTGGTGGTCAGGGTGAGCCCGTCCGAGGGGTCGCCGTGCTCCACGGCCGCTGTGACGGCGGCACCATCGAGCACCTGGCCCGCGGCGAGCCGCGCCAGCTCGACCAGCGAGATCTCGGTCTGATCGCCCAGGGTGAGCGCGCCCGCGTCGAGCTGCCACACGTGCCTGCCGTCGGGCAGCGCGACGTGGCTGCCGGGGACCACGCCGGAACCGCCGTCGGGCAGCTTGGTCTGGATCCAGATGTGCTTGCGCTGGAACCGCGTCCGCGGAACCGGGGCGTAGCGGCCGGGCCCGAACAGGGAGGCCACGTCCACGTGGTGCCCGCGGGCGAAGACGGTCGCGAGCGCGGTCATGACGGTGCCGGGCTCGTCCTCCTTGCGCTTGAGAGTCTGCACCAGCGCCGCGTCCTGGATGCCGGAACCGAACGTGACCGCGGCGACGGAGATCAGAGTGATCGGGTTCGGCGAGAACTCGATGTAGGTGCGGTACCCGGCCTCCACGGCCTTCTCCACGGCCTGGGTGAACCACACGCTGTGCCGCAGGCCCTTGATCCAGTAGTCGACCTCGTGCACCGGCGCGTGCCCGGCCTTGTAGTACTCCTCCTTGTTCACGGTGGAGTACATCGGGTACTGCAGCGGGTGCGGCTCGATACCCATGAGCTCGGCCTGCAGCTCACCGAGCAGCGGGTCCATCTGCGAGGTGTGGGATGCGCCGCGGGTCACCAGCTTCCGCGCCATCAAGCCCTTGGCCTCGGTCTCGGCGACGATCTTGTCGATCACCTTGCCGGGGCCGCCGAGCACGGTGTGGGTGGGCGCAGCGTAGACGCAGATCTCCAGGCCCTCGTAGTCGCCGAGCACGGTGTCGATGTCGTCGGCGCTGTACTCGACGAGCGCCATGAAGCGCTCCATCTCCTCGGGCAGCATCGCCTCGCCCTCGCCCATCAGGCGCGAGCGCTGGCAGATCACGCGGACGGCGTCCTCCAGCGAGAGGCCGCCGGTGACCCAGGCGGCAGTGGCCTCGCCCATCGAATGCGGCAGCACCACACCGGGTTCGATTCCGTGGTGGCGGAACAGCCCGACGAGCGCGACCTGGATGGCGAAGATGCCCACCTGGCCGGTCTCGATGTGGAAGGTCTGCTCGTCGTCGGTGATCATGTCGGCGTAGTCGATGCCCGACTCGTCGATGATCAGCTCGTTGACCTGGTCGAAGTAATGCTTGAAGACCGGGTTCTCCAGGTACAGCTGCTTGGCCATCTTGCGGTGGTGGCTGCCGAAACCGGAGAAGATGAACGCCGGTCCGGTGGCGTCGGGCTGATTGGCGGAGATGACGTTCGGGGCGTTCTTGCCCTCGGCGATCGCGCGGAATCCCTTGATCGCCTCGTCCAGGTCCTTCGCCATGACCACCGAGCGGACACGGCCGTGGTTGCGGTGCGCCAGGGTGCGGCCGATCTCGGCGAGGGTGTACTGCTTCGCCTCGTCGGACTCCAGCCACTCGAGCAGTTCCGCGGCGGCGGCCCGTCGGCGCGACGGGACGTAGGCGGTCAGCACGAGCGGGACCGCGGCACCGTCGACCGTGGCGGCGTAGAACGCGGGGACGGAGTCTCCGCGGGGGGACGCGGCCGCGTCAGCGCCCTCTCCCTGGGGGTTCTCGGGGGTGTCCCCCGAGGGGATGTACTCCTTGATCACCACGTGCGCGTTGGTGCCGCCGAAGCCGTTGCCGGTGACGCCGGCGAGCTTCGCGCCGGAGTACTTGGGCCACTCCGTGTTCCGCGCGGCCACCAGCATCCGGTTGGCCTCGAACTGGATGTACGGGTTGGGGCCGGCGAAGTGCAGCGAGGCGGGGATCTGCCCGTACCGCATGCCGAGGAGCACCTTGGCGACGCCGGCGATGCCCGCCGCGGCCTCCATGTGCCCGAAGTTCGTCTTGGCCGAGCCCAGCAGCAGCGGCTTCTCCGCCTCGCGGCCGCGGCCGAGGACGCGCCCGATGGCGTCGGCCTCGAGCGGATCGCCGAGGATGGTGCCGGTGCCGTGGGCCTCCAGATAGTCGACGGTCCGCGGGTCGATGCCGGCGTCGATGTAGGCGTCGCGCAGGTTGATCACCTGAGCCTCCGGGTTCGGCGCGAAGATGCCGTTGGACTTGCCGTCGGAGGTGACCGCGGAACCCGCGACGACGCCGAGGATCTCGTCACCGTCGCGCTCGGCGTCGGCGAGGCGCTTGAGCAGCACGACGCCGCCGCCCTCCGCGCGGATCATGCCGTTCGCGTCGGAGCTGAACGCCTTGATCTTGCCGTCGGGGGCCTGCGCGCCGATGGTGTCGAAGCCCAGCGTGGCGGCGGGGACGATGAGCATGTTGACGCCGCCGGCGACGGCCATGTCGGTCTCGCCGTCGCGGAGGCTGCGGGCCGCCTGGTGGATGGCGACGAGCGAGGACGAGCACGCGGTGTCGACGGTGACCGACGGGCCGTGGAAGTCGTAGAAGTACGACACCCGGTTCGCGACGATGGAGGTCGAGGTGCCGGTGAGGGCGTACGGGTTGGCCTTCGTCGGGTCGGCGACGGCCAGCATCTGGTAGTCGTTGGCGGAGCTGCCCATCCACACGCCGGTGCGGGTGCCCTTGACCGAGCTGGCCGGAATGTTGGCCTGCTCCAACGCCTCCCAGGTGAGTTCGAGCGCGAGCCGCTGCTGCGGATCGACCATCTCGACCTCGCGCGGGGTCATCTGGAAGAACTCGGCGTCGAAGGAGGCCACGTCGTCGAGGTAGCCGCCGCGCACGTTGGCGTCGTCGAGCACGGCGCGCAGCCGCGGGTCCTGCTTGAACTCCAGCCAGCGGTCCTCGGGAAGGTCCGTGGTGGCGTCGCCGTTCCCGATCAGGAACTCCCACGTGGACTCCGGGGTCTCCCCGGCCTTCGGGAAGCGGGTCGCGAGGCCGATCACGGCGATGTCGTGCGCGCCCCGGTTCGCCTCGAACTCCTCGCCCCGGTCGTACCGGGCGGCCTCGGCCGCGAGGTCGTCGTCGGAGACCACCGGGTCACCGTCGATGATGCGCTGGCTGAGCAGGGCGATCGTCGGGTGCTGGAAGGCGACGGTGGCGGTCAGCTGGACGCCGGTGAAGTCCTCGATGTCGGAGGCCATCGAGACCGCGTCGCGCGAGCCCAGGCCGAACTCGTCGAGCGACTTGTCGTCGGTGATGTTCTCCAGCGGCTGCTTGGTCGCGTCCGCGATCCACTGCCGCATCCACGCGCGCAGTTCCTCGACCGTAAGGTCCTCGCGAGCTGCACCGATCTGGCCGTCCCCGGCCGGCTCGGTCGGGCCTTCATGGGGGGTGTACTCGTTCTCAGCCATGTTGTGTCTACCCTTCGCGTCGAGACCGTGGGTTACCCAGTCGCGGGTGATGAAGTTGTGCGGCGAGCGGAGGCCGGGCCAGGTACGCCCCGGCGGCGCTACTGGACGTTGTTCGCCTCGGCGTCGGGGAACGCGGTCTGCGTGTAGCCGCCGCGCAGCGTGCCGTCGATGTAGGCGGCGCGCCCGGCGCGCCGGGCGATCTTGCCGGAGCTGGTGCGGGGCAGCGAGCCGCCCGGGACCAGCAGCACGTCGCGGGCGAGCACGCCGTGCGCGGAGCCCACGGCGGAGCGGATCCCGTCGGCGAGGGCCTGCTGGTCCTGCTTCGCGCCGCCGGCGGCCAGCTCGGCCACGATGACCAGCTGCTCCGACTGATCGGTGGGGTCGTAGGTGAGGCCGGAGTGGGCGTTCTCGAACACCGCCGCGGGCAGCTCGTTGGCGGGGACGGAGACCGCCGCGACGTACCCGGTGCGGATGTACTTGGTGTTGGACTCCTGCGCCGTGAACTCGATGTCCTGCGGGTAGTGGTTGCGGCCGTCCACGATCACCAGGTCCTTGACGCGGCCCGTGATGTACAGCTCGCCCCCGTGGTACACGCCGAAGTCGCCGGTGCGCATCCACTTGGCCTTCTCGAAGTTCTTGACGCCCTCGGAGTGGCTGCCCACCGGCAGCGGGGTCAGGTAGTTCTGGAAGGTCTCGCGGGACTCCTCGTCGCGCTGCCAGTAGCCGGAGCCGATGTTCATGCCGTGCAGCCAGATCTCGCCGACGGAGTCGTCCGGGACCTCCTTGCCGGTCGCCGGGTCGACGATGCAGGCCCATTGGCTCAGTGCGATGTCGCCGCAGGAGACCTGCGGGACCGCGCCCTCGGCGCCCTCCTCCGAAACCACGAAGGTGCCGGCGGCGAGCTGGTCCCGGTCCACGTAGACCACGCGGGCCTCGTTCTCGACGGGGGTGGAGCTGACGAACAGCGTGGCCTCGGCCATGCCGAAGCAGGGCTTGATCGCCTTCGGCGAGAGGCCGTACGGCGCGAACGCCTCGTTGAACTTCTTCATCGAGGAGACGGTGACGGGCTCGGAGCCGTTGATCAGGCCCTTGACGTTGGACAGGTCGAGGGTCTCGCCCTCCTTCGGCAGGCCGCGGGCGGCGGCGTGCTCGTAGGCGAAGTTGGGGGCGGCGGCGAAGGTCTCGGCACCGTCCTCGACGGCGGCGAGCTCGTTGATCCAGCGGCCCGGGCGACGCACGAACGCGGACGGGCTCATGATGGTGATGAACTTGCCGCCGAGAGCGGGCAGGATGACCGTGAGCAGGCCCATGTCGTGGAACATCGGCAGCCAGGTGACGCCGCGGGAGTTCTCGTTCAGGTCCAGGGCGTGGATCATCTGGATCACGTTCGTGCCGACGGCCTCGTAGGTGATCTGCACGCCGGCCGGGTTGCGCGTGGAGCCGGAGGTGTACTGCAGGTAGGCGATGGTGTCGCGGTAGATCGGGAAGGGCTTGAGCGTGGAGCCCACCGAGTCCGGGATGGCGTCCACGGCGATGATGCGCGGGCGCTCCTTGGCCGGCAGGTGGCGGAAGAAGTTGCGACACGCCTCGGCGGAGCCCGAGGAGGTGAGGATCGCGGTGGGCTTGCAGTCCTCGAGGACGATCCGCAGGCGATCGGTGTGGCCGGGCTCGTCGGGGCTGAACAGCGGGACGGCGATGTTGCCTGCGTACAGGGCGCCGAAGAAGGCGGTCACGTAGTCGAGGCCCTGCGGCGCGAGGATCGCGACCCGGTCCTCGCGCTTGGTGATGTGCTGCAGGCGGGCGCCGATCGCGCGGAGCCGGGCGCCGAACTGCGACCAGGTCAGCTCGTGCACCACGCCGTCGCGCTCGCGGCTGTAGTCGATGAAGCGGTACGCGAGCGTATCGGCGCGTTCCTTCGCGTTGCGCTCGACGAAGTCGACCAGAGTCGTTCCGGGGCGGAAGAAGATGTTGCCGTCTTCATCCAGAAACTGGTCAAACTCGTTGTTCATGCATCGCTCCTCGTCACCGACGCCGGGCGGCCGACGGTCATACAGTGGTACATCGCGTGGCGGTCACGCCCCGTTGCGGGCCTGTGCGCCACCTCATACTGCGGGAAGTCCGCACCGTGTTTCACCCGTTCGGGGCGGCTACACACTGTGAAAATCCGCAAACCCGACTATCGTACCGCGCGCCGTGGTGCGGGACGAAAACCGTGGGCTGGTGCTCGGCACTGCTCTCACTCGCCCTTGAGCTGCTCCAGGACGGGCGCGAACGCCTCCATCTGCGTGGGGATCACGCCGACGTAGGACATGCCCGTGGCGGCGCGGGTGGCGCGCACCTGGTCGGCGATCTCGTCGAAGGTGCCGATCGCGAGGTAGGGCGAGCCCAGCACGTCCTCGATCGTCACCTCCTTATCGACCTCGATGCTGGCGGAGAGGCCGCGCTCGATGGCCTTGAGGGCGAAGTCGGCGACCTGCTCGCGGTCGTCGGTGACCACGATCGTGGCGATCGACCAGGAGAGCTCGATGTCCGCGAACCGGTCCCCCGCAGCGGCCTTCACGATCTCGACCTTCTTCTTCACGGCGTCCATCGACATGTCCGAGATCTTCAGCTTGCCCTCGGCGGAGCTGCGCGGGTTGATCGAGACGACGTCCGCGCGCCGCGCGGCCAGCTCCAGCGTGCGCCGGGCACCGGCGCCGATCGCGATCGGCGGGCGCGGCCCCTGCCGCGGCCGCGGGTAGCCCTTGAGGTCCTTGACCTCGAACACGTCACCGGAGAACTCTGCCTCCTGGCCGCGGAGCAGCGCGTCGAGCACCGTCAGCCCCTCGTCCAGGCGCCGCAGGCGCCGCTCGGGCGATTCGAACTCGATCCCCGCCTGGTCGAAGTCGTCCTTGAACGCGCCGAGGCCGAGGCCGATCTCGAGGCGACCCTTGGAGAGCACGTCGATGGTGGTGAGCTCCTTGGCCAGCACGGCCGGGTGGCGGAACGGCATCGAGAGCATCGAGGTCGCCAGCCGGATCGTGGAGGTGCTCACGGCCAGCGCGCCCAGCGCCGCCAGGGGCCCCACCTGCTGATCGAGCCGGTCCGGGATGGCGAACGTGTCGAACCCCAGCTCCTCGGCCTCCCGCGCGAGCTTGACGAACTTGCGCGCGCCGCCCTCGTCGGCGTTGCCGGCGCCGCCGGCGGCGAACCGGAACTTGCGGGGCTCAGTGCTCACGTGTGGATACTCCTGGTCGGCTGGTGGTGCGGTCTTGACGTTGCGCACAGCCTAACGGTTGCCGGACGGTGCCTCGGCCGCCCCGCGATTACCGGCGCCCGTCCCCCCGCACCCGCCGCCCGGCGCCGGGAGCGAGCGCTCTCCTCCCGCACCCTCACTGCGCGAGGAAGAAGTAGACGTCGCTCACGGCAGGGCCCGTCCGCAGATACACCTTGAGCGACTGGCCGTAGTTCAGGCCCTCTCGCGTCCCTTTGATCAGGCGGTACGCCGGTCCGGCGAGAACCAGCTCGCCGTTCCCGTCCTCCCCGTACCAGGGCCGCACAGTGAGCGAGTCCGCGGGAAAGCCGGTCATCGTCAGATCCGAGTCCTGGAGGAACACGGCGAGCTCCGAGGAGCGGATCACGGCGTGGATGTACGAGTTACTGGACACCAGCCCCCGCGATTCCACCGCAGCGGCGACCGTCCGGGTCCCCTCGGCGAACACCAGACCCGCACGGGACGCGGACCACCACATCGCCTCGGACCGCTCCCGCTCCCCTGTGATCACGTTCACCTGTTCCCCGGGTCCCGGCGGCGCCAATGGATCACACGCGCTCGTCGACAGAGCCAGCGACGCCACGACGGCCATCGCGATCCGCTTTCGCATACCTCGAATGTTAGTTGTCCAAACAGGGAGGTGGCGCATCCCGACACCGCTCGATGAGCGAACACACGATGCCGACGGCCGGCGACTACTTGGTCTTCGGGGCCTTGTCGATGACGCCGGTGGCCCAGCCGGTGAGCCACTGGGTGGCTGTCTTGCCGTCCAGCGACCAGTTCGCCGTGGTGCCGTAGGCGGCGTGCGAGTTCTGCGTGATCGTCGAGATCACCTGCGGCAGCCCGGTGGCCAGGCCCAATAGCCCGCCCTTCGGCTGGTTGCAGATGGGGTCGTTGGAGCCGCAGATGGTGACCACGCGGTCGTTCACGGAACCGAAGCCGCCGTCCCGCTTGCCCTGCAGGTCGACGCCCGAGAAGCTGAACCCGGAGAAGGTGACCTCCACCCCCTCGCCGTCGGGGTCGGCGCCGATCGCCCGGCCCTGGCCCTGGACGCGGCGGCTGTCGGAGATCAGGCCCACGCCGAGCAGCCGTTCCGCGGCGATGGGGCCCTTGCCGGCGCCGACCTGCGCGGCGATGTTGCCGGCGATGGTCGCGCCCTGCGAGAACCCGACGAGCACGAAGCCGGTGAGCGGGCACTTGTCCTTGACCGCGGTCATCTTCGCGATCGCGCGGTCGGTGCCCTGCTGCCGCGACGCCTGGTACGTCATCTGGCCGTCCGCCGGGATGGCGATCGGATTGTGGAACTGCGCGGCGTACGGCACCGTCCACACGTCCGCCCGCGAGCCGGGGAAGCGCTTCTGCAGCGGCTTGCTCACCTGCAGCATGAGCGAGCGCGGGTTGAAGGTGGGGTTCTCCGGGGAGTCCTTCGCGGAGGACTCCCAGGTGCCGGGGAACGAGATCACCTGCACGTCCGGGCAGCCCGCGGCCTGCGTGCCGGTGGGCGGCCCCGGCGGGGTCGTTCCGGGCTTGCGCCACATGGACCACAGGAGGGTGCCCACGACGATGAGCGCGATGATCGCCGCGATGATGATCGCGATGCCGAAGATGTTCAGCGCGCGCTTGCTCTTGCCTGCCATTGTTCCGTGAATACCAGTGCTAGCTGTGCGGAGGCTTAGGCGCCTTGCCGATCACCCCGCGCGCCCAGGCCTGCAGCCACTGCGTGGCCGTCTGCCCGTTCGCGGACCAGTCGGAGGTGGTGGCGTACAGCGCGTGCGAGTTGCCGGTGAGCACCTTCTCCAGCTCGGGCAGCGTGGTCGCGATGTTCCCCGCCTGGAAGATGTCCTTGGGCTGGTTGCAGATCGGGTCCTTCATCCCGCACAGGGAGACGGTGCGGTCCTTGACCGCCCCGAAGCCGCCCTCGCGCTTGCCGCGCAGCGACAGGCTGCCGAAGCTGAAGCCGCCGTACGCGACCTCGACGCCGACGCCCGGCGGGTTGGGGCCCGCGGTGCGCGCGTCGCCCGGCTCGCGCCGGGGGTCCGAGATCAGGCCCACGCCGAGCACGTTCTCGGCGGGGATCGCGCCCTTGCCCGCGCCGATCTCGGAGGCGATGTCGCCCGCGATCACGGCGCCCTGCGAGAAGCCCATCAGCACGAAGCCGGTGAGCTTGCACCTGTCGTAGACCTTCTTGATCTGCGCGACGGTCCTGTCGTGGCCCTCGGTGCGGGACTTCTCGTACGAGGCCTGCCCGTCCGGCGGGATGGCGACGGGATTGGACAGCTGCGCCACGTAGGGGGTGGTCCACACGTCGGCGCGCGAGTCCGGGAACGCGGACTGCAGCGGGCCGGTGATCTTGAGCATCAACGAGTTCGGGTTGAACGTGGGCTTGTACGGGTCGTCCTTCGAGGAGGACTCCAGCGTGCCGGGCACCGAGATCACCTGCACGTCCGGGCAGTCCGCCGGCTGCGCGGTGGGCCGCGCGGCCGTCGCGGACGGGCTCGACGAGGAGCTCTCCGGCGAGACCGGAGGCAGTGACGGCCCCGGCTTGAGCCAGGTGCCCACCAGGATCGCGAGCAGGACGAGCGCGATCACCACCACGACGCCGACGATGATCGTGAGCGGCGAGACCCTGCGGCCGCCGCGCTTCCCGGGCTGGTGCGTCACGGGATCACTTCTTGCAGTAGGAGGACCGCGCCTCGGCGATCAGCTTGGCGGCGTCGGCAGTGGCCTGCTTGTCGGCCTGCTCGGCGCTCACGCCGTCCTTCACGCGCGACTGGCCGATCATCGCCTTCACGTAGGTAGGCAGCGTCTTGTCGAGGTACGTCTTGCTCGGATTCTGCGCGAGCGCCGCGCAGACCATCCCCGCCGCGCCCACGATGTTCTCGTTCGAGGCGACGAGGCCCTGCGCGCGCAGCTTCGCGATGAACGCCGTGTCCTCCGGGTTCGTCGCGGCCGCGGAGGAGGATGCGGGCGCCGTGGCCGGGAGGGTCGTCGGGCCCGAGGAGGCGCTGCCGCCGTCCTCCACGGTGGCGTTGGGCGCCTCGACCGTCGAACTACCGCCGCACGCGACGGCCCCGAGCAGCACACTGCCCGTCACCACTGCGGCCGCAAGGGCTCCCCGAAGTCCAGCCATGTCTTCTCTCCTTGAGTACGTCCCGCACGTGGGCGTTGCCCAGGCTACCGGCAGCGGCGAACCGCAACCTGGGGCCGGGCATCAGCGGACGGTGGTCGTTCCATTGACCAGCGCGATCACGCCGTGCTCGAAGCGCTGCTCGAAACCGCCGGGCACGGGGGTGGAATCGGCCAGCGGGTAGCCCAGGCGGCCGCCCTCGTAGCCCTGGCGTCCCCATTCGGTGAAGATCGGCCCGTTGTTCACCACGGCCGCGCCGGTCTTCGGGGTCCAGTAGATCTGGCCGCCCTGGAAGCGCTGGAAGGCGCCGGCGGCGAGCTTCACCTCGTCGCCCTGCGGCAGGCCGAGCTGCGAGCGCTCGTAGTTCAGGGCCGCGTACTTGTCCTTGATCGCGCCGCGCACGGCGTGCGCCCCGGTCTGCGGGCTCCAGTACACGGTGCCGTGTTGGAACTGCTGGTACCGCCCCTTCTTGTCGGGCAGGGCCTTCTCGCCGTCGGTCGGGTATCCGAGGGGCCCGCCTGGGCCGCCCGCGCCCAGGTAGGCGCCGCCGATCGCGCCGCCCACCACCTGCGCCCCGGTGTCCGCCGACCAGAACACCTGCCCGGAGCGGAAGTCCTGCGCCCGGCCTCCCGGCACCGCGTACTCGGCGGTGACGCACGCGCCCAGGCTCGGGGTCTTCGGGGCCGCGTCGCCGATCGCACCGCCGGTGCCGCACGGCTTCGGGTCCGCCACCCCGAGCGCGGACTGCACCTGCGGCCAGGCCTGCCCGTTCTCGAACTGCCAGTAGGGCCAGCTGTGGTTGCCCGAGGGGCGGTACAGCGCGTTCGCGGGGATGCCGAGCCGGTTGAGCTCCACGGCGAAGGCCTGGTTGGACGAGCGGGCCAGCACCTCGAGGGCCATGGCCTGCAGGTCGGTGGGCGCGCCCGTGCCGCCGGACCCGTTGCCGGAGCTGAAGTACAGGCTCACGCCGCGCAGCTTCTCGGCGAGCTCGAGCGGATCGTGCTGCGCCCAGGCGGGATCCGTCGGCGGCCCGTACATGGCGGCCGCGTCGAAGCCGCCGGCGTCGCGCATCGCGAGGGCGATTGCCTCGGGGGTGCCGGGCGTGCTGGTGGCGAGGATGCCGGAGTAGGAGCCGGCGAACCGGTACAGCCCCTTGTTGCGGGCGGCCAGCGTGAAGGCGGCGGTGCCGCCCATCGAGACTCCGGCCGCGGCGCGCGCGGCGGTGGCCCGCCAGTCGCGGGCCAGCAGCGGCGGGAGTTCCTTGGCCAGGAACGTCTCCCACTTGTAGTTCTTGCCGTTGTCGGGGCGCTTCCAGTCGGTGTACCAGCTGGACTGCCCGCCCACGGGCAGCACCACGGTGACGTTCTTGTCCCGGTAGAAGTCGGCGACGTTCGTCTCGATCAGCCACCCGTTGCGGTCCTCGCGCGCCCGCATCCCGTCGAGCAGGTACAGCGTGGGGAACTTCGCCTTGGGATCGGCGTGCCAGTCCCGCGCGAGCAGCAGCTGGACCTTGATCGAATCGTTCATCGCCGCGGAGTACACGGTGAGGTCCACCTGGTGGTCGCCCTGCCACTGCACGCCGGTGATCCGGGACTTCGCGGGGGCGGGGTCCGCGTGGGCCGGTGCGGGATTCAGGACCGACGGTGCCGCCACTCCCCCGGCCGCCAGCGCGAGGGCGACGAGCAGCGGTCCGGTACGTCGGTTGCCAAGCATGGGACCAGTGTTACACGAGTGTGATTTACAGTCCCGGTGCCGCGCGGGGTACGTGCGAGCATCGCCGCTCGCCCCGAGGCGGCCGCGGTTTCGGCAGCGCGCTGCCGGTTTCCCCGAACGCTGCCGACTTCCGGCAGCGCCGGCGGGTTTCGGCCGCGCGCTGCCGATCCTTCTGCGGGGCATCCGCACCGGAGCGATCGCCGGCCCGCGGACGCGTGATAGGACTGTTCGATGACCGAATCAGACGTCTCCGCGGCGCCGTTCACCGTCGATGCGGGCGGCCTCACGATCGCCGGCGACCGCTGGGCGCCGAGCGGCGGCGGGGCCAGGACCCTCGTGCTGCTGCACGGCGGCGGGCAGACCCGGCACTCGTGGGACCGCACCGCCGCGGCGCTGGTGCGGCGCGGGTACACGGTGGTCACCCTCGACGCCCGCGGCCACGGCGACACCGCGTGGGCCGCCGACGGCTCGTACGCGCTGGGCGATTTCGTCGATGACCTGCTGGCCGTGCTCGGCGCGCTGGACGGTGCGCCGCCCGTGCTGATCGGGGCGTCGCTGGGCGGGATCACCAGCCTGTGCGCGGTCGGCGAGAACCCGGGTATCGCGTCGGCGCTGGTCATGGTGGACGTGGTTGTCGATGTGGAGCCGAAGGGCATCGACCGCGTGACGGACTTCCTGCGGGCGCACACGGACGGCTTCGCCACCCTCGACGAGGTGGCCGACGCCGTCGCCGCCTACAACCCCACCCGCAAGCGCGCGCGCAACCTCGAGGGGCTGAAGAAGAACGTGCGGCAGCGGGCCGACGGCCGCTGGTACTGGCACTGGGATCCGGCGTTCATCCGCGGCGACGACCGCGGCGAGGCGCGGATCCAGGACCGGGCCCGCCTCGCGGCCGCCGCGGGCCGGGTCGAGGTGCCCGTGCTGATCGTGCGCGGCGGCAAGTCCGACGTGGTCAGCGACACCGGGGTACGGAAGATGCAGGAGCGGATCCCGCACGCGGAGGTCGCCGACGTCAGCGGCGCCGGGCACATGGTGGCGGGCGACGACAACCAGGTGTTCGCCGCCGCGATCGAGCAGTTCCTCGACCGTCACCAACTCTGAGGTTCGGCCGCCGCCCGGACCCGGAGCGCATCAGGGCCGCACCTCGAACACCGCCCCCGGGTTCAGCAGCCCGGCCGGGTCCCACGCGGCCTTGATCCGGCGCATGAGCGCCACCTGCTCGGCGCCGCGCTGCCGCTCCAGCCAGGCGCGTTTGGCGCGGCCGATGCCGTGCTCGGCGCTGATCGTGCCGCCGTGGGCCAGCACCTGCTCCAGGACCGCCTCCTCCAGCCGCGCGGCGAACTCCTCCGGGAACCGGCCGCCCGCGACCGACGGCCCGGGGAGGAGGTTCACGTGCACGTTCCCCTCCGCGAGGTGCCCGAAAAGTACGGGTAGGACGGCGATGCCGGCGTCGTCGGCCGCGGCGCGGACGTCCGCGCGCACGGCCTCGATCGCCGCGGCGAAGGCGGCGAGCGGCACCCCCACGTCCAGTTTCACGGGGACGCCGGCGGCGTTCACGGCCTCCGTGGTGGCGGCCCGGTAGCGGCACAGCCGCGCCCGGTCGGCGGCGGACTCCGCGACGGCGATCCGCTCCTCGGGGAGCAGCCCGGAGAGCGCCTCCGCCTCGGCCAGTGGTGCCGTGAGCTCGGCGAACACCCAGCAGCCGTCCGTCGGGAGCGGCGCGGGTGCGTCCAGGTGCCCGGCCACCCGGGCGACGGCGGCACCGTCGGACCACTCGAGCGCGGTCAGGCCCGGCAGGCCGCGCAGCACCGGGACCGCCGCGACCGCCTCGGGCACCGACGCGAACGCACACGCGACGACGGTGCGGTGCGCGCTCGCGGGGGCGAGCCGCCAGGTGACGTCGGTGAGGACCGCGAGTGTGCCCTCGGACCCGACGAGCTGATCGACGAGGTCGTAGCCGGTGTTGTCCTTGACGGGCGGGCGGAGGCGGTCGATCACGGTGCCGTCGGCGAGAACCGCACGCAGCCCGGCGATCCGGGCCCGCGCCGTCCCGTACCGGAGCACCTCCGCGCCCCCGGCGTTGGTCGCCGCCGCCCCGCCGACGGTGGCCGACTGCCCCGAGGCGATCGACAGCCCCGTTGTGGAATCGTGTGCGGCGGCGAAGGATTCGAGCGCGCCCAGGGTGACGCCGGCGCCGGCGGTGACGGCACCGTCGGACACCTCCCCGATGGCGTCGAGGCCGAGCAGTGACAACACCACCGCGCCGGCGGGCGGCGCCGCGCCGGCGACGAGGCCCGTGTTGCCGCCCTGCGGCACCACCGGGACCCCCTGCGCGGCGCAGGCGCGCAGGACTGCGGAGACCGCCGTCACGGTGCGCGGGCGCGCCACGATCGCGGGGCCGCCGCGCCACCGGCCGGTCCAGTCGGTGACGAACCCGGCGACGGCATCGGCGTCGGTGAGCAGCGAGCAGTCCAGAATCCCCCGCAGCTCCCCGGCGACCGGATGCATCAGTTCTTCGACATCGTCGTCTGTTCGGGGGTGAGCGGCGCCGGCACGTCGAGCCTGCACATGCGCAGCGTGTACTCGGGCACGCGGTCGATGCGCAGCTGCATGTTCGCCAGCGACAGCTTGATGTTGCGTTTGAACAGGTCGAAGGTGAGCGGCGCCGAGTACGAGTCCTGCAACTGCTGGATCTGCGGGCAGCTCAACGCGACCCGCGACTGGTTCACCCAGTTCGGGTCGATGAACGGCGGCAGCGCCGGCCGCTTCGGGTACGCCTTCGCCTCGGCGATCGCCCAGTCCGGGAACATGTCCTTGTCGTGCCCGATGCGGCCGTCCTCGAGCCGCGCGGTGTGCGAGGCCACCGGCCAGGCGAGCCCGATCTGATCCCACACCCGCACGTCCAGCGGCAGGTTCATGCCGGTCATGCCCAGGTTGGTGAAGAACACGGTCTGCCGCAGCGGCACGTCGTCCGGCCGCGGGTAGGGCAGCGGGTCGATGAACCACCAGTCGTAGTCGAACGAGGGCAGGTACACGCCGCCGCGCGGGGTCGCGCGCAGGATCTCCTGCAGCGACCGCATCCGCGGGTAGTCGAGGTAGTCGTCCGCAGTGAGCGGATGCGCGTGGCCGGTCTGCAGGGAGTAGAACGCCCGCTCGTCGACGATGCCGGTGGTCCCGATCGCGGTGCCGTCCGGCTGCCCGCGGAACGTGGTGGCGTGCAGCGCCCACCCGATCAGCAGCACCCACAGCACCGCCGCGACCGCCGCGCCGGCGGTGCCGGTCGCGAGTCGGGCGAAGCCGCGCACCGCCCCGTCGTCCGGGCGGCGCGACGGGATCCGCAGCGGGATCACCATGACGGGCAGCAGGAGCAGGAACAGCGGCGCCAGGAGCACACGGCCGGACATGAAATCGCCGCCCTGGCGCAGCCAGTAGAGCGTCTCGACCACGCCGCCGAGGAACATCACGGCCACGATCACCGCGGGCCGCTGCAGGTGATCGCGCAGGCCCCGGGCGCCGCCGCGGGGCAGGCGGAACCGGCCGGTGAGCGGGGTGCGGGCGCCGCGCGCGGGCAGCAGGATGATCGGCATGGCGATCAGGAGCGCGAGCACGGGCAGCCACAGCGTGTACGGGTCGACGAGGTTCATCAGGTACGTGAAGCCCTGGCCCCACTTGGAGCCGCTCGCGTCCTTCGCGACCGCCGTGTTGGGCACCGGCAGGCCGTAGTAGCCCATCCGGAAGATCTGGTACACGACGGGCAGGAGCCCGGCGGACGCGGTGAGCGCCAGCCGCAACCGCAGCCCCACGGGGGCCGCGAACATGACGATCAGCACGAGCCCGCCGACCACCGCCATCTCGGGGCGGACCAGCCAAGACAGGCCCGCGACGAAGGCCGTGGAGCACGTGAGCACGCGGTACCGGATCACGTCGCGGCGGTCGACGGGTGCGCGGTCGGCCTGCGACCAGCAGATCGCGAGCCACCACAGCAGCGCCACCCAGAAGATGGTGAGCGAGACCTCGAGGCCGGAGGTCGCGAAGTCCCGCGCCGGCGGCAGCGCCATGTAGACCAGACCGCCCGCCGGGAGCAGCAGCAGCCCCGAGCCGCGCAGGCCCGCCCAGCCCGCGCCGCCCCGGTACAGCCGGGAGGTGCCGAGCATCGCCAGCGGGATCGCCGCCACGGACAGCACCAGCGCGACGGTGAGCACCACGTACTCGGTCTGCACTCCGCTGATCCAGGAGAAGAACCAGATGATGTACGTCCAGGCGGCGGAGGTGTTCACCTCGACGCGCTCTCCCGCGTTGAAGACGGGACCGTTCCCGGCCAGCAGGTTCCGCACCGTCCGGAGCACGATCAGCCCGTCGTCGGCGATCCAGCGCCGCTCCCAGGCGCCGTACCCGAACAGGACCGCGCACACCGCCACCCCGAGCCAGAAGCTGGCCCGGGGCGCGAGGACGGAGGTGGACGGGGCCCCGGCGCCGGCTTCGGCGGGGGCCGTGGCGTCAGGCGAAGTAGACCGCGGCAATGACGGTTCCAATCCACGCGATCGCGAGCACCTGCAGCACGCGATCACCGAGGGCGATCTCCTCGGGCTCGCCGGCCTCGCCCCCGTCGACATCGACCGCGTACCGCAGGATCGCGACGGTGAACGGCACCATCGACACCGCGTACCAGATGTTGTCCGGGTGCGTCGTCTTGTCGAACGCCCACAGGCCGTAGCAGAGCACCACCGCGGTGGCCGCCAGCGTCCACACGAACCGGAGGTAGGTGGTGGTGTAGTACTCGAGCGACTTGCGGATCTTGGCGCCCGTCCGCTCGGCCAGCTGCAGCTCCGCGTAGCGCTTGCCGCCCGCCATGAACAGCGAGCCGAACGCCATCACCAGCAGGAACCACTGCGACAGGCCCTTCGGCAGCTCGGCGGCCACGCCGCCGGCGACGGCCCGCAGCAGGAAGCCCGAGCTCACGATGCAGATGTCGATCACGGCCTGGTGCTTGAGGCCGAAGCAGTAGCCCAGCTGGATCACGATGTACACCGCGATCACGATGGCCAGCTCCCGGTTCGCGAGCAGCGAGACCGCGATGGCGCCGATCCCGAACAGCGCCGAGAGCACGTAGGCCAGGTTCACCGGCACCACGCCGGCGGCGATCGGGCGGAACCGCTTGGTCGGGTGCGCGCGGTCGGCCTCCACGTCGAGCGCGTCGTTGATCAGGTAGATCGACGAGGCGGCCAGGCAGAACGCGACGAACGCGATCGCCACGTTGCCGAAGTCGACGAACTCCAGCTGGTCGCGCCCGGCGGCCAGCGGGGCCACCACGACGAGGACGTTCTTGACCCACTGCCGGGGCCGGATCGCCTTGACCAGTCCGGTGGCGAGGTTCGACGGTGCCTTCGGCTCGCCGTGCTCGATCGGCTCCTCGCTCATCAGTGGTCCGACCCCTTCGCCCGGTTGATCTCAGTTCGGCGCGCCGCACGGCGCGTCCACAGTCTCTCACCCTCGATGGCGGCGAACGCGGTCGCCGCACCGATCGCGGCGCCCGCCGCCACATCCGTCGGGTAGTGCACGCCGAGCACCATGCGCGAGGCGAGCATCGGGGGCACCACCGCCGCCGGGGCCAGGGCCGAGCCGCCGGGCACGCCGGACGCCCGGCCCAGCAGGATCGCGCCCGCCGTCGACGAGGTCGCGTGCGAGGACGGGAAGCTCAGCTTGCTGGGGGTCCCGACGCCGACGGTGATGTACGGGTGGTCGGGCCGCCTGCGCCGCACGATCCGCTTGATCACCACGGACGCGGCGTGCGCGACGAACGCGCCGGCGCCCGCCGTCACGTACTGGGTGCGGCGCTGCGGCTGCAGCACGGCGCCCAGCGCGGCGAGGCCGAGCCAGCCGAGGGAGTGCTCGCCGAAATGGCTGAGGCCGCGGGCCGCCGGGAGCACCCCCGGGCGGCCGGCCAGCTGCGCCTGCACGCCGACGAGGATCATCTCCTCGGGCGAGAGGGCCTGCTCCGGGGCGTTCGCACTCACTTGGTCTCCCCGCTCTCGATCCCGCTCCGCCCGGCGCGCTCCGCCTCGGGCTCGAAGATCCGTGACCACGCCTCGCGGCCGGTCAGATCGGTGTACGCGGCGCGGTAGCGCTGCTGCATCTCGGCGAACCGGCGGTCCACCTCGCGGTGCACGGCCAGGCTCTCGCGCATCAGCGCGAACATCTTGTCCCGGTCGCGCTGGCGGTACACCACGCCGCGGCCGTCGGCGGTGGTCACCGTGACCCCGTCGACCCGGCCCAGGCTGAACCAGCGGGCCTCGAGCGGGGGGTAGTTCGCCTGCGGCACCTCGTGATTGCGCGGGTCCGCGGGGCGCAGGTTGTTGCGCACCGCCTTGGCGAGGGTGGCCGCCTTGGTGAGCGGGTTCAGCGGGATCCGCGTGCCGAAGGCGGTGGCCGATCCCGAGGTGCGGGGCAGCTCGGTGGCGCTGGGCAGCACCACGGCGTCCGGGTACTCCTTCCGCATCGCCGCGACCTTCGGCAGGGCGGTGGGCAGCAGCTCGTACAGCGCCTCGGGGCCGCGCAGGAAGTCGCGCATCGCCTCGATCTGGATCGCCACCGTCGAGTACTCCAGGCACAGCAGGTGTTTCATCAGCGCCTTGACGGAGCTCTTGATGATGCCCCGGTGATCGCCGTCGTGGTGGATCGCGGCCACCACGAGCCGGTTCCGCAGGTGGAAGTACGCCTGCCAGTCGATGGCGTCGTCCTTGTCGGACCAGGCCATGTGCCAGATGGCGATGCCGGGCACCGTCGCCGTGGGGTAGCCGTGCTCGGCGGCCCGCAGCCCGTAGTCCCAGTCGTCCCACTTGATGAACAGCGGCAGCGGCAGCCCGATCTCCTCGGCGGCCACCCGCGGGATGAGGCACATCCACCAGCCGTTGCCGTCGACATCGATGCGCCGGTGCAGGTTCTTGCTGTTCTCGCGGTCCTTGAGCGGGTACTCGGAGAAGTCGTGGTCGTACTCGACGAACGGGGCCGCGGTCCACATGAAGGCGTTCCGGTCGATCACCTCGCCCATGCAGTGCAGGTGGCTGCGGTCCTGCAGGTTGAGCATCTGGCCGCCGACCAGCATCGGGGTCTTGGCGAACCGGGCGAACGCGAGCGCCCGCAGGATCGAATCGGGCTCGATCGCGATGTCGTCGTCCATGTACAGCACGTAGGGGCTGTCCGTCAGGCGCAGCGCCTCGTACATGATGCGGCCGTAGCCGCCGGATCCGCCGAGGTTACCCTGCTCGAACCGGTGGTAACGGTCGCCGAGAGGCGCTGTGGCGGCGGCGAACTCGGGATGATCGATGACCTTCTTGTTGCCCTGGTCGGGCATGAGCACCGCGTCGATCACCGCGTCCACCAGCGGGTCGCTGGTGAGCGCCTTCAGCGCGGCGACGGCGTCGTCGGGCCGGTTGAAGGTGGGGATGCCGACGGTGACCCGCTTCTCCGGCAGGTTCTCGTCGGAGACCGTCGCGTACCAGCCGGCGGAGAGGACCTCGGTGTCGCTGTCCGCGGTCACGTCGAACCAGATCCAGCCGCCGTCCTCGAACGGGCCCAGGTCGCAGACGAATTCGGCGACGCCGTACCCGGTGGCGTCGGTCTCGACCAGTCCCCCGCCGAGGCCGATCCGCGCACCGTCGACCTTGGAGCGGTAGAGGTCCACGCGGGCCGTGCCCTTGAGCTCGATCCGCAGCGCCACCTCGGTGAGCACGGTCCAGCGCCGCCAGTAGGACGCCGGGAAGGCGTTGAAGTAGGTGGCGAAGCTGACCTCGGACTCGCCCGCGACGTTCAGCTGGGTGCGGGTGGGCGCGTGCGAACGGCGCGTGTTGGTCTCGGCCTCCTCGATGTACAGCGAGCGCACGTCGAGGGGTTCGCCCGGGCGGGGCAGGATCACGCGTTGCAGCAGGGTCCGCGGCTGCGAGACGGGCTGAGTCTCTGTGGTCACCTATGCCTCCTCGGCGAGCGCGGCACCGGTTTCGAGATGCGGACGCAGTGTGTTGTCGAACATCGACAGGGCGCTGGCGATCGCCATGTGCATGTCGAGGTACTGGTAGGTGCCGAGCCGGCCGCCGAACAGGACCTTCCGCTCGGCCGCCTCGGTCCTGGCGAGGGCCCGGTAGGCCGCGAGCATCTCGCGGTCCGACGGGGTGTTGATCGGGTAGTAGGGCTCGTCGTCCTCGTTCGCGAAGCGGCCGTACTCGCGCATGATCACGGTCTTGTCCGTGGGGTAGTCGCGCTCCGGGTGGAAGTGGCGGAACTCGTGGATGCGGGTGTACTGCACGTCGGCGTCGTTGTAGTTCATCACCGGGGTGCCCTGGAAGTCGCCCGTCGGCAGCACCTCGGTCTCGAAATCGAGTGTGCGCCAGCCCAGGCGGCCCGCGGAGTAGTCGAAGTAGCGGTCCAGCGGGCCGGTGTACACGACCGGCGCGTCGGGGCTGGCGGCGCGCAGCTCGTCGCGCACGTCGAACCAGTCCGTGTCCAGGCGCACGTCGATCAGGTCGGAGGCGGCCATGTTCTCCAGCCAGGCCGTGTAGCCGTCGACCGGCAGGCCCTCGTGGGTGTCGTTGAAGTAGCGGTTGTCGAAGGTGTAGCGCACCGGCAGGCGGGTGATGTTCCCGGCGGGCAGGTTCTTCGGGTCGGTCTCCCACTGCTTGGCGGTGTAGTGCTTGATGAACGCCTCGTACAGGGGGCGCCCGATCAGGCTGATCGCCTTCTCCTCGAAGTTGCGGGCGTCCTTGGAGTCGAACTCCGAGGCCTGCTCCTGGATCAGGGCCCGCGCCTCGTCGGGGGTGAAGTAGCGGCCGAAGAACTGGCTGACCAACCCGAGCCCCAGCGGGAACTGGTAGGCCTGCCCCTGGTGCATCGCGAACACCCGGTGCTGGTAGCCGGTGAAGTCGGTGAACCGGTTGACGTACTCCCACACCCGCTCGTTGGAGGTGTGGAACAGGTGTGCGCCGTACTTGTGGATCTCGATGCCGGTCTCGGGCTCGGCCTCGGAGTAGGCGTTGCCGCCGAGGTGCGGCCGGCGCTCGATCACCAGCACTCTCCGGCCGAGTTCGGCGGCGGTCCGCTCGGCGATCGTGAGTCCGAAGAAGCCGGATCCCACGACGATGAGGTCGTAGGGCCGCTGGTGCTGGGGGGAAACTGTCGCCACGGACGTTCAGGGTACCGGCCGGGCGGGGTGCTCGGCGCCACCCGGCCCGGCCTCGTGGTTCACGCCGGGGCGTTCGGCACCGTCGGGACCGCGAGCGGCGTCGAACCCGCCGGGGCCGCGGGTGCCGCCGGGGTCGACGGTGCGGCCGGGGCCGCCGGGGCGGTGGACCCGGCGGGGGCGGACGGGACGGCGGGCGCGGCGGCGGGCGTGGTCGCGGCCGGGGTGGTCGCGGCGCCCGGCGTCACCGGCACGGCGGGCACGCCCGTCGGGTCGGCCGTCGCGGTCGGGTTGATGCCCAGCAGGTCGCCCCAGCCCGGGATCAGGTTGAGCAGCGGCAGCGGCGGCAGGCTCGGTGCGCCGCCCGCGGCGAAGGCCGTGACCCAGTTGAGCAGGGTGGTCGGCGCGGCGACGCCCGACGGGACCACCTGGGCCCCGTTCGCCTGGGTGTAGTAGATGGTGCCGTTCTGGTACGACTGCAGGATCGAGCCGTCGGGGAACGTCACCGGGTTGGCGACGGCGCGGCCGAGCGTCCCCTTCTCGCCGCCCGCCGCGGCGCGGGCGGCGTCGACGGCGGCCTTGCCGGTCACGGCCTGCGCGACGGGGGCCGCGGCGGCCGTGGGCGGGGCGGGGATGCCGGGGATCGCGGGCGCCGCCGGGGCGGTCGGCGCGGCGGCCGCGGCCGGGGCCGCGGGTGCCGCGGGGGTGACCGCGGCGGCGCCGGGCACCGTCGGGACGGCGGGCGCGGCGGGGGCCGCCGGCGCGGCGACCACGGCGCCGGCGGACGGAGCGCCCGCGGACGGGGCGGTGGCGGTAGGAGTCGTCGCGCCCACGGGGGCCGCCTGGGCCGGGGTGGGGGCGGTCGGGAGCGGGTTGAACGGGTCGACGGGGGCCGCGACGATCCGGCGGTCCACGACGCTGCCCGGCACGGGCGTCGGGGCCGCGCTGGACGGTGCCGCCGCGCCGGACGCGCTCGACGCCCCGGGTGCCGGCGTGGCCGCCGGGGCCTGGCCGTCGACGGTGAACCAGTCCGAGCGCAGGCCCAGCTTCTTGCGGACCTCGGCGCCGGTGACGGTGACGGTGCGGTTCGCGCCCACGATCTCGACCGCCTGCACGCGGCCCGACTGCGCGGACTGCACCTTGACCACCCGGATCGACTTGAGCGCGCCCACGCCGAACTCCTGCGAGATCGTGGCTGCGGGCACCTTCTGGGTCCAGTTCTTGTACGGCGAGACGACGTCGCCGTCGTCCTTGACCGCGGTGAAGTCGCCGCCCGCGGTGTATCCGCCGGTGGAGCTGGAGAACTCGGTGGCGACGGCGTAGCCGTTCTTCGCCATGACCAGGCCGGCGGTGCTCGCGACGGCCTTGTCGGTGCGCGGGTCCTCCTTGCCGGCGCCGCCGTAGACCTGCGAGTCCTGCGTGTCGTCGTACTTGTCGCCGCGCTTGGCCGACTCGGCGAGCGCGTACGAGCGGGCGGCGATCGCCTGGGCGCGCAGCGCCTCGTAGCCGCCCTGATCGGCCCACTCGGCCTTGCTCTCGACGGGGACCACGCCACGGACGTAATCCTCGATGCCCACCACGTTGAACACGGCCCCGCCCTTGGCGGCGACGGCGCCGCGGTACGCGGCGTTCGAACCGCAGAACTTCAGCAGCTCGCCGACGGGGCGGTTCGCGGCCGCGTTCAGCGGGGAGATCGTGGCGTCCTCGCCCGCGGGCACGGTCTTGACGACGGGGCCGCCGCAGCCCTGGGTGATCACGGCGTTGCCGCCGTCGATGCGCACCGCCTGGCCGGGCGCCACCTGCTGATCGCCGATCTTCGCGCCGGCCGGGGCCAGCACGTTCGCGGTCTTCTGCGTGGTGAGCCGCACGCGAACGGGCAGGTTCACGTCGGCGCGCGCGAGCTGGGAGCCGCCGTAGTAGTGGGCGACGATCTGCTCCGCGGTCCAGCCGGACTTCGCGTACCCGAAGGCGCCCCACTGGCCGAGGCCGCGGCCGTGGCCGTTGCCCTGGCCGGTGAAGCCCACCTCGCTGCCGACCGTGAGTGCGGGGTCGCCGACGATGTTCGTGGTGCCGAGCAGCGCGGCCGCGCCGCCCACGGCCAGGGCCGGGAGCATCGCGAGCGCGACGGTGCGCCGTCCGCGGCGGCGACGAGGACCGCCGTCGATCCACACGGGCATGGCTTCTCCTTATCGACGCGGGTGGCCGTACCCACGGCGGGCAAGGCTCAACGTGAGGTCGAGGTTAACACCATCTGCACCATTCGTCACGCGAGCAACATCCGTAACATGCCCTCACATCCTTCGAAGCGTTCTGCGACCGCTGGCGCCGGATTCATCGCAGAACGCTTCGAAAACTGTTCACGCCGCGGAGCAGCCGCGGTCCCGTAGTCGTGACGCAGCCGGTTGCGGCGAGCGGCGTCCAGGCTCTGTTGCCCCGGATCGGTGTGGTCCCGGCCGTCGTACTCGACGGCCACCCGGAACTCCTCCGCGCCGAGGTCGAGGCGGTAGCGGCCGCCGTCGATCACGATCTGCGTCGAGAACATGGTGAGACCGGCGCGATGCAGGAGCAGGCGGGTGTGCGTCTCGGGCGGCGACTCGGCCCCACCGTCCGCCTCCGCGAGGACGGAGCGGACGCGCCGCGACCGATGCAGATGCCGGTGTGACTCCAGGTAGCCGACGACCTGCGCCGCCGTCGTCGCGGAGCGGCCGTCATCGCGCCGCCGCAGGCACTGGTCGGCACCCACGACCGCGTCGTCGCCCTCCGTGAAGCGGGCGATGTCCACGAAGGCCCGCGTGCCGGTGGTCAACCGGAGGCCCTCCACCGTGATCACGTCCTCGTCGGGCAGTGCGCCGCCGCGGATGATCACGCCCTGCCTGCGGCGCGGCAGCGGCAACCAGATCTCGATGGGTCGATCCGCGCAGTACGCGACACCGTGCAGCGCGGCGGCGGTCCAGCCGCAGAAGACGGCGTCGGGGTAGAGCAGCAGGACCGCCTCCAGCCGGTCCCGGAACGTCACCGGCCGGCCGGCCGGCATCCGCACACCGCGCACCACCTGCTGGAACCGCGCGCGGATCTCGTACGGCGTCGCCACCGGGACCAGGTATCGCGTGCGCACCCCCATATCAATTGGACGCACCGGCTCCGGAAGGGGATCCGCCCCACACATCTTTCGAAGCGTTCTGCGATGGATCCGGCGGGATTCGTCGCAAAACGCTTCGAAAGATGTGTGGGTTCAGAACCAGCGCTCGAGGACGCGGGCCACGCCGTCATCGAGGTTCGTGGCGGTCACCACGTCGGCGGCGTCGCGGGCCACCGGGTGCGCGTTACCCATGGCCACGCCCATGCTCGCCCAGCGCAGCATCGCGGCGTCGTTGGGCATGTCGCCGAACGCGGCGGTCCGCACCCGCCCGTTCAGCCCGAGGTGCTCGATCGCGGCGCGGATGCCCGTGGCCTTGGTGACCCCCGGCACGTGGAACTCGATGAGCCCGTTGTTGGTGGCGTAGGTGACGTCGGCGAGGCCCATCAGGTGCGGCGCGATCCGGGCGTGCATCTCGTCCGAGCTCATCCCCGGCTGCCGGACCAGCAGCTTGACCGCGGGATGCGCGAGCACCTCGGCGTCGGCGGCCGTCACGGTGTCGGGCTCCAGCCAGGCGTGCTGGTACCCGGTCGAGGCGGCGAAGCGGGGCGTCGCCGCATCGTGCTCGCCGTGCGCGACCCGCTCGGCGGCGAAACCCGCGCCCGGGAGGTGCCGCCGCACCAGCTCGGCGACGGTCTCCAGCAGCTCCGGCGACATCAGCGACGCCGAGACCACCCGCGACGTCGCGGTGTCGTACAGCACCGCACCGTTCGCGCACACCGCCAGCGGCGCGAAGTCCAGCTGCGCCGCGATGGGGTCGACGGCGCGCGGCGGGCGGCCGGTGGCCAGCACGAAGTGGCCGCCCGCGGCGCGCACCGCGTTCACCGCCACGTGCGTGCGCAGCGTGAGCCGCTCGTCATCGTCGACCAGGGTGCCGTCCACGTCGCTCGCGACGAGGATCGGCGCGGCACCCAGCGCGTCGATCCCCGGTGCCTCCCGCGCGGGAGAGTCGGTCACCTCGCGGCCGGCACCGTCAGGCACCGTCGGCCCGGTCCTCCCGGCGGCGGCGGCGCTCGTCGAGATCGGCGGCGTCCAGGGCGTCCGCCTCCTCCAGGGTGGGCGCGGTGCCGCCCAGGCGCGCGGGCACCCAGGGCTCGCCCTGCGGGTGCGGGCCGTACAGATCCTGCAGCTGCAGCAGCATGGCCTGCATCGAGTCCTTCAGGCGCGCGGTCAGCTCGTCCGGCGGGCCGACGGGCTCCAGCGCATCACACACCCCGATGAGGATGCGGAACTTATTGCGCCCCAGCTTCTTCGGCAGGCCCTTGGTCCAGATCTGCTGGGCGCCCCACACCACGACGGGCACGATCGGCACGCCCGCCTCGATCGCCATCCGCGCCGCGCCGGACTTGAAGCCCTTGAGCTCGAAGCTGCGACTGTGCGTGGCCTCCGGGTACACGCCGACCAGCTCGCCGGACTTCAGCGCGTCCACGGCCGCGGCGTAGGCCTCCGCGCCGGCCTCGCGGTCGACGGGGATGTGCCGCAGCGCCCGCATGACGGGCCCCGACTTGGAATTGTCGAAGACCTCCTTCTTCGCCATGAAGCGCACCTTGCGCCGCCCGGCCGCGTACGCCGGCTTACCGGCGAACGGGAAGTCCAGGTAGCCGGTGTGGTTGATCGCCACCACCGCCCCGCCGGAACGGGGGAACTTATGGAAGTCCACCTCGGTGAACTTGATGCCTTGGACGGCCCACATGCCGCGGGCTACTTCGAGAATCGTTCCGTAGACGGGTTCCACCCCGTCAGCCTAGCCGCGGCCCCGTGTCAGCGGTGCCGCAGCCGACCGGTCCGGCGCCCATTACTCTGTAGCGGTAACTGAAGTAGGCGAAAGGCTCCACCGTGCAGGTCACCAGCGTCGGGCACGCGGGTTTCCACATCTCCACCTCCGCGGGCACCATCCTGTGCGACCCGTGGGTCAATCCCGCCTACTTCGGCTCGTGGTTCCCGTTCCCGGACAACACGCAGCTGGACTGGAAGGCGCTCGGCGACGTCGACTACCTGTACGTCTCGCACCTGCACCGGGACCACTTCGACGCGAAGAACCTCACCGAGAACATCAGCAAGGACGCCACCGTCCTGCTCCCCGACTACCCGGTGCCGGACCTGCGGCGCGAGCTGGAGAAGCTGGGTTTCACCAAGTTCTTCGAGACGCAGGACTCGGTGAAGCACACGATCACCGGCCCCAAGGGTGATCTGGATGTGATGATCATCGCGCTGCGCGCCCCCGCCGACGGCCCGATCGGCGACTCCGGCCTCGTGATCTCCGACGGCGAGACGGTGCTGTTCAACATGAACGACGCCCGCCCCGTGGACATGGACGTGCTGGACGAGTTCGGCGGCGTCGACGTGCACCTGCTGCAGTACTCGGGCGCCATCTGGTACCCGATGGTCTACGACATGCCGAAGGGCTCCAAGCGCCGGTTCGCCGAGCAGAAGCGCCAGCGCGGCATGGACCGCGCCCGCAGCTACGTCGACCAGGTGGGCGGCACCTGGGTGGTGCCGTCGGCCGGCCCCCCGGCCTTCCTGGACCCCGAGCTGCGCTACCTCAACGACGAGGGGCGGGTCGACGAGGGGACGCGCGGCGGCGACCCGTCGAACATCTTCCCGGACCAGATCACCTTCCTGGACCAGATGCGGGCCAACGGCAACGAGGGCGGCCTGCTGATGATCCCCGGCACCGTCGGCGACTTCCGCGGCGGCGAGCTGCTCTCGCTCACGCACCCGGCCCCCGAGGCCGAGGTCATGGACATCTTCGAGAACAAGACCGCCTACCTGGACGCGTTCGCGGCGCGCCAGGCCCCCGTCCTCGAGGCCGAGAAGGCCACGTGGGCACCGGACGACGGGGTGCCGCTGCTCGGCGCACTCAAGGCCAAGTTCGAGCCGATCATGGCCGCGTCCGCGCTGATCAGTGACGGGATCGGCTACCCGGTCGGGCTGGAGATGGCGAGCGCCGACGGTGCCGTGGAGACCGTGGTGCTCGACTTCCCGAACCGGACGGTGCGCGCCCCGGAGGAGGGGGACGGCAAGTACCGCTACGGATTCCGCATCGCCGCCGAGCTGGTGCGCACCGTGCTCCGCGACGACGAGCCCGACTGGGTGAACACGATCTTCCTCTCGACGCGGTTCACCACGTGGCGCATCGGCGGCTACAACGAGTTCCTCTACACGTTCTTCAAGTGCCTCACCGCCGAGCGGATCGCCTACGCCGACGGCTGGTTCTCGGAGGCGCACGACGACAGCGCCTCGACCGACCTGGACGGCTGGGAGGTGCAGCGCCGCTGCCCGCACCTCAAGGCCGACCTGTCGAAGTTCGGCGTGGTCGACGGGGGCAAGCTCACCTGCAACCTGCACGGCTGGCAGTGGGACCTGGAATCGGGCCGGTGCCTCACCTCGAGCGGGCACGAGATCCGCGCACGGAGGCTGGAGTGAGCGGGCCGCGACCCCGGCCGCCCAGTAACCGCCAGCGCGTCGAGGACTACTACGGCGTCCACGACACCGGCATGGGCACCCCGCCCGCGGCTCCGCAGCCCGGCCCCACCCCGCCTCCACCGCCGCAGCAGCAGCGGGGCGCGCAGGGACCGGGGGCTCAGGGGCCGGGTGCTCAGGGGCAGCCGCCCCGCCGGCCGCGGGTGATCCCTCCGCCCGAGGAGCAGGTCGCGGAGAAGGAGGCGGCCCGCGCCGCCGCCGGCGCCCCTCCCACCGCGTCGGGTGCCGCGCCGGGTGCCGCGCCGCGCAGCAAACCCGATCCGCTCACCGATCCGCTGACCTCGGAGACCTTCCAGGGCGTGCAGCCGGCGTCGGACACGTTCGAGACGGGCGTGGTCGGCGGATACGGCTACAGCGCTCCGACGGGGCGGCCCGCGGCCGACTCCGCGGCGACGGGCTTCGACGGCGGGTACGACCAGTTCGCTCCCCCGCGCTTCGAGCCGCGCACCGAGGGCTACGCGGAGCAGCCGTCCGCGGACGCCTATGACGACGAGGCACCCACCCTCGACGAGCCCGACGAGTCGTACATCGACGTCGAGGTGGTCGATGTTCAGGTGCACGAGCCGGAGCAGGCGCCCACGCTGCCCGAGCCGCTCGCGATCGACCCGTACCCGTACACGCAGATCGACGAGAGCTACGTCGACGCGCAGACCCTGCAGGATCTCAACGACCGACAGGTCCACCCGCACGAACCGAAGGAACCCGGTGACATGACCACCTTCAACGAGTCCCTGAACGAGGCGATGACCATCGAGGGCGCCCTGGGCGTGGCCCTGGTCGATGCACAGAGCGGGATGGCTCTCGCGACTGCCGGCGAACCGTCGAGCTTCAACCTCGAGATCGCCGCCGCGGGCAACTCCGCCCTGGTGCAGGCGATGAGCCGGACCCTCGGCGATCTGGACCTCGACGACCGCATCGAGGACATCCTCATCACGCTGGGCACCCAGTACCAGATCGTCCGCCCGATCCATCAGGGCAACGACGACCTGTTCCTGTACCTGGTGCTGGACCGCTCCCGCGCCAACCTGGCGATGGCCCGGTTCCGCCTCACCAAGCTGGCCGACGCCATCGAGGTGTAGGCGGCCCCGGCCACCCGCGCCACCGGCGCCTCAGAGCCGCGCCGGCTCCGAGGCCACCTCCGCGGGTGCTTCGCGCAGGTTCTCGCCCTCCACGTCGATCCGCGGCAGGATCCGCTCCAGCCACGCGGGCATCCACCAGGCACGGTCGCCGAGCAGCGCCATGGCCGTGGGCATGATCACCATGCGCACGAGGAAGGCGTCGAAGACGATCGCGGCGGCCATCGAGAAGCCCATCAGCTTGAGGAACGTCTCGTGCGAGACGGTGAAGCCCGCGAACACCGAGATCATGATCAGCGCCGCGGCCGTGATCACCCGGGCGCCGGCGCCGTAGCCCGTGCGGATCGCGTCGATCGCCGACGCGCCGTGGTGGTACTCCTCTCGCATCCGGCTCACCAGGAACACCTGGTAGTCCATGGCGAGGCCGAACACGATGCCGATCAGGAAGATCGGCATGAACACCATGATGGGCCCCCGGTCCTCGGGCGCGATCCAGCCCAGCCAGCCGTTCTGGAAGAACCCGACCGTGACGCCGAACGTCGCCGCGATCGACAGCAGGAACCCCAGCGACGCGATCAGCGGGACCACCACCGAGCGGAACACGATCATCAGCAGGATGAACGCGAGGCCCACCACCACGATCAGGTAGAGCGGCAGCTTGCCGGTGAGGGTGTTGGAGAAGTCGGCGTTGATCGCGGCGGCGCCGCCGATCCCGACGTAGGTGCCGGTCGCGGACTCGACGTCGCCCGCAGCGGATCGCATCTGCGCGAGCAGGTCCCCGGTCTCGCGGCTCGCCGGCCCGTGATCGGGGATCACGATGAACTGCGCGGCGTCCCCGCGGGCGCTGGGCACCGGCCCGATCACGCCCTGGGCCGCGATGTGCTCCATGCCGCTCACGCGGTCCTTGATCAGCGCGGACGCGCGCGTCGCATCCGCCGTGTCGTCCGCGGCGACCACCACGATCAGCGGCGACGACTTGCCCTCGCCGAACGCCTGGTGCTCGATGGCGGCCGCCGCCTTGTCCGACTGCGCGGTGGCGTCCAGCCCGAGCCGGATCTGGGTGATCGGGATCGCGGCGAGGATCAGCGCCACTCCGGCGACGATCAGGTACGGCAGCGGCCGCTTGGTCAGCTCGACGCCGACGCGGTGCCCGACGGTGGGGCCGGACGCGCGCTCGGGCGTCCACAGCAGCGGCAGCCGCGGCCGGAACACGAACGACTTGAACAGCCCGAGCAAGGCGGGGAGCACCGTCAGCGCGACCAGCACCGCCATCACCACGGTCACCGCGGCGCCGAGCCCCATCTGCGTGAGGAACGACATCCCGGTCAGCGACAGGGCGATCAGGGCGATCACCACCGTGGCGCCCGCGAACACGACCGCCGAGCCCGCGGTACCCACCGCCACGCCGGCGGCGTGCGCCCGGTCCGTGGTCCGGCTCGCCTCCGCCCGGTACCGGGAGATCACGAACAGCGAGTAGTCGATGCCGACGGCGAGGCCGATCATCGTGGCCAGACCGGTGGTGGAGGTCCCCAGGGTGAGGAACGCGGTGCCGATGGAGATCACGGAGGTGGACAACATGATTCCGACGACCGCGGCGATCAGCGGCATCGCGGCGGCGAGCAGCGAGGCGAACGTGATCACCATGACGACGATCGCGACCGCGACGCCGATCAGCTCCGCCGGCGGCTCCACGATCTTCTCGTTCGCCCCGCCCGCGCTCTCCACGACGAGGCCCGACGCGCGGCCGATGTCCTCGGCCTCGGCGACCTTCCGGATCGTCTGCTCGGTCACGCCGTTGTCGGCGCCGTGCGGTGTCGCGTCCAGGGTCAGCTTGACCAGGGCGACGGTGCCGTCCGGGCTCAGGCCCTCGGCCGCGGCCGGTCCCCGGGTCGGGTCGACGATCGCCGCCCGGCCGGCGGGGGTCAGCTGCGGGATCTCCCGCAGCTTCGCGATCACCTTCTGCACCGCCGCGTTCGGGGCGCCCTGATCGAGGCGCTGCCCACCGGTGGACTGCAGAACGACGGTCGCGGGCACGCCCGCCTCGCCCGCCCGGTCGGGGAACCGCTCGACGAGCTTCTCCTGCGCGGTGACGGCGGCGCCGCCGGGCAGCTCGAAGCTGTCCTGGAACGGCTTCGAGACCGCCCCGCCCAGAGTGCTCAACGCGATGGCGGCGAGGATCCACACCCCCAGGACCGCCCACCATCGTCTATAGGAGAACCGTCCTATCCGGTACAAGAACGACGCCATGACTTCCTCCGTGCTGTGCTGGCACCGGGGCCGCTGCGGCGCCGGTGCGATCGAATGACGCACAGTAGAAACCGTGCCGTAGGGGCAGAGTCAAGCGTCCGCTCTCGGCCTTGACCCTGCCCTCGGGGCACGCCGTACGTTGCGCGCCATGAACACACCCCCTCCTGCGGCCTCGCCGTCCGAGCACCGGGTCGCGACCCCCACCTCGGTCCGCGGGCGGCGCAGCATCGCCCCCGACTTCGCCCGCGGGCTCATGCTCGCCCTCATCGCCGTCGCGAACGTGCCGTACTTCGTGCTGCACCGACCACACGGGGTGGGCGCCCACGCCGCCGACGGGTCCTGGCTCGACCGAGTCGCGCAGACTGCGGCCATCGTGGGCATCGACAGCCGCGTGTATCCGATGTTCGCCTTCCTCTTCGGCTACGGCATCGTGCAGATGTACACGCGGCAGCTCGCTGCGGGGACCGACCCGCGGGACGCGCGCCGCATCCTGCGGCGCCGCCACTGGTGGATGATCGCGTTCGGGTTCGTGCACGCCGCGCTGCTGTGGTTCGGCGACATCCTGGGCGTCTACGGCATCGCGGGGCTGGTGCTGGTGTGGCTGTTCCTGGACCGTCCGGACCGCACCCTCAGGATCTGGATCGGCGTGCTGCTGGCGATCCCCGCCACGCTGACCGCGGCCTCCCTCGGGGCCGGTGTGCTCGGCTTCTCCGCACCCCCGTCCGCCGGCACCGGCGCGGCGGCCGGCCCCGAGACCATCAACGCCACAGCGGGATTCATGGACGCGGTGCTCGCCCGGATCGAGGGCTGGGCCGTGTACATCGTTCCCGCCGGCCTCCTCGGATTCATCATCCTCCCCGCGGTCCTACTGGGGATGCTCGCGGCGCGGCACCGGGTCCTGGACCGCCCCGCAGAGCACGTCGCCCTGCTCCGGCGCACCGCCGTGCTCGGCATCGGCGTCGGCGTGGCGACCGGGGTGCTCCTCGCCCTGGCGAACCTCGACCTGGCGGGCTTCTCCCAGGACGAGAACTGGCTCCTCGTGCCCCTGCACACGCTCGGTGGGCTCGCCGGCGGGCTCGGTTACGTCGCCGTGTTCGGCCTCATCGCGGCCCGCCTCGAACGCGACCGGGACCGGTTGCGCACCGGCGGTTTCGCGTGGGCCGTGCAGTCGCTCGGCAAGCGGTCCATGAGCGGCTACCTGTTCCAGTCCGTCGCGTTCTCGCCGCTGCTCGCGGCGTGGGGGCTGGGCCTCGGGGCACACCTGTCGAGCTGGTCGGCGGCGCTGTTCGCGCTCGGCGTCTGGGCGGTCAGCGTCGCGCTCGCCGTGGGCCTCGAACGCGCCGGGCGACGCGGCCCGGCCGAGCGGCTCCTGCGCCGGCTCGCCTACCCCTCACCGCAGCCCTCGCCGCAGCGGTGAGGGGCGCGGACCGTCGGCCTACGGGCGCAGGACGTCGGTGCCGAGGAACGGCTGCAGCGCCGCGGGCACGCGCACGGAACCGTCGGGCTGCTGGTGGTTCTCCCAGATCGCGACGAGCCACCGCGTGGTGGCGAGCGTCCCGTTGAGGGTGGCGGCGATCTGCGGGCGGCCGTCCTCGTCGCGGTACCGCACCCCGAGCCGGCGGGCCTGGAAGGTGGTGCAGTTCGAGGTGGAGGTCAGCTCCCGATAGCGGCCCTGCGACGGCACCCACGCCTCGCTGTCGAACTTGCGGGCCGCCGAGGAGCCCAGGTCGCCCGCGGCCACGTCGATCACCCGGTACGGCACCTCGACGGCGGCGAGCATCTCCTTCTCGAAGTCCAGCAGGCGCTGGTGCTCGGCCTCCGCGTCCTCGGGCCTGCAGTAGACGAACATCTCGATCTTGTCGAACTGGTGCACCCGGATGATGCCGCGGGTGTCCTTGCCGTACGAGCCCGCCTCGCGGCGGAAGCAGCTCGACTGCGCGGCGTAGCGCACCGGCCCGTTCGACAGGTCGATGATCTCGTCCATGTGGTACCCGGCCAGGGGCACCTCCGAGGTGCCCACGAGGTACAGGTCGTCGGCCTCGAGGCGGTAGATCTCGTCGGAGTGGGCGCCGAGGAAACCGGTGCCGGCCATCACCTCGGGCCGCACCAGCACGGGCGGGATCATCAGGGTGAAGCCGTTCGCCACGGCCTTCTGCACCGCCAGCTGCAGCAGCGCCATCTGGAACAGCGCGCCGTACCCGGTCATGAAGTAGAACCGCGAACCGGAGACCTTCGCGCCGCGATCCATGTCCAGCAGGCCCAGGCTCTCGGCGAGCTCCAGGTGGTCCTTCGGGTCCGCGATCTCGGGGATCTCGCCCACGTGCTCGAGCACCTCGAAGTCGTCCTCGCCGCCGGCGGGCACCCCGTCGATGATCACGTTGCCGATCTTTCGCGCCACCTCGTCGAACACCTCGTCGGCGCGGGCCTGCGCGGCCTCCGCCTCCTTCACCCGGGCCGCCAGCTCGCCCGCGGCGGCCACCAGCGCGGCGCGCTCCTCCTTGGGCGCCTTGCCTATCGACTTCGACGACGCCTTGTGCTCGGCCCGCAGCGTGTCGGCCGCCAGCACCGCGGCCCGGCGGTCCGCGTCCGCGGACAGCAGTGCGTCGACCAGCGACGGGTCCTCTCCACGGGCGCGCTGCGAGGCGCGCACACGGTCCGGGTTCTCGCGCAGAAGCTTGACGTCGATCACCCCGCCAGCCTATTACGGCACCGTCGGGCCGCCCCAACCGAGACCGGCCCGCCGGGCGGCGGCCCCGGCGGGCGCCCGGACCGGGCATGATGGAGGCGATGGCCGACGACACCGATACCCGAACCGCCGAGAAGACCGCCCGCGCCGGGGCGCTGACCGTGCGGGCCGTGCTCGCCGCGGTGATCGTGGGCGCGCTCGCGATCGGCGCCACCCTCTACGCCACCGGCGCCTTCGAGCCGAAGAACGAGGAGAAGGCGCCGCGCCTCGCCGCGGCCGGCACCGTGCTCGCCAAGTCCAAGCCCGGCACCTGCCTCACCTGGGGTGGGGACGCCACCACGATGGCGCCGGTGGACTGCCTGCAGCCGCACAAGTTCGAGGTGGCGGGGGAGCCCGCGCGCACCCTCCCGGACACCGCGCCGTACCCCAGCGAGGCGGTGCTCGCCGCGCAGCGCGACCAGCTGTGCCCGCCGGTGGTCGACAAGTACCTCGACTCCCGCCTCGACCCGATGGGCCGGTTCCAGGTGGGCATGCTCACGCCCGGCGAGGAGGCGTGGGAATCGGGGGACCGGACACTGCGGTGCGGGATCCAGGTGGTCGACGGTGCCGGCAAGGCACTGGAGACCAAGGGCAAGGTGGTGAACCAGGACAAGTCGCTGACCTGGCCGCCGGGCACGTGCATCGGGCTCGGCGATGCCGGCCGGCTCACCGGCCCCGCTCCGTGCACCCAGCCGCACGGTCTCGAGGTGACCGCCGTGATCGACCTGCGGCAGCCCTTCCCGGACGCCTCGTGGCCCACCGAGCAGCAGCAGGAGGAGTACCTCAAGCGCGTCTGCCCCTCGCGGACCACGGGCTGGTTCGGCTCGCAGGACGGGCTGCGCAAGTCCGGCCTGCAGCTCGCGTGGAACACGCTCTCCCAGCCGTCGTGGACCGCCGGCTCACGGTCGGTGGTGTGTTACCTGACCTCCTCGAAGGACGGGAAGACGTTCACTCCGATCACCGGCTCCGCGAAATCGCCGGACCTACTGATCGACGGCAAGAAGCCCGTGATGCCCACCTTCCCGGGCGCCGCGCCCACCACGACCACCGCGGGCGGGTAGCCGTGCACGTCTCGCGCCGCGCGTTCCAGCAGTGGGTGTCCGACGCGCTCGACGACGTCCCGCCCGAGCTCACGAAGGCGATGGACAACGTGGTGGTGCTGGTCCGCGACCGCAACGAGGACGATCCCACCCTGCTGGGCCTCTACCACGGCATCGCGCTCACCGAACGGGACTGGAACTACGTCGGCACCCTGCCGGACACGATCACCATCTACCGCGAGGCGCTCATGGACATCTGCGACACGGAGGAGCAGCTGCGCCACGAGATCCGGGTGACCGTGCTGCACGAGATCGGCCATCATTTCGGGATGGACGACCACCGCCTGCACGACCTGGGATGGGCCTGACCGCGCCGACCTGCTCTTCGAGCCGCTCCCGGACTAACCCATCGGGTCGAGGTGCGACGGTGCGTCGGCCCAGCTGACGAGCTCCCACCCGACGCCCGTGGGGCCGTCGACCGGGCGGAGAACGATCTCCCCCGTGTTCGGCAGGTGATGCTTGTGGGCGTAGGCACCGTCGACCCCGGACAGGTGGAAGCCGACGAGCCGGATGGCGGCCCCGTGGCTCACCAGGTAGGCGTCGCCGCGCGGGAGGTGCTCGGCGCGGATGGCGTCCACCGCCGGCAGGTAGCGGGCGAGGAGGTCCTCGGCGCTCTCGCCGCCGGGTAGCGCGGCCGTCGGCTCGCCCTCGTACCAGCGCCGGACCACGTCCTGGAACGCGGCGATCGCGTCCTCGTCGCTCCGGCCCTCCAGGTCCCCGGCCTGCACCTCGTGCACCCCGTCGATCGCGGCGGCCGGAACGCCCCACGCGGAGGCGATGTGCCCGGCGGTCTGCTGCGCGCGCCGCGCGACCGAACTGAGCAGCACGGCGGGAGCCGCTTCCGGCCGCTCCGCGCCGAACCTGCGCGCCTGCTCCGCACCCTCGGGCGTCAGGGGCGCGCCGGGCGGACGGGTGTCGAGGCTCCGGCTCACGTTGGCGGTGGTCTGCCCGTGCCGGACCAGGTGCAGCAGCCCCGTCATCGGTCGCCCCGGCGCAGCTTCTCGAACCAGGCCTCCGAGTCACCGGGGTCGACGGGGGCCGTGCCCGGCCCGCCGGGCCGGGGCCAGGAGCCGAGGAACCGCAGATCGTCGCACACCCGGTGCAGCGCGCGCAGCGCCTCACCGACCGCGGGATCGTCGATGTGGCCGACGCAGTCGAAGTGGAACACGTAGCTGCCGAACACGGTTCGCTTGGGCCGCGACTCGATGCGGGTGAGATCCACTCCGCGCAGGGCGAATTCGGCCATCGCGAGGGCCAGGGATCCGGGCCGGCTGGGCACGTCGAGCACCACCGCGGTGCAGTCGTTGCCGGTGCGGGCGGGCGCGGGCCCGGGCCGGCCGCACAGCACGAACCGGGTGCGGGCGTCGGCCACGTCGGCCACGCCGGTGGCCGCCTCGGGGACGGCGTACATCCGCGCCGCCAGCGCCGTGGTGACGGCGGCGTCCACCCGCCCCTCCGCCACGTCGAGCGCCGCGGCGGCGTTGGAGGCGGCCGGAACCACCTGTGCGCGTGGCATGTTCACGGCGAGCCAGTCGCGGACCTGCGCCGCGGCCACCGGGTAGGCGCCCACGGTGGCGGCCTCGGCCAGCGGCACGGAGGCGGCGATGGAGAACGCCACGGACAGGTCGGTCTCGGCGAAGATCTGCAGCGGCGCACCGAAACCCAGGGCGTCCAGCGTCGGCGTCACCGGCCCCTCGACCGAGGACTCGATGGGCACGCACGCGAGGTCGGCGTCGCCCACGGCCACCATGTTGAGAGCGGCCACCTGGCTCGGCGCGCTGATCCGTTCCGCCCCGACCAGCTCGTGCCCCGGCACCGTCATCGCGCCGCGGGCGGCGAGCTCCTGGCACTGAAGCAGCGCCATCTCGGTGAAGGTCCCCTCGGGGCCGAAGTAGGCGATGCGCGTCACGACACGAGCCTAATGGGTCCCGGCGGCGGGGCGGCGGTGCAGCAGACCGAACCAGGATTCAGTATAGTCACTTCAACCTTTGCGTGGAGTGGAGACGGCATGGCGCAGGACGAGAACCCGCTGGACCGGATCAGCGCCGGCCCGGCGCCCAGCGGCCCGAGCCCGTGGCGGTCCAACCGGCTCCCCACGGGCAGCCCCTACGCGAACGGCCTGTACGGCACCGGCGAGACGCGGCGGGCCCGGCGGCTCGGGCGCGCCGGCTGGATCACCCTCGCGGTGGCGGTGGTGCTGATCGCGGGCGCGGTCGGGTGGGCCGCGGTCGCCAAGCCGGGGGTGACGGGGTTCGCCTCCCCGATCGGAACCTCGGCCGCACCGCCGCCCGCTCCCAGCGTGGAGCAGGTCACGGGGAGCAGCGTCTTCACGACGGCCCTCGTCTCCCCGCCGGGGTGCGGGCTGCCGCCGCTCGCGCCCACCGCGGCCTCGGTGGACACCTTCGCGCGGGCCGGCACCGTCTGCCTCGAGGCGGTGTGGGGGCTGCGGGCGGGAAGCGTGCGGACCTTCAGCTCGCCGGACGACACGCCCTCCGATGGGTGCTACGCCGGCGAGAAGGTCACCAGCTTCGGCACCTGCAACGACACCGTCCACCTCAACGCCGACGCGGCGATCGAGGGCGCGGGCAACCAGGCGCCGCGGCTGCTGCAGTGGCTCGCGCTGGCCACCGCGAACCGGGCCGAGAACCGGGCGGGGATCTCCGCGGACATCGAGGCGCTGATCCGGTCGGTCGGCCGCTCCGGCCCGGTGGGCATCGAGTACCGCAAGCGCGCCCACGTGCAGACGCTGTGCCTGGCCGGCGCCACGACGGCACGCCTCGTGGACCACGGCATCACGCGAGCGGACGTCGACCAGGCGTCCGCGCAGGCCCGCGTGTGGTCGCTCCTGGGTGACGGCTTCGACGGGCCGCGGATCGAATCCGCCACGGCGCAGGCGTGGTTCGACCGTGGCGCCCTCTCCCCCACGCAGGAGGTGTGCCGCACGGCGTGGACGGCGCCCGTCGCGCAGGTGTCCTGAGTCAGCGCAGCCCGAGGGCGCGCAGGCGCGCGGTGACGGCCTCCGGGTCGGGCACCACGAGGTGCCGCAGCCGCTCGCGCACCGCGTCCTGCGCCATCGGGTTGAGCTCCGCCAGGCGCGCCTCGTCGGGGGCGGCGAGCGCGGCGGGGATGTCGCCGCCGGTGAGCGCCGCGACGGTGGCGCACAGCACTGCCACGGCGCCGTCGGCGTCGGCCACCGCGACCTCGAACCCCGCCCCCTCCTCGTGCACGCCGCGCACCAGGAACTCCGCGAGCGCGGTGGGATCGCCGGGCTCGTAGGTGCAGCTCTCCCGGCCCGACGGTGCCGCCACCGCCAGGCCCTCCACCAGGGACATCGGCTCGCGCGGGGGCGCGAGCAGCTCCAGTTCGATCGCCATCACGATGACCCTAACTCTTGCCTCGGGTTGCCCGCCCCATTAGGTTAGGGTTACCTTCATGCCAGACATCCACCGAGTGAGAGGAGCCGTCATGAGCGCCCCGACCATCGCCGAGCCGACGCCGGCCGAGCGCGTCCGCACCATCGCGGCCGTCCCCCACGCCGCGGTCCTCGCGGCCGACGGCTACGAGCCGATCACCGTCGTGCTGCACCACGTGCTGGGCGATCGCCTGGTGGTGGCCGTCGCGGACGACTCCCCGTGGCTCGAGGGGGTGCGCGCGATGGTCGAGATCAACGACATCTCGCCGCTGCCACTGCGCGAGCGCACCCGCTCGCTGGTCTGGCTCTCCGGCCGGCTGTCCGAGGTCGGCGACGGCGCGGCCCTCGCGGCCCGCATCGCCATCGAGAACCCCCTCGAGGCGCTGCTCGACGTGGGCAACGGCACACGGCTGCTGACCATGCCGATCGAGACCGCCGTGCTGGCCGACGCCGCCGGAGCCTCCTCCGTCACCGGCGACGAGCTGGCCGCCGCCGAACCCGACCCGTTCGCCGGGTACGAGACGGCGTGGCTCGCGCACGTCGAGGCCGGGCACCCGGAGATGGTGGGGCAGCTCGCGCGCAGGCTGCCCGGCAAGCTGCGCAACCACCGGATCCGCCTCCTGGGCATCGACCGCTTCGGAATCCGTCTGCGCGCCGAGCACCACGAGCTCTCCGACGTGGACGTGCGTCTGAACTTCAACCAGCCCGCCGACGACATGGCGGCCCTGCAGCGCGGGATACGCATCCTCCTGGGCTGCCCCTTCCTCAACGGCCTGCGCGCGGGCTGAGGCCGCTCGCGTTTCGCGGTCTCGTGCT